>JACPVC010000143.1 GCA_016191955.1 Chloroflexota bacterium
GCCAGCCAAACCCGGTCACCTTGCCCTTGCATACCGCCGAAATAAAAGAGGTATGCCGAAACTCCTCGCGCGCATACACATTCGAAAGATGCACTTCGATGACGGGAATTTGAATCGCCGAGATCGCATCGCGCAGCGCAACAGATGTGTGCGTATACCCGCCCGGGTTGAAGACCACGCCGCTTGCCCAAGTCCGCGCGTCGTGCAAGGCGTCGATCAATGCGCCTTCGTGATTTGATTGCAAGCAGGTCACTTCCGCTCCGAGTTCTTTTCCAAGCGCGATCATCTTTTCGTTGATATCGTTCAACGTCATCGAGCCGTAGACTTCAGGCTCGCGGGTGCCAAGCAGGTTTAAGTTTGGTCCGTGCAGGATCAAAATTTTCATCTCACCTCCGTACGGCGACATTTATGTCGCCATTGTCACACGCGACATAAATGTCGCGCTACAAAACCTCTTCCAAATTCGTCACATCCACCAACTCCACTTTGCCAATTTCAATAGGCAACGCAAAACGGATCGACTTCGCATTCTTCTTTTTATCCACTCGCATGGCTTGGATAATTTTTTCGCGCGACATTCCATCAGGGATGTGGATGGGCAGCCCCAACGCCGATAATGTGGACTCAATCGCCTCAACCGTGCTCTGGCTTGCCAGCCCAACCCGAGCCGCATACTTCGCCTCAACCGCCATGCCGATGGCAATCGCTTCTCCATGCCGCAGCTCGAATTTGCTGACGAGTTCCACCGCATGTCCAACCGTGTGCCCCAAGTTCAACGCCGCGCGGATTCCTTTTTCATACGGGTCTTCTTCAATAACCTTTATTTTCACTGCCATCGCGCGTTTGACCACTTCTTCGAGGTTGGACTTCACCCAGTCTATGCCGCGGTTGCACATGGCAAACAGGTCAGGGTCCGAGATGATGCCATGCTTGACCACTTCCGCCATGCCGGAGCGGAGTTCACGTTCTGGCAGCGTAAGCAAAAGGCTTGGGTCCGCCAGAACAAGCTTGGGCGGATGAAAAGAGCCGATGAGATTCTTCCCTTCGGGTAAGTCGAATCCAGTTTTCCCTCCCAGCGAAGCATCCACCATGGAGAGCAGCGTGGTCGGGATGCCGACCCAATCAATGCCGCGCATGTAGGTGGATGCGGCAAAGCCGGTTATGTCGCCTATGACACCGCCGCCGAGCGCGATGACGGTGCTCTTGCGGTCAAGTCCGTTTTCGAGAAAGGCTTTCCACAGGCGTGAAACGGTTTCGAGATTTTTATGTTCTTCACCAGCGGGCAGGATGATGGATTTGGCGATATTGAGTTTCGAGAGATGGTGCTTTGCCACATTCTCGTCGGTGACGATGAGGGAGGCGTAGAGCGAGTTAGTAACTCGCTCTACGAAATCAACAATGACGTCATATTCGCCCATCGCAGAGAGGTGATGCCTGCCAAGTTTTATCTGCGCTTCGCGAGTATTTTGTTCGGGCGATTTTCCATCCACATGATGTTGAAGGGCAAAAGAGTTGTAATGGTCTTTGCGTTTTTCGAGCAGGGCGGTGAGTTTGTTTTTCAGATCGCCCGCTAACAGTGGACGTTTGCCTGGCTCGTGTTGAATCCGTTCGAGCAAGGTGGGGAGGTCTGCCATGAGCAAAAGGACTTTGCCATTGCTTTCTGCGAACGCGCGATTTTCATCACGTAATAATGCGCCGCCGCCGAGGGCGATGATCTTGTCATGAGGCTTTGTCACGCTAAAAGCGTGACCTACAAGGTCTTTTAGCGCGGCGGTTTCCAGATCGCGGAATGCGGTCTCGCCACTTTGTTCCATGATCTGCGGAATGGACATGCCCGCGTTGGTTTCAATCACGCGGTCAAGATCGATGAATGGCAGTTTGAGACTCCGCGCAAGAAGTTTGCCGAGAGTGGATTTGCCCGTGCCGGGAGGTCCGTAGAGGAAGAGGTGGGTCATGGTTCTCCATCCGTCATTGCGAGGGCGGTGCTTTTCCGCCCGAAGCAATCTCATTATCAGATCGGAGATTGCTTCGTCGCGAAGAACAAGAGCGCTCCTCGCAATGACGAGAATAATTATTCCCAAAACACATGCGGAATGTTGTCCATTGTTAAATCTTCCAGCGTGGCTTTGCGCAGAGTTTCAAAGCGGGGTTTCATTTCGTCCAGCGAGTCGCCGCCGATCTTTTCGAGCAGGGCATCTGCCAAAACAAAAGCAACCATCGCTTCGAGAATGGGAACTGCGCGTGGCACGGGACAAAAATCGGAGCGTTCATATTTGGTGGGAGCATTTTCACCAATGGCGAGGTCAACGGTTTGCTGGGGTGTGAGCGTCGTCGCAATCGGTTTCATCGCGGCGCGGATGACGATGGGCTGTCCGTTGCTGACTCCGCCTTCGGTGCCGCCTGCGCGGTTCGAATTACGAGTTACGGATTGCGTATTACGCGATGCGTGATCCGTAATCCGTAATTGCATTGCGTCATGGGCTTGGGTGCCGATTCGTTTGGCGTTCTCAAAAGCATCGCCGACTTCAACTCCTTTGATGGCTTGGACTGACATGACCGCCATCGCAAGTTTGGCTTCGAGACGTCGATCCCATTGGACAAAACTGCCAAGCCCGACTGGTAGATTGAGTGCGACGATCTCCAGCACGCCGCCAAGGGTGTTCTTGCCTTGGATGGTCTTTTCGATTTCATCCCGCATCTTTTCAGCGGAGGATTCAACCGGGCAACGCACATCCGATTCTTCGGCGCGGGCAAAACGTTCTTCATAGGGCATGTCACCAAAGTCTGCGGACACTTCGCCGATGGAAGCAACGTATCCGCCGACGATGATGCCGAATTGAGAAAGAAAATGTTTGCAGACTGCACCAGCCGCGACGCGCATGGTCGTTTCGCGGGCGGAGGCACGTTCAAGGGCGGGGCGTAAGTCTTTGTATCCGTATTTGACTGCGCCGGTTAAATCCGCGTGACCGGGGCGTGGAGCGGTCATCGGCTCGATGGCTTTGCCTCTCCATTTAACATGGTCATCGTTCTGCACGAGCATGGCAATCGGTGCGCCGGTCGTTACTCCGCTCATCACGCCGCCGAGAATTTGGACCGTGTCCTTTTCGATCTTCATGCGTCCGCCGGAGCCATATCCCTGCTGGCGGCGGGTGAGTTCTTTGTTGATGATGTCAGGGGTGAGGGGAAGCCCAGCAGGGATGCCATCGAGGATGGTGGTGAGCGATGGTCCGTGGGATTCACCTGCGGTGAGGAAGCGTAGGGGCATGGGAGTCTCCGAGTGGAAGGTGGAAAGTGAACAGTAATCAGTAATCAGTAAGCAGTAATCAGTGGACAGTATGACTTGAAAGATGAAAGATTATTGGTTGACGCTTTGAAAAAGAACTTCGCGTGGTGGGGCGTGACCTGTCCATATTTCGAAGGCGAGGGCGGCTTGTTCAATTAACATACCTAAGCCGCCAGTGGCGGACAGTCCCTGTGTGCGGGCGTCGCGGACGAGTTTGGTCTCGCGTGGATTGTAGACTAAATCATAAATAAAAGTGTTTGATGATAATGACAGATTTTCAGGCAAAGGGGATTGGTCTATGCTTGGGGTCATGCCGACGGGCGTTGTATTCACAAGTAGGTCGAAGGTCGAAGGTCGAAGGTCGGTGAGATCGGTAATTGGTAATTGGTAATTAGGGAAGGAGTTAGTAAGTTTTTCGGCTTGTTCGAGGCGGCGGGTAGTGATAGTTACGTTCCAACCATCTTTAACTAAAGCATAAACCACGGCTCTTGCTGAACCTCCTGCCCCAAGAACCAATGCCTGCCTGCTTACTTGTGTACTTGTTTCCTTGTTTACGAACTTTTTCAAATCAGAAAGAAAGCCCGGCGCATCTGTGTTATCGCCGATGAGCTTTTCATCTCGCAAATAGATCGTGTTGACTGCACCTATGGCTTCTGCGGTGGGCGTGAGTTCGTCCATGAACTCGATCACATTTTGCTTGTGCGGAATGGTGACATTGAGTCCAGTAATTTCGCCAGCGCGGACGTGGGAAAGCAAATCCTTTAATCCCTGCTTATCGTCGGGGTAAATGGGGAATAGGGAATAGTCACCTTGTAAACCACAGGCGTTGAGGGCAGCGGTGTGGATTTTGGGTGAGAGGGAGTGACCAAGCGGATAGCCGATGAGCCCGAGGTGGAAGAATGGGGGGTGAGGGTCGAAGGTTGAATTCATAGGTGCGAGATACGGCGTGTGTTCAACGGATAATAACGGATGCGCGGATGTGGTAAACGGACTCTGTCGCGGATTCACGGACGGAAACGGACGTAGTCAACGGATGCCAGATGGGCTGTCTTCCTTGTCTACTTGTCTACTTTTTTACTTGTCTACTTGTCTACCTGTTTCCTTTTTTACGATAACTGTTTGAGTACTTCAAAATAATTTGGAAAGGTCTTGGATACGCAGGATGGATTCTCAATGGTCACGCCATCGAATCGCAGACCGATGAGGGAGAATGCCATTGCCATGCGGTGGTCGTTGTAGGTTTGAATGTTGGCAGGTTTGAAGGTCTGGCAGGGATAAATAGTCATACCATCTTCGTGTTCTTCGACTTGGACACCCAAACGGGCAAGTTCGACACATGTCGCGTGGACACGGTCTGTTTCCTTGACTCGCGCTGAAGCAATGCCACGAATCCTTGTTGGGGATGAAGCGAAAGGTGCAATGACGGCGAGGGTTTGGGCGGTGTCGGGGATGTCGCGCATGTCTACGTCAATGCCGACGATGGACGATCCCTGCGGGCGATGGACGATGATCGAGTTGCCGTTTTCTTCTACTGTGCAGCCCATTTGTTTTAGTATGTCAACAAAGGCAACATCGCCTTGTACCGATTTACGCGAGATGTTTTCCACTCTGACCATCCCGCCGCAGATGGCAGGTGCGGCGAAGAAGTAGGAGGCGGCGGAGGCGTCACTTTCAATGGGGTAAGTGGTGAGTGGTGAGTGGAAAGTGGAAAGTGGGATGGTGAAGCGTTCGTAGCCTTGATGTTCCACTTCCACACCGAAGTCTTTCATGATGGCGATGGTCATGTCTACGTAGGGTTTGGAGTTGAGGTCGGTGATGAGTTCAACTTCAATGGGAGATTGGGCGTAGGGAGCAGTCATCAGCAGGGCGGAGAGGAATTGACTTGAAATATCACCTGCAATTTTTGTCTTTCCGCCTTTCAAACCTGAAGCATTTATTTTTACTGGTGGGCAGATGCTGGAGTAATCAGTGACCAGTGACCAGTGACCAGTGACTGGCGTTTGAATATTTGCCCCAAGTTGAGCCAATGCTTCCACCAAATCTCCTATTGGACGTTCACGCATTCTGGACTCGCCATCCAAAATATATTCGCCGTTGCCGAGAGTCAGAAAGGCAGAAAGGAACCTTGCGGCGGTGCCAGCATTTCCAATGAAGAGTTCCGCTTTCTTCGCAGGGATTTTTCCGCCCCTGCCTGTGACGGTCATCGAATGATTCACTTCATCGAGTTGGACGTCGAAGCCAAGAGTTTGCAGGGCTTTGGCGAAGTAACGCGAGTCGTCAGAGAAAAGGGCGTTCGTTAAGTGCGTTGTTCCATTTGCAAGAGACGCGATCAACAAGGCGCGATTCGTAAGAGATTTCGAGCCAGGAACTCGGACGGTCGCATTCAGCGGATGGAGCAAAGGATGAATGCGGAACGCTTCGCGTGAAGGATGAATGTTCATTGAGTGAAGGATTGATACTTTGCTTGTGCTTCGTTGAGAAGAGATTCCAATTTGCTGAAATCTTCTACAGATAATGCTGCTTCGATCTCTGCCAGTTGACTTTGCATTCCGTGTAACACGTTCAAAACATTTTCGCGGTTGGATTGCAGGACGCCAAGCATCATGGAAGACGATGTGCCAGCAAGTCGGCTCGTGGACTTGAAGCCAGGTCCGACAAATGAACCGACATCTTGCGGGGTTGTCAGCGCCAGCGCGGAAGAAATCAAAAACGCCAAATGGCTTGTGGAGGCGAGGATGCGGTCATGCTCAACGGCATCGAGAATCGTTGTCTTTGCGCCGAGGGCTTCGATGATTTGATTGGCGGCAGATAATGCGCGTGGCGATGTTCGTTCCAACGGCGTGAGTAGGAAAGGCGCGGCGTAGTAGAGTGTCCGTTCGGCGTTGGCGAGCGAGAGTTTTTCCTTGCCGCAGATGGGATGCCCACCGATGGGGTCGAAGCGTTCGGGCAGGCGTGACATGGCTTCAACGATCAAACGTTTTGTCGAACCCATATCCATCACGATGCAAGGGTGAGAGATGGTAAATGGTAATTGGTGAATGAGTGCAATGATGGATGGGACTGGCGCCGCCAGGATAACAAGATCAACGTCGGAGGGAAGTTTGGCAGGGTCGCTTTCGGCGTAGTCCACGATGTGTTGGGACAGGGCAAGCTCGAGCGTGGGAAGATGCGGGTCGATTCCATAGAGCGCGGCACACTTCCCGCGTAGTCCCAATGCCAACGAGCCGCCCATCAAACCCAGTCCGAGGATGGCGATTCTTGACTCTGCGAGATTAAAGTCAGACGGTGACATGTTGAGGAACGAGTTTGCGATCCACCGCCTCTGCCACCGCTTTGACCTGCCTCACCATTTTGGCAAAGGCTTCGGGTGTGAGTGACTGCTTGCCGTCGGAGATGGCGTGTGCAGGGTCTTGATGCACTTCGACGATGAGACCATCCGCGCCTGCTGCAACGCCCGCTTTGGCAATGGACGAAACAAAAGCGGAGTCGCCGGTGGAGTGTGAGGGATCGATGACGACGGGGAGATGCGTAAGTTTTTTGAGGACGGGCACGGCGTTGATGTCGGTGGTGTTGCGGGTGGCGGTTTCAAACGTGCGGATGCCGCGTTCGCACAGGATAACGCGATGGTTGCCGCCGTTGAGGATGTATTCGCTTGCCATGAGCATCTCTTCGATGGTGGCAGACATGCCGCGCTTAAAGAGGACAGGTGTGCGTGTATCACCGAGCGCGCGCAGGAGATTGAAGTTCTGCATGTTGCGCGCGCCGAGTTGGAAGATGTCTACATATTTTTCCATCATCTGAATCTGCGAGACCGCCATTACTTCGACGACGAGAGGCAAGCCGGTTTGCTCGCGGGCTTCTGCCATGTATTCGAGACCTTCTTCACCTAAGCCTTGAAATGCATACGGTGAAGTGCGCGGTTTGAAGACTCCGCCGCGCAACGCATTCGCGCCCGCTTCTTTGACGGCTTGCGCGACTTCGAGAATTTGTGTGCGTCCTTCTACAGAACAAGGACCCGCAATGATGGGGACTTCCGTGCCGCCGATGGTGAAGCCGTTGAATTCAAAGACAGAATCCTGCTCGTGGAATTGACGTGAGGCGAGTTTGTACGGCTTCGAGATTCGCTGCACTTCAAGCACACCGGGGAAGGCTTCAAAGGTTTCTTTGAGGATGTAATGCCCGTCACCGACAGCGCCGATGATGGTTTGCTCCACGCCGAAGATGGGATGGGCAGTGAGTTTATGGCTTTCGACGGCGGTTATAACAGCGTCGATCTGTTCGCGCGGTGCGCCGGGGTGCATGATGATCATCATAGTGGGTGTGTTTCCTTTTGTACTTGTAGGGGCGGGGTCTCCCCGCCCAATTTTATATTTCCAATCAAGGGCGGCAGAACGCCGCCCCTACGAATTGATCACGCCCAACCCTGCTTTGCAGGCTGGTACGCGGATGAGACCGCAAGTCGGCGTCCCATAATTTGCGCGATCTGACCGACTTGATTGACCATCTGCGCAAACTTCTCCGGCTTGAGCGATTGCTTGCCATCTGAGACCGCCTTGGCAGGGTCGGGGTGGACTTCGACGATGAGTCCGTCCGCACCGGCGGCAACGGCGGCGCGGGCAACGGCAGAGACATAATCTGCATGACCGGTGGAATGACTTGGGTCAAGGATGACGGGCAGGTGAGTGAGATTTTTCAAAACAGGGATCGCATTGATGTCGGTCGTATTACGCGTGGACGTTTCAAACGTGCGGATACCGCGCTCGCACAACATCACGCGCTGATTTCCCCCAGCCAGAATATATTCGGCAGACATGAGCAATTCTTCGATGGTGGCAGAGAGTCCGCGCTTGAGCAGGACAGCCGTCCGCGATTCGCCGATGGCACGCAACAGGTTGAAGTTCTGCATGTTACGCGCGCCCACTTGCAGCACGTCCACGTATTTCACCATTACATCCAACTGCACCTGCGACATGATCTCCACCACGATGGGCAGCCCCGTTTTCTCGCGGGCTTCGGCGAGTAGTTCGAGTCCTTCTTCGCCGAGTCCCTGGAAGGCATACGGCGATGTACGCGGTTTGAACACTCCGCCTCGAAGCGCGGACGCGCCCGCCTCTTTCACAGCCAGAGCTGTTTCAATGATCTGCGAGCGACTCTCCACTGAACACGGTCCCGCAATGACGGCGATCTCGTCGCCGCCGACGGTGAACCCGTCGATGCCGAGAATGGTGTTCTCCGGGTGGAACTGACGCGACGCCAATTTATATGGCTGGGTGATGCGCTGGACCATATCGACTCCTTCCAACCCTTCAAAGCGATCAGGGGGAATGTTGTGCGTCTCACCGATGGCGCCGATGATCGTCGCTTCGACTCCCTGTGAAAGGTGGACGTTCAACCCCTCCGATTTGACGGACGCGATCACCGCTTCCACTTGCTGCGGTGTGGCGTTGGATTTCATAATGATCATCATAGGTTCTTCTCCTAAAGATTTTGGTCAAAGGTCGAAAGTCGAAGGTCTGATGACTTTTGACCTTTGACTTTCGACAAGATTTTATTGTGCCGCTACCAGATCCGGTCTCAACTTCACTGCATCTCTTAAATATACATGCTTGATGTCACTCTGCGGCGTTTCAGTATTCCAATGCACGAGCACACGGATCACCTTCGGCAAACTGCCAGGGACGGGAATCTCCCGTGCGCACATCATCGGCACCATGCTCCATCCCATTTGGCGGGCGGCTTGCGCCGGGAAGGTGGCGGTCAGGTCTTCGGTCACGGTGAAGATGGCGCTGCCCACATCTTCATGGGTCATGCCGTCATTCTCTTTCAAGATAGCTTCAAGCAGTTCACGAGTGGCTTGCAATATCGTTTCTACTTCGTTCTCAGCGACGGTGGTCGCGCCGCGAATTCCACGGGTTGGCATATATTCTTCTCCTAAAGCCCTCTCCCCCGTCCCCTCTCCCATGTTGGGACGTGTGCCCGATAGGGTAGAGGGGTGCCGAAGGCGGGGTGAGGGAAAATAAAAAAGAGCGAGACCGTGTGGTCTCGCTCTTTTTGCATACAGATTTATGTTCTCTGTCTACTTAAGCGCCACCAACGGCAACCGAATTGGGAGCCGTAAAGTAATAGTACGCAAACCAGCGGGTAGACTTGAACATGTTGGGCGCTATTCTATGCCCGTCATCGGGATGCGTCAAGGGGGAGTTTAATAAACGGACTTTGAAACGGACAAACGGATGGAAAGTGTGCAAGCAAAGGTTGTCAGCATCTCTGCTCAAGCCGCCGTCCTCGGCGGCGTTTTATGAGGGAAATCCCGCGCCGAGGACGGCGCTTGGAGCATATTACCTGACATGTTTTGCTTGCACACGATGGAAACGGACGACTCCTTTTGACTTGCCTTGGAAGTATAATCACCCCGTATGTCCATTCTTTCAGAGAAACACATCCTCCTTGGGGTGACAGGGTCCATTGCAGTTTACAAGGCGGCAGACCTGGCTTCCAAGTTGACACAGGCAAGGGCGAAGGTGGATGTGATTCTGACTGGCGCAGGGGAAAAATTCGTTTCGCCGCTCACCTTTCAATCAGTCACCGGGCGCAAGGCATTTACCGACAAAGACCTGTGGGGCGACGAAGCCCATGTGCTGCACGTCAGCCTCGGCAAAACTGCAGACCTGTTCGTCATCGCGCCATGCACCGCCGACACGATGGCAAAACTCGCGTATGGCATCGCCGATAATTTGCTGAGCGTCACAGCCCTCGCGGCGACTTGCCCGATATTAATTGCGCCCGCCATGGATGGTGGAATGTTCGACCATCCCGCCACGCAAGAGAATCTCAAGACGCTTCAGACTCGCGGTGTGCTGGTTGCTGGTCCTGCAAGCGGACATCTCGCTTCGGGCCTCTCCGGCGTGGGACGTATGCTTGAGCCAATGGATGTTCTCGGTCATATCCGCATTGCGCTTGGGAAAAACGGAAAGCTCGCAGGCAAAAAAGTCATCGTCACCGCCGGTGGGACGCAGGAAGCCATCGACCCGGTGCGCGTGATTACGAATCATTCATCCGGTAAGCAAGGCTACGCCCTCGCTCAAGCTTCGCTCGATGCCGGTGCAGACGTTACACTCGTTACAACTCCGACTGCGCTCACTCCACCTATTGGCGCGAAAGTCGTCCATGTGAAAAGCGTGCAGGATATGCTCGATGCATTGATGAATGAAACAGCCGATGCGCTCATCATGGCAGCCGCCGCAGCAGACTTCCGCCCGAAGGTTGCGGTGAAGGATAAGCTCAAAAAACGCGACGGCATTCCGCAGATCGAGCTTGAGGCGGCGCCAGACATCCTGAAAACAGTATCCAGTTCCGGGTCCGGAAAGAAGCGTTTCAACGTCACAGTGGGCTTCGCGGCGGAGAGTCGCGACCTGCTGGCAAATGCATCCGAGAAATTGAAATCCAAAGGCTTGGATTTCATCGCCGCAAACGACATCTCAGCGAACGATGCCGGCTTTGCGGTGGAGACCAATCGCATTACGTTATTGTTCGCAAATGGAACACAAGAAATTTTGCCGCTGATGAGCAAGAGCGAAGCGGCTGAAAAAATCATCGAACACATTGCGAGGCTGTTGGAATAATATGCGTATTTTGGTCATGTCGGATATTCATGCGAACTACACTGCTCTCGAAGCAGTCTTGAAAGATGCGGGGACCGTGGACGAGACCTGGTGTCTTGGCGACCTCGTAGGTTACGGACCCGACCCGAACGCCGTGGTGGAGGAAGTGCAGGAGATCAAGAACCTGACCTGTCTGATGGGCAATCACGATGTGGCGGTCGTCGGCAGGATGTCGCTCGAGACCTTCAATGCTGATGCAAAACGTTCGTTGATGTATCACGAAAAAGTGCTGACCTCCAGCAATATGGAGTTCATCAAGTCACTGCCCACGAAGACAAAAGTGCGCGGCGAAGCGACCATGGCACATGGCAGTCCGCGTGACCCGTTGTGGGAATACATTCTCAACTCCATGACCGCGAGCTTGAACTTCGAATATTTTGAAACCCCGTGGTGTTTCGTCGGGCATACGCACATCCAAAGCAGTTTTGCGCAAAGGGATGATTCGGGACGCGTGCTGGTCGAGCAGACCAAGCCAGACGTGACGCTTCAACTTCACCCGAAGCTGATCCTCAACCCTGGAAGCGTGGGTCAACCCCGCGACCGTGACCCGCGCGCCGCTTACGCCATCTACGATACCGAAGCCCGCACGTGGACTCCCAAGCGGGTGATGTACAACATCTCCGAGGTACAGGAACGCATCCGCGCGGTGGGGCTGCCGGAAAAACATGCCGTGCGAATCGGCGAAGGATGGTAGATGGACGGTGGACGATAGACCGTGGACGGTAAAAAAAACGGTCCACGGTCTATCGTCCATGGTCTATGGTCTAAATGGGTGGAACTAATTCCTTATCGTGAACGTCCTTCTGGTAGAGAAATTACCAAAGGAAAAAGGAGAACGAAATGAAACGCCTGTTGCCCTATAGCTTTTTACTGATCGCCGCCATTGTGCTGGGAGCCTGTGGTATTGGCGGAGCACGTTCGTCAGAATACCCGGCAGAAGCCCCTGTCATGATGGAGCCCGATTATTATGTTGCCCCCGCCCCAACCATGATGGCAAACGCCACAGATGGAATCGCGCAGGAATCATCGGCGCCTGGTAGTGGCGGAGGCGGAGATGTCAGCGCCACGCAGGTGGAACGCCTCGTCATCCAAAATGCGGACCTTTCCGTGGTCGTCTCGGATGTGGAGCTCCGCATGGATGAGATCAGCCAGATGGCAGTGGATATGGGCGGGTTCGTGGTGTCGTCCCAGCTTTATCAGGACTACACCAGCGATTACCTGCCCGTTCCCGGCGCAAGCCTAACCATTCGCGTGCCCGCTGAAAGGCTGGACGAGGCGCTGGATAAGATCAAGAAGGATGCGGTTGAAGTCCAAAGCGAGAACCGCTCTGGTACGGATGTCACTGCTGAATACGTCGATTTGAAGTCTCGCCTCAAGACCTACGAAGCTGCCGAAAAAGAATTGACCGAACTCATGGAAAATTCGCAGAATGCTGAAGAGGTCGTCAATATCTTCAACCAATTGATGTATTATCGCGAACAAATCGAGTTGGTGAAGGGACAGATCAAATACTACGAAGAAGCTGCCGCCCTCTCTGCCATCAGTGTGCGCTTGATCGCGGAAGAGACCATCAAGCCAGTGACGATTGGTAAATGGGAACCGAAGGGCGTTGCGCTCGAAGCCGTCCAAGACCTGCTCGATTTCTGGAAGGGCTTCGTAGACTTCATGATCCGCTTCGTGATCTACACCCTGCCTGTGTTGGTGACCGTCGGCATTCCGCTCTACCTGGCATTCCTTGGATTGCGCTGGGTCTTCCGCAAGATGCGCGGCAACAAGAAGAAGGTTGAACCGCAGGTGAAGGAAGAAGAAAAGAAGTAACGAGAAATGAGTAACGAGAGGATGGCGTGAAGCCGTCCTCTCTCGTTATACCCGTCATTGCGAGGAGGGCGTAGCCCGACGAAGCAATCCCCGACACTATCAAGAGATTGCTTCGGGCGAAAGAGCATCGCCCTCGCAATGACGGGTATTTATTTGCTTTATAATCCTCTTATATGGACTCTCTCATTCAAGACGCGAAAACGCTTTTCAATGTCCACCTTACAGCGCGGCAGGTGATGGCACTCATCAATTACGAGAAAGAATTACTTGAGTGGAATCAGAAATTCAACCTGACCGCCATTCGCGATGTCGAGTCCATTCGCACCAAGCATTTTCTGGATTCGTATTCCTGCGTGCTGGCGTGGAAAGCCAATCCGCCCCACCGCCTCGTGGATGTGGGCACGGGTGCTGGTTTCCCCGGCATCCCGCTCAAAATTATTTACCCCACCATGCACGTCACACTGGTGGAGTCTGTTGGCAAGAAAGCCATGTTCTGTCAACATCTTGTGGAAAAACTTGGGCTGGAAGGGGTTGAAGTCATTCAATCTCGCGCCGAAGACCTGGGACAAAAACCCGCGCATCGTGAGTCTTACGATTGGGCAGTGGCGCGTGCCGTGGCAAACCTCAACATCTTAAGTGAATATCTGCTCCCGCTCGTCAAGCTCGGTGGGACGATGCTCGCCCAAAAAGGCGAAACCGGACCCGCCGAAGCACAGTCCGCGGAGAAGGCGATGAAATTATTGGGCGGAAAATTGAAGCAGTTGATCCCCGTCAATTTGCCCGGAGTTGCTGATGATCGTTATCTCGTGTTGGTAGAGAAAGTCGCTGCCACGCCGCCGAAGTATCCAAGAAAAGCGGGCTTGCCAATGAAGACGCCGTTGTAAACCAAAAAGAGCAGTATGGTTTTGAAGCCATACTGCTCTCACTTTTATATCGTTAGGACTGACGCAGAAAGGTTATTCGATCCGCTAATCTTCGCCAATCGCCGCGAATTTTTAGAAGATTAGCGAAAATTCGCGCAGATTAGCGGACAAGATTTTGGTTTTATGTAAGTTCCAATCGTGTCTTATTTCGGCTTATCTGCCCACAACCATGCCAACAGGAAGACCTCAGAAGCCTTGGCATAATATCCGATGGCGCTGGAGGTCCCGGCAACGAATTGCTTGTTGCCCATGATCGCCCACAAAACGATGGTGAGCAGGGTATAGCTTACCAGCCCCCACCATACTAATTTATGTCTCTGCTGGAAGAATGCGATGGGCAGGAAATATGCGCCCAACAAGCCGAGGTATCCCAATCCGTTTAGGGTGAAGCCAATATCGGGGAAGAGAATGAGATGGAAATACGCAGCCAACAATGCCCCTAAAATGATTCCATAGTGCTTAAGACTTAGTTTCATGCTTTAACTCCTTTGGCGATTGGGATTACGATGAATGCTTAACGCATGGACAACGCCGAGACTGTCCAATCTTACATGCAGGTATTTTACCGATAAAACCGGGAGCACTCAAAGTCTGTTAGTAGTTTGGCTCAAGCCGCCGTCCTCGGCGGCGTTCTGCGAGTAAATCCTTCGCCGAGGACGGCGAAGGGAGCAGGTCATCTACAAACTTTTAGCGCACCCATAAAACCCAAATTGATTAACAAATAAAGCAAGAGAGAGTACAATACAAACGTTCAATTTCCCCCCGCCGTTTTTCGACGGGTACCTACACATTTGAGGAGAATCCCCATGTATCACACCATTATCATCGTTGGCAATGTCGGCAAAGACCCGGAGATGCGTTATACCCCCTCTGGTCAGGCAGTGACCTCGTTCTCGGTCGCCACCAACCGACAGTATACGTCCGGAAACGGCGAACAGGTCAAGGAAACCATCTGGTTCCGCGTATCGACCTGGGGCAAGACCGCTGAAATTTGCAATCAATATGTCAAGAAAGGCTCCAAGGTTCTGATCGAAGGACGCCTCACGCCCGATAAGACCACGGGCGGTCCGCGCATTTGGAGCAAACAGGATGGCACAGCCGGAGCTTCCTTTGAAGTGACCGCCCAAACCGTCCGTTTCCTCTCCTCTCGCGGCGAAGGCGAAAGCGGACCCATCGCCGGTGGTGGCGGCATGGAAATGGCAGAACTCCC
>JACPVC010000144.1 GCA_016191955.1 Chloroflexota bacterium
GCTTGTCTCTTCAGACATCCCCGCTCTCAAAGGCGACATGGTGGACTGGCTTATCAAAACCACTATGGAGACGAAAGACGACCTGTACTATGGCGTCTGCCCGCGCGAAGTGATGGAAGCGCGCTTCCCAAACTCCAACCGCACCTACACCAAACTCAAGGATATGCAAATCTGCGGCGCGGATATCAACGTCATCCACGTCAGCATGACGACTGAACATCTCGATACCTGGGAACAGTTGATCGGCAATCGCAAGAGTCCCTTGCGCCAGGCAGCGGTCATCGGTTGGGATACGCTCATCCAGCTCGCCATGGGTCAGTTCACACTGCAAGCGCTTGTCGAACGCGCCTCGCAGCGCATCGGCATTAAAGGTCGCGTCATCATCTGGGATAAAGCCGAACCCTGCATGGACGTGGACAAACCCCATCAGTTGGAATTAATGCGCGGAGAGATGGAAAAGCAAAGACGCGCCATAAGCATGCCCGTGAAGGAAATTGCGCCGAAGAACGTTGGCGCAAAAGCGAAGGTAAAACGGAAATGATCTTCCGCCGCATCCTCGAACTCGATGCCCGGCTTTCCAGTCAAATGCGTGTGGCTGAAAAGCCGGGTCTTTTACGGAACTTCGCCATCTTCTTTGCCCACTCCGGCGATTCGTGGTTTTGGTTGGCAGCGCTCATCATCGTCTGGTTCTTCAGCGACCCTACATGGCGTAAGTGGGAGACAGTCGAATTCTTTGGCATTCTCGGTCTTGCTTTCGTGGTACTTGCCGTGAAATTTCTCGTCAAGCGCAAACGCCCCGAAGGCGATTGGGGAGAAATCTATCGCAACACCGACCCGCACTCCTTCCCATCGGGACACGCCGCGCGCGCCTTCCTCGTAGCCATAGTAGCGACGGTTCTCGCTCCGCCCTGGCTTGCCATTATCCTTTGGGTTTGGGCGCCGCTGGTATCTTTAGCCCGCGTTTCCATGGGTGTTCATTACCTCTCAGATATCATCGCCGGAACCATTCTGGGCGTCATCGTTGCCCTGCTTGGCTTACAGTTTTACCCATCCCTCATCGACTGGTTCACCGGCTCAACCGATTTCATGTTCTGGTAACTACCATGGTACTGCGACAAAGTCCCCTTTAGAGGATGAATGTCGCAGTATTTTTTTATCCTCATTCCAAGAGTGCGTCGCACCAAACAGAGTAGACTCACATCAACTATGAGGTCTCCCATGAAATCTCACACCTTCCGTCTCAAGCCTGGTCAAGACCTATTCGACTCCATTGAAGAGTTCGTCAAACAAAACAACATCGAAGCGGGATGCATCCTCTCCAGTGTTGGCAGTTTAACCCACGCCACGCTTCGCCTTGCTAACCGCAGTGATTACAATGAGTATGACGGTCACTTCGAGATCGTCTCCATGGCAGGGACGGTCTCAGTCCACGGCTCGCACCTGCACATCGCTATCTCCAACAGCGACGGAGTGACCTTCGGCGGACATTTGGTCAGCGGATGCAAAATTTACACCACCGCCGAGATCGTCCTGCTTGAACTGGAGGATGTGGTTTACAAACGGGAAATGTACGAAAATGATTCGGGGTATGAAGAACTGGTGGTTTACAAAAAGTAGGGGCGCGGTCTCCGCGCCCTGAATACGAAATAATTGGGCGGGCAATCCCGCCCCTACGAGATCGCTTTCAAAAATTCATCCTGCCTCGTCACGGTTTCTTTCAACCCCAATACTTTCCCCAATCTCGTCAACTGCGGCGGGTCGACGTAGGTCTGCGCCAGAATATCTTCCTCGCCCAACACCTTGCGGGCGGGACCATCCAAAAGCACCTGTCCCTTCGAGAGGGCGATGACGCGCTCGAAGTTCTCGGCGCAGAAATCAATATCGTGGGTAATGGTGATGACGGTCTTGCCTTCGCGTTTCAACTCGGCGATCACATGCGCAATGCGCGCCACATTGACGGCATCCTGACCCGTCGTCGGCTCATCGAAGATGACGATGGGTGTGTCCATGGCGATGATGGATGCCAGCGCGACCATCTTGCGCCAGGTGGGGGAAAGGTCGTAGGGGTTGGTTTCGGCTTTGTCCTGTAACTCGGTCAATCCCATGGCGCGTTTGACGAGTTCGTCTATTTTCGATTTTTCATATACTAAATTGCGTGGACCGAACGAAACTTCAGTCAACACGTCCCTTGAGAACAACTGCTCATCGGGGTTCTGGAACACATATCCAACCCGGGAAGCCAGCTTTGCCACTGAGTGTTTTGTCGTCTCCCACTCGCCAATGGATACAGAACCGGAGGTCGGCTTGAGCAGCCCGTTGAAGTGACGCACGAGCGTCGTCTTCCCCGCACCGTTCTGCCCAACGATGGCAACCTGCTCGCCAGAGTCGATGGTGAGGTTGATGCCTTGCAGAGCTTCCAAGCCGGTGGGATAGGTGAAACGGAGGTCTTTGATGTCGATTTTCATTGTTGTCTTTTTATTGTAATGCGTAATGCGTGATACGTAATTTCAGTAAATCACAGATTTGATTGACAAAAGGGGCAACTTTGGTAAAAAGGTTAGTGCCAACCAACCCGAAACCAAAGAGGCCCCCAGAAATGATACACCTATATGAGTTAAAAGCCAACGATGTTCACACCTATACC
>JACPVC010000145.1 GCA_016191955.1 Chloroflexota bacterium
AGAAGATTAGTAAATACCTTTTTGACTAGAACCGTCCCGAAGGGTTTGTTCTGGCGACGGGATTTTTTCTGCTCGAGCCTTCGGGACGAGCGTTAGACCTTCGGGACGGTTTAGCATGCTAACCGACCTTAAACTCCGCGCGCAAGTAGATGCCCTCTGGGATAAGTTCTGGACGGGGGGACTAACCCACTCGATGGCACCGAGCAATTCTCGTATTTATTGGTTTTGAAACTGCCTGGTCTATTTCAATCGACATAAAAGGAGCAAAAATTTGAGTAAAAGTGCCTTTAGTATCTTCATATTCGGCATGTATCTCGGGGTTCTCGGCATCCTTCTCCTTGTAACGCCCAATTTTCTCCTTGGGATTTTCCGACTTCCCAGCACGAATGAAGTCTGGATTCGGATTGTTGGAATGCTGCTCTTTTTGCTTGGCATTTACTACCTACTAGCTGCGCGGAAGGAAATGACCGATTTTTTCCAATGGACGGTTTATATTCGTGCAAGTGTAATTCTATTTCTTGTTACCTTTGTCTTGTTGGGTTTCGTCCAGCCTATCCTGATTCTGATCGGGGTTGTAGATTTATTTGGAGCCATTTGGACTGGCATGGCACTACGAGCATCAAAATGAGTAGATTTGCGGGCGTGGTGGCGCGGGTCGAGTCACTGTGGGAGCGAATGGGAGAGTCCACACGGCAGGTGGAGGGGCTGTTTGAGAGTTTGTTAAATCAATCTTTTGGAGGTTAAAATGAATAAGAAACATCAATATCCTATAATAGTCATTTTCTTAGTGCTGGTAGGGATTATTGCGTTCGTTCCAAATTTTGTGGCAGCGCAAGAAGCAACAGCAACGTCAACACCAACTGCAACTGTCATAGATACACCAACAACTTCCCCATCATCAATGCCGACGTTCACCCCAACTATTGCGCCAACAGAAACACCAGTTCCTACAGCCGTTCCTGTTGAGACACAGACTTCAGCGCCAACCTCTTATTCTGTTGAAGATATTCACTCAGAGTTTGAGCAAGATTTTGAAAATATCAATGTGCAGTTGACAGCAATATATGAACAGGTTGATTCCTCCCATGGAGAATCAATTGTCGAAGGGTTGGCGGTTGAATTTCTTGCTGACGCAATCAAACCCTCTGAACAAACAAGTAGCGTAATTAATTTCTGGGCTAAATTAATTGGCTCACTAAGTTTATTCTTTAAAGTCACGATTGTAGTTGTGCGGTTTGTGAAGAATGATAAGACCAAATGGGAGCCCTTTAATACAATTCTTGGGGTATTTCTTTTTGTCTATGCGTTATTATTTGTTCTGCTTTTATTTAAACCAAACGTCTTGCAGCAGCAACCACTTACCGAGACTCCAAGAGATATAGCTCTCAGTAATATTGAGGTTCAATTATCTACAATCTCTACATATTTAGAAAACCATACAATCTCTCCACTTGCTGAAATCCCAACAGATACTGGCAATGCCCAAATGACTAATGTTGAAGTTCAGCTTGCCAATGTCGCCAAAGAATTGAATGAAATAAAATTGCAGGATCAACAGGCTGTTGAAGAAATTAACAACAGATTTGACGAATTAAATACGAGTGTACAAGACACTAAATCAGTTGCAGCTAAGAGAGGGTGGTTAGGTTTCAACACGATATTACTATTGGCGATTCTCGGATTCCTACTCTACTCTCGCTTTGAAAGTAGCGGACGCTTGTGAGCGGTGAGAATCTCTTGATTGCAGGCGTGGTGGCGCGGGTCGAGTCACTGCGGGGGCGGATGGGGGAGTCCACGCGGCAGGTGGAGGGGCTGTTTGAGAGTCTGCTGGCGGAGGCGTTTTCGTGAAAAGACCTGACAGGTTTCCGCAAGAGTCTTGCGTTCGGAGCCTCATGTCCACGCATGGGTTGAGTTGGACTCACGTCACGGTGAAATCTGTCAGGTCTGGATTGATCGAGTCCCGGTTCAGTACAGGCTTGCCTTTTGGATGATGCCCCTCATGTCATACTTGCCTTGCATACACCATCTTGCCGTCAGAATCCTTCTGACATTGGGGGCTGTGTTGGTGTTGAACATCCTTCTGGCAGTAATTTTAGGAAAACGCTGGCGCATCCTTTCGCGGTGGAGCATTCCTTCCCTGTTGGGACTCGGTTTGCTCGTATTGTGGTTGGGGTCATACACGTATTCGCCATTATTGGGCGCAAATAATCAAGTCCTGCGCGGATTTTTGGTTACGACGCAAAGACAGATAAACACGCCATTGAATTCGGGTGACATTCTTATAACCCAGGCAGACTCGCCTGTGGCGATCAGCGTATTGTCTAACCTTTCTACGGTCAACTGCCGGTGGGAATCGCTTCGTAACGGCGCATTGGACGGCAGCGATAGTTGCGATGTCATTTATGCCGCGCCCCAGGCGGAAAACGATATTTTGACCGTGCGGGTGGAACCGGGATGTAAATTATTACCTGCTCAGGGTAAGTTGAAGATCAGCATCCTGCCTTGAGTATTACATCTCCAAATACTTCAACAACTCATACACCAACATGGCGGGCCAGACAATACCTTTGAGAATTCCCAACACGCCAAGCCAAAAGGTGGTGGCGTGGCTTAGATAATAGATCCACGCACCGATCAGACCAAATCCATAGACTGCATCTGAGCCGCCGCTGCCGCGGTAGATCGTTTTCCTTTTTCGACTTTCCTGTTCATTCGATTTTGGTTCTGTAGTCATTTTGTTTTCCTTTCGTATTCTCCATAGTTATACGTAGACGAATCGAAAGGGGTTGCATGTGTACTTGTGACGTCGGAATGGGGCGATTTAAGGACCCTTTGGGATTCTCCTCCGACCCCAACTCTTCCACCGAATAACTTGTGATCCGCTCATTCTGAACCTGCCGCACTGATGCTACAATCTGGTCATCTTCAAACGAAAATAGGTGAGCGATGAAAAACTGGTACTCCATAGGCATCGGTGATGGGATAATGGCTGCCGAGCCTTCTGAGGAGATACAGGTACTGTTCTCTCAAATATTCGAAGCGACGGGCATGCCTGTCGAGATGGCGGTCTTCACCCGTCACGAATCGGAAGGACGGCTTCATTGCGAGGTTGTGGCATATTTTTCACCTGCTGCGCTTGAGGTCGCCGAAGCCTTCGATGCCCAACCCTGCGAAAAGCCGGCGCGCACGGGGTTGGGTCTTCTTGCGGGAGACAACCGTGCCTGGTCCCTTCTGTTTGACGAGACGATAGGTCATTCAGGCGCGATACATACAGAATCAAACACGTCTGCGACGTCGCTTCGCGGACGTGTTTTGTATTTTAAACGGAACTTATTCGGATGGGATCATGACCATCGCAATTAGATAGATCAGAATCCCTGGCACGCCGCCTGGAATAAAGGCGATGAACATGGCGAGGCGAAACCAGAAGGGGCTGATGCCGAAGAACTCGCCAAGTCCGCCGCACACCCCGGCAAGGATGCGGTCTCGTTTTGATTTGCGTAATACCTGTCGTTGTACGTTCATGGTTTTATCTCCTTTTATTACACGACTTTATACGCATCGAAATGCAGACGGTTGCAGGCTTGGGTGTAAAATTTCGAGTCGGAATGAGCGTTTCAGGAAGAAGGTATAATCACGCGCTCTATCACAAAAGTTGGAAAAAGAAAAATGGATTCACCCTTCCTTTACGAACTTGTCGGCTATACCGGCTCCATTCTGGTTGCCATCTCACTCATGATGAAGTCGTTGGTACGCCTGCGCGTGGTCAACCTGTTTGGCGCGCTCGTATTCATCATCTACGGGCTGCTGATCGGCGCCATCCCCGTTGTCTTTCTCAACGGGCTGATCCTGTGCGTCAACGTCTATAACCTTTGGCAGATGTGGCAGCGCAAAGATTACTTCACACTCATGCAAGTCCGCGCGGATAGCTCCTACCTAAAGAAGTTCCTTGAGTTTTACCGCACAGAAATATCGGAGTTTATTCCCACTTATCAATTCAAACCCGCAGAAGACCAGGTGGTGGTCTTCATTCTTCGTAACATGCTGCCTGTTGGTCTGGTTGTCGTCAAACCCGATGGCGAAGAGGCGCGCATCTTTCTTGATTTCGTTATTCCAGGCTATCGTGATTTTCGCGCCGGAAAATTCCTGCTCGAAGAGAGCGCCGAGTTTTATCGTCAAATGGGCATCGTGCAGCTTTCCACGGCTCCCGGCAGCAAGCGCCATGAGACCTATCTAAAGCGCATGGATTTCAAACTTGAAGAAGACGGCAGGTATTACTACGAACTTCCCATCCGCGTGATTCGCGAACACATCTAATCGAGGAACTCAATGAAGCATCCCTTGTTGCGGCTCACACTCCTGCTTGCATTCCTGATGACAGCCTGCTATCAGGAAATTCAACCCAACGCTGCGATTCCTGAAGTGACCTCCGTGATGACCAGCGGACCAAAACCCGCGCTTCAAACCGCGCCCGCGCCTGCCACGCCAACCCAAATCTTTTTCCCTGCCCAAGCCCTCACTGCCGGACCGATCCACATCATCGTCATCGGCGACGATTTTCCACACGGTGATGGTGACGACGATGGGCGCGGATATCCCGTTCGGCTGCTCGAACTTGCCAGCCAGATTCGCCCAGGCTCAACCATCGTAAATTTTGCCCAATCAGGTTGGACGTCCGATGACCTGGTTGCTGGTGAAGGAGAGTTATCCAGTCAATTGGACATGGCGGTGGCTGAGGTCGAGTCTGCTTTTTCGCAGCGACGTGCCGCCGTGGTGTTGGTGTGGGTGGGAGGCAATGATTTATGGGAGCTATACACCGGCGTCACCGAAGTAACTGTTGAACAGGAAGAAAAGGATGCGTTACGTTTCTCCGAAAATATAGACGAGGTCCTGCTCTCGTTACGCGAAACGGGCGCGGAGGCGATCATTGCCAGGTTGGATGACCAGTCCCAACGTCCAGCAAGGAGGCGCAGTGAAGTGTATCCCGACATCACCGCTGACGAACTCCTGCGGATGTCTGCCCAGCTTCAAAAATATAACGAGATCATCTCCAGCAAAGCCGAAGAATATGGCGTCCTCACTGTGGATTTTTACAACAGTGAAATCTTTGTTTCCGATGCAACCTTGTCCGCTGATGGTTTTCATCCCAACTCTGTCGGTTATGACCTGATCGCGCAGGCATGGTACAAGGCGTTGATAAAAATTCTGCCCTAAAACAAAACAGTCGTCGAAAGCTCATAAGCCTTCGACGACTGTTCGCTGTTTCTGGCTATTGCCCAGAGATTATCACGCTTTCGATTACATCACCGGTAAACGATGGGCTGAGATCGGGGTCTCGCAAGGTGATGGACGTAACCACATCCATGCCTTGAACGACCTGCCCGAAGATGGTGTATGCGCCATCCAGATATTCAGTGGGACCGAATGTAATAAAGAACTGGCTGCCGTTCGTATCTGGACCGGCATTTGCCATCGCCACAACCCCTGGCTTGTCAAAGCTTAGGTCGCTGTATTCATTCACGAATTCGTAGCCGGGTCCGCCTCTTCCCGTTCCGGTTGGGTCGCCGCCTTGCGCCATGAAATCTTCGAGCACGCGGTGAAAACTGGTGCCGTCATAAAACCCCTTGCACGCCAGGAAAATAAAATTATTGACCGTGATGGGCGCTTTGTCTGCGTAAAGCTCGATCACGATGTCTCCGCCTTTTGCCAGCCGCATCGTTGCCTGGTACTTTCCGCCTGTGTTGATCAGCACCTGTGGTGATGTACTGTACTGTGTGGAAGTGGGAATGCTATCGAACGGGCTGCACGATGAAGCGATGGATGCACTGTCTTGTGGAGGAACGGGTGCGTCCGTTTGCGGTTCACCCGATAATGCCTTGCACGCCAGGGTTGAAAGGATCACTGCGGCAAGAGCAAGTAAAAAAGTTCTGTGCTTCATTACGAACATGGTCACTCCTTTGGGAACAATAGGTTAATGGGTACTTACAGGGTATCGCGTAAATTAGTAACTCACCACTCCTACAAAGTCCCGCTTCAGCGGGGTTCGTATGGGTAGCCCGACGGTTTATCGTCGGGCGGGCTAATCATGAGACAAGTGATAACGCGTACGCCGCCACGCTGAAAGCGATCGCAACATTCAGCGAACGTTTTTGTCCACGCATGGGGATGGAAAGGATTTCATCGCATTGGGAAAGCAATTCCGGGTCGACCCCTGTTACTTCACTGCCAAGGACCAAAACCGATTTTTCAGAACGGGCAATTGATTGTTTCCCAAGTTCTTTCGCGCTTTCTCCTTCTTCCAGGGCAATCACGCGCCAGCCTTCTTTTTTCAACCCGGCTGCTAGCTTAACTGCATCCTTGTGATATGACCATGGAAGATAATCTTCCGCGCCAAGCGAGGTCTTGGTCACAGCTTCGTTATCTGGTGTGGGCGTGATGCCACACAGATAGACATGGTCAAACCCGAAGCCATCCGCGCTGCGCAGGATCGAACCGACATTCCACGCCGAGCGGATATTATCCAATAACACCGCCCGGAATTCCGCTTGCTTCTTTATGGGTTTTTCGATCACCCGTTCCTCGTCGCGGATGGTTTTATGCAACACAACCTGCGTCTCCCCAAGGCAGATCGGGCAGCGCACACCGAATGAATTTTCCTTTTGCATGGGGTAGCGCAGCCCGCAACTTGCACATATGCGTATCTCGAATATGATTTCAGTCATCGGGTATTATTATACCCAGCATGCGTTACATTCTTTTCAACAAACCTTATGGCGTTCTTTCGCAATTCACCGATGAAGGCACGGGGCATTCCACTCTCAAAGATTTCGTGAACGTGCCAAACGTCTACGCGGCAGGGCGGCTCGACCGTGATAGCGAAGGCTTGCTTTTGCTCACCGATGACGGCGGCTTGATAAAACGTCTCACTGACCCGAAACATCATATCGAGAAAACCTATCTTGTAATGGTGGAGGGCGACCCGACCCCCGAAAAGTTGACTCAACTCTCGAGCGGAGTCCAACTCAAGGAGCATTTCACCCGCCCCGCCTCCTTCCGCCTCATCCCAGACCCGCAACTACCCCAGCGACCCAAGCCTGTCACCCCGCACGGACCGACCGCCTGGCTCGAAGTGAAATTACGTGAAGGCAAGAAACGTCAAATCCGCCACATGACTGCGGCGGTTGGCTTGTTCACATCGCGGATTTATCGCGTTGCGATAGGGAGTATCAAACTTGAAACGTTAGAAGTCGGAAAATGGCGTGACTTAACCAGCGATGAAGTCAAACAGTTGCGCTGACTTTTGACCCTTCGATGAACTCAGGGCAGGCTCTTCGACCTTTGACAATATTTCTTTCCCCAACCCAGCTTCCACGACGATTCTCGGCACGATCTCTTCCCACCCCACAGCCATCAAATGGATTCCATGCACGCCCTGCTTGGTTTTGATTTTTTCGATTAATTCCAATGCGATCTGCATGCCTTCTTCCTGTTCGTTGCCTTTTTCCTTTGCCGTTTCCATGCGCTTGAGGACAGGTTTGGGCACAAAAACGCCGGGAATCTTTTTGTCCATGTATGCCGCTGTCTTATAACTCTTTAGCGGCGTAATCCCGATCATGATGTAGACTTTATCGAGGATATCGCGCTTGGCAATCTCGTTCAGCCATTCATCCAGCGCATCCGCATCGAAGACCACATTTGTTTGGAAGAACTGCGCTCCGGCATTGACCTTCTTCTGCTCGCGCAATGCCTGGAATTTCATATTCGACGCAAATGGCGATGCCGCGGCGCCAAGGAAATATTTCGGCGGGTATTTGATCTCGCGCCCATCCAGATATTTGCCTTCATCCCGCATACGGCGCAAAATCCACAGCATTTGAATGCCATCCAAATCTACTATGTCCATGCGCCCATGCGGACCCGGTCCCAGCGCCATGCTGTCGCCCGTCAGGCAGAGGATGTTGCGCACGCCTAATGCCGAAGCGCCGATCGCGCTCGATTGCAGGTTGACACGCGTGTGATCGCGCCCGGTAATTTGCATGACGGGGTCTGCGCCCAAGTCCAATGCCATTTTGCTGCACGCCCATGAAGACATGCGCGGAATCGCCGATGCGCTGTCGGTAAAATTGATCGCCGTCACATGCGGCTTGAGCAATTCAATATTCTGTTTCAGCTTGTCTGTGTTGATCGAAAGGGGAGGGGTGACTTCTGCCGTGACTACGAATTCACCGGCTTTGAGTCTGCGTTCGAGTTCTGAGATGGGTTCTGTGTACTTTGGCGCGTGATACTCTGCGTCGCCTTGCCACCACTCTGGCTGGCGCACAGGCTTGAAGATGGAATCCAAGGTTCGAGAAACTGAACTAGCCTCACCCGAAGTCAGACCCGCGGCGATGTTTTTTATCCCAACCTTGCCTGCTTGTTCGAATACGTCGCTCCAGGAATCCGTTCCGGCTTTGCTCCAATCCAATGGCGGCAGAACTTCAAGCAGTAGCGCTTCACGTCCAAGTTTGAATGAGCGCTCGTAAATTTTGTACCAGATACACGGGCGCGATTCGTCGACATAACATCGTTCAGGCGTCGAGCCGCCGCATGGACCATTGCGCAACCCTTTTGGGCATTCCATGGGGCAAATGAATGCGGTTTCTTGTAAGAGGCAGTTTCCACACATGCGACACCCAAACAGCGGGCTTTTGACCGCGAGTTCTATCGCAGCCAATGCGCGTTTTTTGAACGGCTGGCGCTTGAACGGCATGAATGGCGGTTGATACCGGCGACCCGGCGTGAACCCTGGCATGGCTATCTCCTAAAGATTATACATTATATATAATTTTACCCCTGACTCTAAAATTTTGGGAAGGTACAAAATAACCAGACAGGGTTCGATGCCCTGCCAGTATAATTTTTCGCATGAAACAGATTTTCTACCGGATATTTACCGCGCTTCTTTTTCTGACGTTTGTCCTGATCCCGTCCGAGCGAGTGGATGCCACGCCCAAAGTTTTTTCTCCCCATCCAACCGCCCTGGAAATGATCGAGAAGGTGAATGCCTTACGCGAGTCGAAGGGATTGTCTCCTTATATATCGAACACCCTCCTGATGAAGATTGCTCAGGATCATGCCGATTACATTGCCCGCACCGGCGTAATGACTCACTTCGACGATAAAGGGAAGCGCCCATATCAACGCGCCATCGATGTGGGATATTCCGTGGCGGGCAACCTCGCTTCAGGCGGGTTATTGACCGAGGCTATCTTTTCCGGCTCCGGCATTTCCGACGACGATGTGCTCACGGCTTGGCAATCCAATAATGCAGACGCCGTCGCCTTGCTTTCTGATGATTATGAAGATGTTGGCGTGGGGATCGCAGCCGCAAATGGGGTGACGTATTACGTTCTGGTTGCAGGTTCAGAGAGTGATTCTGAAATATCTGCCACACCAACTGCAGGCACGTTGACTGCCCCGGCGGGTACAGGCATACCCAATACGCCGCTTCCAAGCGGCGAAATCTACCATGATGTGCAGAAAGACGAAGCCTTGTGGAGCATTGCTCTTTTATACGGGACCACCATTGCCGAGCTGAAACTGTTGAATGGGCTAGCCACCGATGAGATCTTTGAGGGGCAGCGTTTGATAATTCGCCGAGCTTCCACAGAAACGCCTTCGCCGACTCCGGTTCCGGTGACGGTTACATTGGGGATTCCAACATCCACGCCCACCAAGCCTGTTACGCCAACCATTACGCTCACTCCAACTCCGCTGCCTGCGCCGCCAATCACCATGCGAAGCGGGGGACTAGTCTTGATCGGCATTGTTCTCGCCGCCCTGCTCGCGGCTGGACTATTTTCTCTTCTCGGTAAACGCAAAGATAAATCAATGGATTAACATCACAGAGTTTCCATTACATAACATCTGGCATGGTTCTTGCGAGTTTGATATACTTCGGTTGTGAAATAAATCACAAATAGAAGAGGAATATTTATGACTGAACTCCGAATTGATTCGTTACTGCCCGCCGAAATGGCAACGCGGGCTGAATACCTGGGTGTTCGTAAAGCGGAGATGCCGATCTTCACCATGCTGATCTTGTCCATCTTAGCTGGCGCGTTCATTGCCCTTGGCTCGATCTTTGCCACAACCGTTGCGGCGGGGGGCATGTCGGTTACCGCGGCGGATGGAAGCGTGGCGTTTTCAACTGGCTTTCCCTACGGTGTGACCCGCCTGCTCACTGGGCTGGTCTTTTGCCTCGGTCTGATCCTCGTGGTGGTTGGCGGTGCGGAGCTTTTTACCGGCAATAATTTGATCGTCATGGCATGGGCAAGTGGAAAGGTCTCCGGGGGCGCTGTTTTACGAAACTGGCTGATCGTATATTTTGGAAACTTCCTCGGCTCCATGGGCACTGCCGTCTTGATGTTCTTTACCAAACAATACACCTTTGGCTCGGATGCTGTCGGGATTACCGCATTGAAGATTGCAGTCGCAAAATGCGACCTTGGCTTTACCCAGGCGGTTGCGCTTGGCATCCTTTGCAATGCTCTCGTCTGCCTTGCTGTCTGGCTTACTTACAGCGCCCGTACCACTCTGGATAAAATACTCTCCATCATCTTCCCAGTCACAGCATTCGTAGCGGCTGGGTTCGAGCATAGTATCGCAAATATGTACTTCATCCCATATGCGTTATTGGTGAAGATGTTCGACCCTGAGTTCATGGCGCGGGTGGGCGAAAAGGTCCCGCATTTGGATGTGCTGACTTGGGATGCGTTTTTCCTCAAAAACCTGTTTCCTGTTACGATTGGGAACATCATCGGCGGAGCGGTGCTGGTTGCCGCTGTCTATTGGGTCGTTTTCCTGCGCGCGAAGAAAGCCTCATAACAAGGAGTAGACAATGAAAGCATATGTCATGATTAAAATTCGTGCTGGTGAAGTAAAGGAGGTCGTAGGCAATCTCCGCAAGATCAAAAGTGTCAAAGAGGCACACATGACCTTCGGTCCGTATGATGCGGTTGCCGAGGTCGAGACTGTGGATGTGGCAACGTTGGGGCAGGTTACCGCCCTCGAAATTCAGCCCATCCCCGGTGTGGAGCAGACCCTCACCTGTCTCGCCGTGGATGTGTGACCCCGTTGATCCTCGTTTTCTTCAAATCGGGCTGACTTTTGTCAGCCCGATTTTTTTCTAGTAGAATAGGTGGACTTTTGAGGAAAGATGAAAAGAATTGAACAATTAACATTTACACGATTTGTCATTATTATTCTGGTGCTGTTCGCGCACGATACGCTTGGGCATTATCTTGACCCGCTGCTGTTCTTCCCGCTGGAGCCGTTGATCCGCTC
>JACPVC010000146.1 GCA_016191955.1 Chloroflexota bacterium
ACGTTGTCGCTTACTTGGCTGCCAATTCCAAGTTGCTCGGTATCCTCAAACGCAAACGAAAAGACACTCTTCCTGCTCCTCTCCAACAGTTTTCAAGCTTGACAGAACCTGCACTACCTTAACTTGTGACCGATGCTCTAAACCCTGTATCTTCAGGGTCTAGCAAGACCGCGATGCACCAAGCGTTGTTTTCTGTTGAAGAACCCGTGACTATATTACGGATTTCACTTACTATTTGCTTGCGCCCCTTTGGTGTGTTATGGACATTGCTTATGATGGCAGATACTCTGCCGAGAAAGTTTAGGGCTGGCGTGAATCTTTCCTCTAGCCAGTTCAATTCATGCTCTCTTTTTTGCAATCGCCGTTCGAAATAATGAGTCAAGTAGCTGGTAAGTACACTAGAGAGAATCGCGGCCCCTGCTGCAATTATTGCTGTCCATAAGTTTGACATCTGATTACCCTTGAGAAGTGGTGCGCCCAATTATGATTTATACAGTTAGCTGTAAAATCCCAGTAAGATAAAACCCTAAAATGGGGTGTATGCCAACCAAATGGCTGCATAACACCCTATATCCACACTTTTGCCCATTATACGCCCATCCATTTTCGTAAACAACAACGAATCTCCAGTCTCTATTCTCTAATCTCCAATCTCTAATCTCAAATCTCAAATCTCCACCTACCCCTAATGAAACTGTAATCTTTTATTCCTCATTCATCCTTCCGCATTCATCATTTCAAACGGGTATAATCGCCCGCATGGATTTTTTCCTTCCCGAAGACAACCTTACCCGCGCCGTGCCCGAAGAGACGCATATCACGTTGCTCAGCGCCGAAGCCTACCCCGATGGACGCCGTCTGCGCGTCAACCTCGAAGTCACGCCGTTCCAAAAACGCCCGTACATCGAAGTCGTATTGAGCGATGCCGATGGCGACGAGATCGCCTCCACCAGCATCGTCGAACCGCTCAGTTGGAAACTCGAATTCACCATGCATATCCGCGGCGAGCTGAACAATCCCTATACCTTGAACGCCAAACTGTATTATCCCGATGACGGACCGTCCGACCAACCGCGTCAATTTTCTTTTGACGTAAAGCCGCCTCAAGACTCCCCCAAACCTGAATCCAATTAAATGACCTTATCCATGCCCCGGCATTTCTTCTCCCTTCGTGCAAAGACTCTGGTCATTGCTGTGTCCATCAGCTTGTTCCTCTTAGGCTGCACGCAAGACCTGCAACCCCCCGCCTCAACAGAAGCCCCAAACGTTTCCACTGAGACGCCCATCCCCACACCCGTTGACCCGGCGAGTGAAGCGGTCTTTTTATCCATTGAAGAGAACGGCTACGCCCATCTCTTCCTCTTCCGTTCGCTCACTTCACAATTGATACGCATCACAACCGGCGCAAGGAACGACATCGCTCCTGCATTGAACCCCGAACGCACCCGCCTCGCCTTCGCCTCCGATCGCGACGGCGACTGGGATTTGTACGTGATCGAGTTGAAAACGGGTGAGATCAAACAAACCACCAACACACCGCAATATGACTCGGCTCCATCCTGGTCGCCGGACGGGCAGTGGCTCGCTTTTGAGACCTACGAGAACGAGAACCTTGAGATCGCCGTCGTCAACGTCGATTCAGGCGAGATCGTCCCGCTCACTCAACATCCCGCCTCCGATCACTCTCCCGCCTGGGCGCCCGATGGACGTAATGTTGCCTTCATCTCCAACCGCGGCGGCGACAGCGACGTGTGGCTTGCGAATCTCGACCTCGCCGGTGACGAACGCTATAAAAACCTGAGCAACACGCCCTTCGCTTCTGAAAACGGACCGCTTTGGAATCGCAACGGCACGCAATTACTGTGGTCATCCATTTCACAGACCGTCGGCTTTAGCGGCTTGTACATTTGGAACGCCGCCGACCCAGACCGCTCCGCCTATTGGGTGGGGGATGGCATGGTCGGTACCTGGAATGAAGCCGCAAATCAAGTGATGGCTGCGGTCAGCGCGCCGAATCAAACCTTTCTCACCTCTTACGACCTCGAAGGGAATCTGCTTCTCTCCTCCATCCCTCTCAGCGGACGCGTGCGCGGCATGACGTGGGGCAGTGTGGGTCTGCCGAACCCTTTGCCTGATTCATTCACCCAAGCCGCTGCTGAAAACCAACCTGCCTTATGGTCGCCCATCATCACCCCTGGCGCAGATGTTCCCGGTCAGCGTTTGACCGTGGTTTCCATTGGAAACGTCCAGGCGCCCTTCCCACAATTGCACGACCTTGTCGATGAATCGTTCAATACTTTGCGCCGGCGTGTTTCCGATGAAGCTGGCTGGGATGTCCTCGCTAGTTTGGAGAACGCTTTCGTTCCGCTCACCACCAGCCTCGAGCCCGGTATGGACGAAGATTGGTTGTATACGGGGCGCGCCTTCGCCATCAACTCGCTGATGGCAAACGCCGGCTGGATGGTGACATTGCGCGAAGACGTTGGCGCGCAAACCTATTGGCGTGTGTACGTCCGCTGTGCCGTGCAGGACGGTTCGATGGGCGAACCGATCCACAACGCGCCGTGGAATTTGAACGCCCGCTACGACCTCGACCCGCGCACCTACGAACAAGGCGGCGATTATGCGCCTGTCCCTGCTGGCTACTGGGTCGATATCACTTCGCTCGCGCAAGCCTATGGCTTTGAACGTTTGCCGTCCCTGCCTACATGGCGTACCTATTACAAAGGCGCGCGCTTCACGACCTTTGCCAACACCGGCGGTCTGACGTGGTATCAAGCCATGCGCGAGTTATACCCTGGCGAAGCGCTCATCACGCCGACGAAGGTTTTGGCTCCCACCTTCACACCAACGAGCACGCCAACGCTGACACCTACAAAGATTCCAACTCGCACGCCGCGCATGACCTTCACTCCATCGCTGACGCCGACCATCACCAACACACCACCTCCGCCAACCGCTACGCCCACACCTCCGACGATCATACCGGGTGGGTAGTTTTTACAAGTAGGGCGACATTTATGTCGCCACATTTACAACAGCGACATAAATGTCGCCGTACCAAAATGCCTCTCAAACGAACTTTCCTCGCCTCCACACTCCTTTTCCTTCTCTCCGCCTGCACGTATGAAATAGGTGGAGTTACCCCAACGCCGGTGATTCAGCCAGAAGCGGGAGACCAGTCTGAGGTCCCGTTTGAGGCGTTTATCACTCCATCCCCACAGCCGTTTCAATTTAGTCTTCCCACGCCGGGCGCGGAGCCCATCACGAATTGGCGTCCGCCGCTTTACCCTGTGCCGTGGGCGGTTGGGGCGTACGATCATTTCTATTTCACCCGCCCCATCGCCGCGGACCAGACCAACTGGCCCATCGCGGACTATCGTTATGGCGGCGTATTCTTTAGAGATGTTGTGCATACCGGCGTGGACATTCCCTCGCCCGAAGGCACTCCAATTATGGCAGCGGGACCGGGAACGGTAGTATGGGCAGATTGGGGCTTGTTCCGCGAGACGCCGGGCGATGAGACCGACCCGTATGGTTTGGCGGTTGCGATCCGGCATGATTTTGGCTACAACGACCAGCAGTTGTACACGGTCTATGCCCACATGAGTTTGATAAGCGTGATCGTCGGTCAGCATGTGGAGGCAGGCGAAGTGATCGGTCTTGTTGGGTCCACAGGTCTGACAACGGGACCGCACGTCCATTTTGAAGTGCGCTTCCCACATAATTCTTTCTTCTATACCTATAACCCAGAACTGTGGATCGCTCCGCCGCAAGGCTGGGGAGTTTTAGCCGGGCGCATCATGAATGAAAAAGGGGAGTTGATCCAACAGATGGAAGTTTTAGTTGCGCCCGAACGCGCCTCACGCACCTTCACGGTGCGGACCTACGGCAAAAAAGGCGCAGCCAACCCAGACCCGTATTATCAGGAGAATTTTGTGTTGGGTGATTTGCCCGCTGGCATTTATAAGGTCTCTTTTAAATACGACGATGAACGGGTGCAAACCTGGGTGGAGATCTTCCCCGGGCAGGTTTCATATTTCACGTACAAACACGAGGAAGGATTTACCGTCGCCCGCCCGCCCCAACCAACCCTGGATTTCGTCCCGGAAAATTTACCCGCCACACCTACGCCTAAACCGTAACTTCAGTGCATTAACGCACACATGCTTCGCAGTGCGGAGCAGTGCCGAAGAAGCGCTAAGCCGCAAAGGAAAAACAAGAAAATCTTGGCGTCCTTGCGCCTTTGCGTTAAGAAGTTTTTATCACCAATTGCCCGCCCACTTGCCGCTCCTGCCCCAAAACCCCGATCCGTAGCCAATGCTTTACACATCTTGACAGTCAGAACATCTGTGCTATACTCGCCACTACTTAACCCACTTAACCTCTGTTTTGAAAAAAGACCTCTTGCAAAAGCCAATTGTAGGTCAGGCATCGCTGTGGCGCTGTGGCGACACTTTTAGCCTGACACCTCTTGAGATTTAATGAATGGCGGGTTGAAAACCCGCCCTACAAATACTTATTCAATAGGCTAATAACTTTCGTGGTTAAGCCAATATAGGAGACTAACTCATGGCCAGAAAACGCGCGGCAGCTGCAGAGTCTGCACCCTCATCCAATATCGATAACGCCAAACGAGCTGTTTTAGATAAAGCCGTTGGCGACATCCTCAAACGTTACGGCGACGGTTCCATCATGCGCCTCGGCGAAGCCCACGGCATGGTGACCGAGATCATCCCCACCGGCTCGCTTTCGCTTGATATTGCCCTTGGCGTAGGCGGTATCCCGCGTGGGCGTGTGATCGAAATTTACGGACCTGAGTCTTCCGGTAAGACCACGCTTTGTTTACACATCGTTGCCGAATCGCAAAAGATGGGTGGCACTGCCGCATTTATAGATATGGAACATGCGCTTGACCCCGTCTATGCTGCCCGCCTCGGTGTGGACATTGACAACCTGCTCGTCTCCCAGCCCGATACCGGTGAACAGGCGCTCGAAATCGCCGAGACCCTCGTCCGCTCTGGCGCTGTGGATGTCGTCGTCGTCGACTCTGTTGCCGCGCTCGTTCCACGCTCTGAAATCGAAGGCGACATGGGCGATGCCACCATGGGTGTGCAGGCTCGCCTCATGTCTCAGGCACTCCGCAAGTTGAGCGGCGCCATCAACCAAACCAAGACCTCTGTCATCTTTACCAACCAACTCCGCCAGAAGATCGGCGTCATGTTCGGCAACCCTGAAACCACCACGGGCGGTCAGGCGCTCAAGTTCTACGCCTCCCTGCGTCTCGACGTGCGCCGCATCCAGTCCATCAAGATGGGCGAGGAAGTCATCGGTAACCGCACGCGCGTCAAAGTCGTCAAGAACAAAGTCGCGCCCCCGTTCCGCACCGCCGAGTTCGACATCATGTTCAACGAAGGCATCTCCAAGAGCGGCGACGTGCTCGACCTGGCGACCAAGTTCGAGGTCATCACCAAGCGCGGCGCGTTCTTCTCCTA
>JACPVC010000112.1 GCA_016191955.1 Chloroflexota bacterium
AGTGGTGGTCGATTTCACCAATCTGCAAATGACCGTCTCGCACGATATGGCAATCGCCCATGCCTATGTCACCTACAAAGCATTGTCTGCCGATGGACAAGAACTGCGTTCCATGAATAACCGCCTGACAATGGCGCTCAAAAATATCAACGGCAACTGGAAAATCATTCACGAACACAGCTCAGCGCCATTGGAGCCGGACACATTGAAAGCAATTCTCAAACGCTCCTAAAAATCAAACTGCCTTCCGAAATTTCGGAAGGCGGTTACTTATTCAGTCATCACCACAAATGCAATTGCCTGGCTTTGCGTATGACTCAAACTCACCGACCAGGTCGTCAACCCAAGTTGTTTTGCCAGCCTTTCCCCCTCGCCAGATAAAACCAGATACGGAGCCTTTTTTTCATCTGAGCGAATTTCGATTTCCAACCAGCTCACATCGCCAATACCGGTGCCCAATGCTTTGGCAACCGCCTCCTTTGCAGCAAACCTTGCCGCCAAAGAAGCAATGCGACCATTGCATTCTTTTTGTTCTGATACGGTAAAGACACGATTTAGGAATCGCTCACCATGCCGCTCGATGGCTTCGGCAACACGGTTCACTTCTATTAGGTCAACGCCGGTTCGAAGAGTCATGTATTCACTAAAACAACTATCACGCTAAAAGCGTGATCTACGGTCCAGCCGTTGCGATCACCAGGCGGTCCGGGTCGATATATTTTCGCGCGACCTCGACCACATCTGCCCGATTCACTTTACGGATAAGGCTCTCATAACGCTGGTAATAATCCATGCCCAGGTCATAGCGATGAATGTTGAGGATCGCACTGACCATGCCACCGTTCGATTCGAGCGACAACGGCAAACGCCCAACATAGTTCGCCTGGCTGTCGGCAAGCTCTTCTTTCGTCACACCGTTCTTTACAAAACGGCGCAACTCAGCATCGATCAAACCCAATGCCTTCTTCAAATTCTTCGGGTTCACACCGGCTGCCACTTCCCAACTGCCCGGTCCGATGCCCGAGTGCAGGCTCGAATACGCATAGTATGCCAGCCCCGATTTTTCGCGCACCACACTCCCAATGCGTCCCATCATCCCGAACTGACCCAGCACCGAATTCCCAAGCGATGCCGCCATGAAATCTGGGCTTTTGCGATTCGGTCCCAGCGTGCCAACAACCAAATCCGACTGCGATTTACCGGGGATGAGATGATGCTTTCTGACAGTTTTCTTCAACGGCTTGAGCGGAGGAAGGGCTGGCGATTCTTTCTGACTTGGAACTGCCCAGTCGCCCAAAACTTTTTCCACCGCCTCAACCGCTTTCTTCGGCTGGATGGCGCCCACGATGGCAACGACCATGCCGCGAGGTCCAAAGTGGAGGCGATGGAAGTCTTCCAGGTCTTGGCGGGTGATTCCTTGAATGGTCTCAATGTATCCATCCGACGGCTTGCCATAAGGATGATCTGCGTACAGGAATTGCTCGAACAGCAAATCCGCCATGTCCGACGTATCCTGCGCGCGCAGAGCAAGCCCGGTGAGCAGTTGAGTGCGCAGGCGTTCCATTTCGTCATCTGGAAAGACCGGAGTTTGCAAAGACTCGGAAAGAAGTTTTAGCAAAAGTGGGAGGTCTTCGACCAGGGCGCGCCCGCCAAAGTTCGTATTGTGGACACCCGAGTCAAAACCGAGGCTTGCCCCAACAGTTTCGAGTTCGTTGTAAATGGCATCGAAAGTGCGGGTTTGGGTGCCGCGCATCAACATGCTGGAGACAAAATCAGTAAGACCGAGCTTGTCGTCCGTTTCGAAGAGCGCACCGGCGGGGAGATACCCGCCGACGTTGACAGCCGGGCTGTTGAAATTGGAGCGCGCCAAAATAGTGATGCCGTTTGACAACGTAGTCTGATAAACATCCTCAGGGTTTGGCATGGATGACTTGGTTTTAGTAACCATTACGCCACCTTCCCTTGGGGGATATATATTCCCACCACACGCCTGCTCGGTTGGAAATATTTCTGCGCCACGCGTTGAACGTCCTGCGGGGTGACTTTGGCAAGCTTGTTCAAGTATGTGGCATACCAACTGTAATCCGAGAACATCGAGGTATAGCCCATCCAAAAGGCTTGATTGGTGATGTTTTCACTTCCATAGGCAAAGACCGCCCGCGCTTGTTTGACCGCGCGATGGATCTCGGCTTCGGGCATGAGTTCATTTTGCATCTTTTGAATCTCGGCGTCCAGAACGGCGAGGGCTTCTTCCGGTTTTTTATCCGGTCGGTGGACCATGGTGATGCGATATATGAACGGGTCAATTGTGGACTCAGACCAGCCGGAGACATCCACCGCATAGCCTGTATCGACGAGGGCGCGATAGAGGCGGCAGGTTTTGTAGGAGAGTCCGCTGGCGCCGTTGAGCAGGCTTTCGAGAACTTGAAGCGGGAAATAATCAGGATGAGTTGCGTTCGGGAAGGGATAAGCAACCTGCGTAAACGCCGTCTCGCCGGGACCTTCCACTGTTAACTGCAACTCGCCTTTGCGCTCTGGCTCAGGGCGGACAAGGCGCGGTGGGACTTGTCCATTTGGGATTGGCTCGAACAACTCCCTGATACGCTTGAGCATGGACTTGGTATCGAAATCGCCTGCCAGCGAAAGGGCGGCGTTGTTCGGGACGTAGTAGTAACGGTAGTGGTTATAGAGGTCATCGCGGGTAATGGAACGCAAGTCTGCCATGTCGCCAATGATCTCATGATGATAGGGATGCACACGGAAAGAAGCATGTTGAACCGCCTCCCCCAGCAGGAACATCGGCTCATTCTCCGAACCTTCGCGTTCTGAAATAATGACGGTACGCTCCGAAGCCACTTCTTTGGCATTGAAGATGCTCTTGGTCATGCGGTCTGCTTCGAGGCGCAGGGCAAGGTCGATCTTGGCGGCGGGCATGGTTTCGTAATAACGGGTGGAGTCACGTGAGGTCGATGCGTTCCAACGTCCGCCTTCGCGCGAGATGGCTTTATCGAGCAAGCCACCGGGGAATTTCTTCGTCCCCTTGAACATCATGTGCTCTGTCCAGTGGGAGATGCCGGTCTTGCCGGTCACTTCATCGCGCGAGCCGACCTTGTACCAGATCCACGAGGAGATGATGGGTGCGGTGTGGATCTCTTTAAGCATGACCTTCATGCCGTTCTTAAGCTGGACTTGCGTGATGTTTTTTTTCATTTAACTCCAAAGTTATATCTGCTCTGTCAGGGGCTGAGCCCCTGACAGAGCAATCGAGATTACTGGCAGATCGGCTGCTTGTCTATATTAACAGCCTGCGGGTCGAGCAAACAATAAAGGGGTTTGATGACGTTCTGCAAGCCGACGAAAGGATCGTTCAATTGCGTTTCTTTTAACGGGATGTTCACCGGGACGTTCAATGTAACGGGGACTTGCTGGTCCACGGGGACGGTCAGAGTCAGGTTGACGGGCAGGACGGTACCGGCCGGGAGGACGATGGTGGTGTTCGCCTGCGAGATATTCAAGCCGCCGGTATTCACGGTTACACGCGCGTTCGTGATGGTGACATCCTGGCTGAGGACGACGTTGGTCTGTTGATTGAGCTGCAGGTCGAACTTGACAGGGATAGTAGTGTTGACGACCACATTCGTTTGGATGTTGGCGCGTTCCATTTTCTCGAAGTTTTCGTACAAACCGCCGGGTAGATCTATTACGGCTGTTCCTGCCTCCATGATCTTTGCCATATCCAGTTTGAGGCGGTGGACGCTGATTACAAGAATGATAAGGATGACCGTCAGCAGAACGTTTATAGTAAGAGAGATTACGCTTGCCGTCGTCCATAAGCGGGGTCCCCAAACGGAGGAGCCGCTGCCCGAAGCAGAAGCAAGTTTCAGGTCCGGTTTGGAGGCGGGGCTGGGGACGGGAGCAGGTTTCTCTGTCGGCGTGGATTCAGCCTTTTTGGAAGCTGCATCCGCTTTTTTAGGGAGAGACCCCAGCTTGTCGCTTGTGTTCTTTTTGGGCAGGGATGAAAGGGCGTCTTTGCCGTCTTCCATTTTGACCTCATTGATTTCTTTATCTTCGTCTTTCGCTCCTTCTTTGGTTTCTTTTTTTGGCAGGCGCGAAAGCGGAATGAAACTCGCGATGAGTTTTCGGAATTTTTGCACAGGATCTTCTTTGATGGGTTCGTCGGTCATGGGGACTCCTGTTCGATACGTTGCATAATATTAGCATAGTTGGCTAATTTCATTGTAAGATAATAACGGAATGAGAACGGCTTGTAGCAGCAAGTATTTTCAAATATAATGCGATAGTTTACGTCCAAATTTAGGAGAGAGAAAGTGACAAATCCATATTTCGTCGCCGTGATCGGCGCAGGACCTGCAGGGCTTTTTGGAGCACGAGAGTTGGCACACAATGGCGTACATATTGCGCTTTTCAATCGTGACATCAAGGCTGGTGGACTGGCTGAGTACGGCATCTATCTTGAAAAGCACGTCATGAAGGAAGGTCTTCGCAAGCAGTTCCGTCAGGCGCTCGACATGGCAAACATTGATTATTATGGAAATGTTTCCATTGGTACAAACGGCGATTTTACTCTGGATGAAATTCGCGCGCTCGGTTTTGACGCGGTGCTGGTTTCTGCTGGCGCACAGGGGACGAAGTCTTTGGGCTTGCCCGGTGAAACCCTCGAAGGTGTGTACCACGCCAAGGACCTTGTTTATCATTACAACAAGCTGCCTCCGTTCAGTCAGCGCAAGTTCCGCTTTGGAAAGCGTGCTGCCATCATCGGCGCGGGCAATGTGATGGTGGATATTGCTCGTTATCTCATCAACCATCAGGGGGTGGAAGAAGTGACCGCCGTGGTGCGCCGCGGTCCGGCTGAGGTGAATTTCACCAAAGATGAAATGAAGCACCTTATTTCTTATCTTGACTTGGGTGAGTTTGAGAAGGAATTGGCGCGTGTGCGCCCCGCTCTCGATGCGATCGGGCAGGACCCGGAAATTGGTCGCCACAAGGTAGAAGATGCGCTCTCTAAAGCGGATCCCAAAGTCCGCGAGGCGAAGTTCCACTTTGACTTCCTCGCCTCTCCCACTGCAATGATCGGCGAGAACGGTCAACTGACCAAGCTTGAAGTGGAAGATACTATCCTCACCGAGCGCGACGGCAAGACCAGCGCCAAGGGTACTGGTACCAAACACACGCTGGATGTGGAAACGGTCATCTTCGCCATCGGCGACCAGGTGGATGCGAATTTCGGTCTGCCGACCGAATGGGGCGAATTCACCAAGAACAAGGAACCGAAATTCCCGGTGGAACATGTCTCGTACGAATCTATGACCGAAGGCGTCTTCGTCGGTGGTTGGTCGCGTAAGGCAAGTGAAGGTCTGGTCGGTTATGCCCGCCGCGATGGAACGAATGCAGCAAAAGCAGTTTTGCAATACCTGCAAACGAAGGAGCCCGCCAATGCCAACCCTGAAGCCGTAGCGGCAAAGGTCAAGTCTTTGCAAAAGCCTATTGTTTTTAAAGAAGATATCAAGCGGCTGGAGGCTGCCGAAGCCGAAGAAGCCAAGAAGCGCGGGCTTGTAGAATTCAAGTTCGCCAGCAACGAAGAGATGCTGCAAGCGATGGGTCTCATCGAAACCGTGTAATTCTGCCAACTAAAAAGTGACGGTCACCTTGGAGGTGACCGTCACTTTTTTAACGACAACCGACTTGTTCGATCAGCGTGATCACGCCTGTCGTTTCATGCAGATCATAATATTCATTTCCTTCTTGTAGGTATTCACCAAGCAGGGATTGGGCGGGATAATAGGTGAATTCGTAACAAGAATCAACATCGATCTTCTGCCATACTTTCTTATCCAACCCGAAACGATAATATTTCTGACCGTCAGTTGTCTCGACCTCATAATAAGTGCAGTAGCTTTCATTGCATTTTCTTGTGACCTCATCCTTTTCCAACACCTGAACGCTAACGGTCTTATCGCCGCTTTGGAATTCACGATAGGTAATGACAACGCCAATAATCCCGGAAAGTAATAAAACAGTTCCCAAAAAACCGTTCGCCAACCGTTTAATGACCTTATCCTTTCGAGCGAACAACGCAGGCAGGATGCCAACCAATGAAAGCACAAAAAAAATAATGGTCATAATAATACTGCCGGAAAATGCCTTCAACGGCGAAGCGGAATGAATAATATCCACGGATAAACTCCAATAAAATTTAGTGGCGGCGGTGTAGATCGTTCATCCATCACCCGCGCGGGGATGAACCCCCGCGCTATTTCTACAAAGCCCGCTAAAGCGGACTTAACTACTTAACCAAGTTGCAACCTAATTGCAGACAATAAAAGTCAAAACCTTTAGCCGCGAATTTCGCGGATTGTCGCAAACCTTCGTTAAAAATTCGTGTGAATTCGCGTAATCCGCGGCAAAGAACTTGTTCTTTGTTCTCTAAGGTAGCAACTTGAGTTACTTAACACACCCGCGTTTGATCAATTGCGTCACCTTCTCTTCCGAAAATCCAAGTATCTCTTTCAAGACATCTTTTGTATGCTCTCCCATCAACGGCGGCGGGAGACGATACTCGACGGGTGTTCCTCCCATCTTAAGTGGCGAGCCGACCAGCGGCAACGCCCCAATGGTAGGGTGCTGCATTTCCACCAGCATATTGCGCTCCCTCACATGCGGCATGGAGAAGACTTGATCGAGGGTGTTGATCGGTCCACAGGGGAAACGGTCTCCAATAAGCGCAAGCCACTCACCCACTGTCTTCTGCATGAAGATCGGTCTGAGTAGGAGAATTAAAATCTCGCGGTTTTGTACCCGCACCGAGTTGGTCGCAAAGCGCTCGTCTGACGAAAGCTCAGGCTTCCCTATGACTTTGCATAACGCTTCAAATTGCTTGTCATTCCCTACTGCCACCGCAAACCAACCGTCACTGGCTTGAAAACTTTGATATGGCACGATGTTCGCATGAGCATTTCCGTAACGTTTTGGGTTTTTCCTCGAAATCAAAAAGTTACTTGCCACATTTGCCAGCCAGCCAAGTTCAGAATCAAACAAGGCGATATCAATGTACTGACCTTCACCTGTCAATGTCCGCGCTTGCAGGGCGGCAAGAATGGAGATGACGGCATTTTGCCCGGCAAATAAGTCCGCGACAGCTACGCCGACCTTCATCGGTTCGCCGTTTGGCTCACCGGTGATGCTCATGATTCCGCCCATGGCTTGAATCATGAAATCATAACCGGGCATATCTTTCAACGGTCCCGTTTGCCCGAAACCGGAAATGGAGCAATATAC
>JACPVC010000113.1 GCA_016191955.1 Chloroflexota bacterium
GCTTCGGTGGCGCCGTGTTGGAGGATGTGAACCGCTCGATGAAATTGATCCGCCACAACGCCAAGGGTTACTTCCTTGATGTAGAGCAGATCGCCGAGCATGAACGTCCGCCAATGATCGAGGTGCAGGAGTATTTGAATAGGAATAAATAAACAGTTAAGTCTACAGACCTCCGAGGTTTTGACTTGTCCCCGTTAGGGGGAAACCTCGGAGGTCTTTCGGTCTTTTGCTTTAAAGGGGAATTAATCTTAATTCAAAATGTTCATGGTATATAAAATTTCGGGATTTAACAACGAGAACAATGCCATGACAACAACCATCCTCCTTTTCCTTGCCGGACTCATCATATTGATCGTGGGGGCAGACCTGCTGGTTCGCGGCGCATCGCGGATCGCAGCAGCATTTGGCGTCTCACCGCTTGTGATCGGCTTGACCATTGTCGCAATTGGAACCGCATCGCCTGAGATCGCTGTTTCCCTGCAAGCCGCGGCATCCGGTCAGGGCGACTTGACGCTGGGCAACGTGCTTGGGTCCAATATTTTCAACATCCTTTTCATCCTCGGCGTGACCTCCATCGTCGCACCTATCGTCATTGCCGAACAACTCATCCGCAAGGATGCGCCTATCATGCTGGGTATTTCGCTGCTAACCTTTGCGCTGGCATTCGACGGCAACCTTGGCTGGTTGGATGGCGCGATCCTTTTGCTGGGTCTGGTCGTTTATATGGTCTTTGCCCTGCGCCAAAGCAAGCGGGAGAGTAAAGCCGTCCAAAAGGAGTTTGCCCAGGAATTCGCGCCGAAGGAACCGCGCACGACGCGCAACCTCGTTATTAACGTCGTTTTTCTCATTGCCGGGTTGGGATTGCTCGTCCTCGGCTCGAATTGGCTGGTGGAGTCTGCGACGCAGATCGCCAAGGCTTTGGGAGTCAGCGAGTTGATGATCGGTCTGACCATCGTCGCGGTGGGCACCTCCCTGCCGGAGGTGGCGACCTCGGTCATTGCCGCACTCAAAAAAGAAAGCGACATCGCCGTTGGGAATGCGGTGGGTAGCAACATCTTCAATTTATTAGGCGTGTTGGGTATTGGCGCAGTCGTCGCCCCAGATGGAATCGCCGTGGCAAGCCGCGTCCTGCAATTCGACCTGCCCGTGATGGTCTTTGTGGCGCTGGTGACCCTGCCTGTCTTTTATATTGATAACCGCATCTCACGTCTCGAGGGCGGTTTGCTCCTCTCGTACTATTTCGTCTATTTGATGTATATCATCCTGCGCACTGCGGAAAGTTCCGTGTTGGCAGGCGCGAGGTTGTTCATGTTGTTTTTTGTACCGGTTACATTCCTTGCGCTTGCAGTTATTGCGTATCGTTCCATGCGTGCCAAACGAGCGGGCGTCGGCTGAATGGATGCTTAAGTTATCCACCTTACGCGATTTCTACTTTCTTGCGTCCTCGCTCCCGAAAAACACCGGGACGATGTGAGCGGAGAGCGGGTGCTCCTCCCGCTCGTAGTCGAAGCGCAAGTGCGTAACATCAGTTACTAAATTATGCGATACTCTGTAAGTTATACTTTCAAGAACACCCAAGGAGTCGACATGAACATAACTTCCTGCATGAAACGGCATGTAGTTTCCATCAAATCGAACACCACGATTAATGAAGCTGCCGCCATTTTTGTAAAAAAACATATCGGGTTACTGCCCGTTGTAGACAAGGACGACAAACCCATTGGCGTGATCGGAATGCGCGACCTGCTCAAACTGGAACTACCCGATTTCGTCAATTTCGTGGCAGATGTGGACTTCGTCCACGACTTTGGAGCGGTGGAAGATACGCGTCCGTCCGCCAGGAACTTGAACAAATCTGTCAAATCGTTGATGCGACCGGTCATCACCATTGAAGAAGATTGCGGCTTGCTGCGCGCCTACGCCCTGATGCTGCAACAGAACCTGCACGATATTCCCGTGGTTTCCAAGGAAGGGAAACTCATCGGGATCGCCTCGCGTGTGGACGTGGGGGTTGCCATTCTTTCATCCTGGGAAAAGGTGGAATGATGGCGATCCTCCCAATCATTCTATCCGCCATCATTTTCTTCGGGAGCCTCATCCTCATCTTTGGCGAGAAGATCAACCGATCCATCGTAGCCATTGCCGGCGCTGTCCTTATGATCGGCGTGGGCAAGGTCTTCGGTTTTTATTCGGAAGAAGCCGCGGTGGAAGCCATCGACTTCAACACGCTGGGTCTCTTATTGGGCATGATGATCCTTGTTGCCATGCTCGAACCGACGGGCTTTTTTGAATATCTTGCCGTGTTGGCGGCGCGCGCCTCGAAAGGCAAACCCCTGCGGTTGTTTATCCTGCTTGGCATCGTCACGACTGTCCTCGCCATGTTCTTGGATAACGTCACCACCGTGGTCATCATCGCGCCGGTGACCATCCTCATCAGCGAAATCATCGGCGTCAGCCCGCTGCCCTACCTCATGGCAGAAGCCATCCTGGCGAACACAGGCGGTGTCGCCACATTGATCGGCGACCCGCCCAACGTCTTGATCGGTTCCGCGGCAGGGTTTTCGTTCAACGACTTCCTGGTTTACTCGCTGCCCATCGTCCTTTTCTCGTGGGTGGGCGCAATGTTCCTGTTGCAATACCTGTTCAAAAAGGAATTATCCAAACGTCCGCGTAGAAGCAAGGCGGTCATGCGGCTCAACCCAGCCGAGACCCTCAACCAGCCAGATACGGCGCGACGCATTCTGATCGTACTGGGTGGGGCAATCCTGTTCTTTTTCTTCCACCACCTTCTGCATATCGAACCGTCGCTGGTGGCATTGGGCGCTGCCTCAATCGCCCTTCTGTGGGTGCAGCCCGACCTTCAGGAGATCCTCAAAAAAGTGGAATGGAGCGTGTTGCTCTTCTTCGGCTCGCTTTTCATTATGGTCGGCGGGTTGGAACATTCAGGGGCGCTTGAAACATTCGTCGGCGTCTTTCAGAGCGGCGCGAGCATGTCCCCCGTTTTGTTTGGAATCCTTGTCATTTGGGTCGTCGCCGCCCTCTCCGCCGTTGTGGATAATGTGCCAATCACTATTGCGTTGATTCCCATCATCCAAGGGCTGGGGAATTCAGGCGTGGATGTTGACCCCTTATGGTGGGCGTTGGCATTCGGCGCAGGTTTCGGCGGCAACGGCACAATCATCGGCGCAACCGCGAATATCATCGTCGCATCGTTATCGGAAAAGACGCGTGAGCCGATCACCTCTGCTTTATGGATCAAGCGCGGACTGCCCGTCATGCTGGTGACCTGCACCATCGCCAGCATTTTATATGCTATTATTTACCCATGGTTTTAAATTGAACCAGGAGAAGAGTATGGAACATCCAACCTTTTTATTATTGATGGCAGTCGTGCAGGAACAAGACCTCGACTCTGCCACGAAAGCCCTGCAAAAAATCGGCGCATCGCTCACCTATCTTTCGAGCGCAGGCGGATTCTTGGGCAGGCGCAACGCCACACTGCTGGTCGGCTTGCCTGCCAATAAATTGCAAGACTCACTGAAGGTCTTGCACGAAGCCTGCCGCCAGCGTATCGAATACATGACCCTGCCGCTCGAAGGCTCGCCCATGCCCATGCCTGCGCCCGTTCCAGTCACCGTGGGCGGCGCGACAGTTTTTGCTTTGCCAGTGGAACGCTTCGAACAGATTTAAAAGAATCACCACAGAGCACACGAAGAGCACAGAGTTTTTTAAATTTCCCCTCTGTGACCTCGGTGTTCTCCGTGGTAAAACCGAGGAGAAATCGCCATGAAAATGATCATCGCCATCGTCCAAGACCACGACGCCGACACCCTCACCCAGGCATTCACCGCCGCCAGCTTCCGCGTGACGCGCGTCGCATCCACAGGCGGATTTTTACGCAGCGGCGTCGTCACCATGCTGCTCGGCGTGGAAGACGATCAGGTAGACGCCGTGATCGATACCGCACGCAAAGCCCTGCCCACCAAAGCCGACCAAAAACGTGCCACCGTCTTCGTTGTGCCCGTCAGCCATTACGAACAAGTTTAACTTTGCGCCCCTGCAAACAAAGACGTCTTTCGGCATGGAACTTTGCTGCTGATCCAACGTCTTTCTTTTGTTTAATAGAACTCTTGCAAAAGCCAAATGTAGGTCAGGCTATGTGCCCGTAGGGTATTTAGCCTGACGCCCTTTGAAATTTAATATGTGGCAGGTTGAAAACCTGCCCTACAAGAACTTATGCAAGAAGTCTAATGAGGTTCACATGAAGAACAAAAAACTGATCACATTTCTCACTCTTTTGATTCTCGCGCTTGCCTGCGCCAACCCACTCGCCACACCTGCTGCGGATCACCCCGCCAACGTGGAGACGATGGTTGCCGCGACTCTTTCTGCACTAACGTCATTACCAGCGGATGGAAACACGCCTCTTTCCACGCCCGCAATTGATGACTCACCGTCCAGCCTTTTGCCACACTCGATCTATCATCTCGCCAACGACGCCGCCCAGATCATGCAAGTCTTCCGCCTCGAACGCGACGGCAAAACCGTCACCCAGTTGACCTTCGAGCCTTCAAAAGTGGAAGACTTCGATGTATCCCTCGTGGACGGCAGCATCGTCTTCCTCACCAACCATCAGTTATTCCTCGCGGATGCCGACGGGGGCAACCGTCGCATGATCTTCGATGCCGGTGCGCAAAATGAAGTCGAACCGTATCTGACGCGCATCAACAGCCCGGTTTTTTCTCCTAACGGGCAGACAATCGCCTTCGGATACAAAGGCTTGAACTTCTACTCCGTCGTCAGCGGACAATCGAACCGCGTGCTGGACGATATCATCCGCGATGCGGGCGGCGGGTTGCTGGTGCCCGAGGAACTTTACTGGCCCGAAATGTATTCCGCCGATGGCAGCAAACTTATCATCACGCTTGGTTATTACGAAGGTGCATCTACCGGAATTTACTATCCCAACGGCGGAGCGCTCGCGCGCCTGAACAACGAACAACGCGGCATCATCTGCTGCGGAGATTACTCCCTCAGCGGCGACGGCTCTTCATTATTTTCAGCCAGCCCCACCTTTGGCATGTTCGCCGCCGGTCTCTGGCACGTGGATACGAACTCTGGGGATGTGACCACTCTCTTGCTCGGTGATTTTGATTCCAACCCCGCCGAGGTTGCCGATAACCCCTTCATCGCGCCGGATGGGCAGTTATATTATTTCTATGCCAGCGTCCCAAACAATGGCGACATGGTCAACCGCCCGCCGCTGCAACTCGTCCGCTCCGCCGCAGACGGCGTGACTGGCAGAACTGTCCTCCGCCCAGAGACATTTGCATTCATGAACGAAGCCCTCTGGGCGCCCGATGGAAGTTTCGTCATCATTGCCAATGGAAGCGAGCAAATCTATTTTGGCGGCAAGGCAGAACTATATTACACAGACGAGCAAAAAGCGATGATCTCCCTCCTGCCATACGTACAGTCCATGAAGTGGGGACCGTGATAAAAATTTGCAGAAATAGTGCGCCTTGTTTTCGTCCCAATTTACCACCCTGCGTTCTTTGCTCCCTTTTGACCAGAATTTTTAACGCAAGGACGCAAAGACGCTAAGGTTTGATGCTTTTCCCTTTGCGACTCTGCGCCTTTGCGTTAAGACCTGGGTGAATTCACAAAAGATTCGCGGGCGTTCGCAACTTTCGTGTAATTCGCATTGAGTTTTTTTACTCGGTTAATCGGCAACAAGTAGCCCACTATTTTTTATTTAATAGCCACGCCTCGAAAAAATGAACTACCTTGCTCTGGTATTGCGCCGGGTCGTTCGCAAACATCCCCATATGCGGGATGCCGTCTTTCACCCAAATCTCTTTAGGTTCATTCGCCGCATCATATAAACGATAGGGAGAATTCATCGCCATTGCGCCGCCTTCCCATCCGTCAATCACGAAGACCGGGCGCGGACTGATCTTGCCAATGATTCCCACAGGGTTTACGTCATCGATCCCTGCGCCGCTGTAATACTCGCCCCAGAACAACACGAATGGCTGAAAAAGTTTGACAGGCATATTCAAACGCAACACATCTTCCAATGAGGGATAGGCACTATCGGCGACCAAAGCTTCAATTTCAGGGTGTTCTGCCGCCGAAAGGATGAGTGTCGCCGCGCCCATCGACCCGCCCCATGCGCCAACATGTTCCGCGCCTTCCTGTGCCAACGCAAAATCGAGAGCCGCTTCCACATCCATCCGCTCGTAATAGCCTAGCGTAGACATGCCTCCATCACTGCCGCCATGCGCGCGGAAGTCCCATGCCAATGCGCCGTAGCCATTCTCAACGAACATGGCATAAATACTTTCGGGGCGGTTATCGTTATAACCGTGTGCGATCAGAATCACTGCGCCGTTCTGCGGAGACGTATACCAGGCGGCAAGATCTAACCCATCTTCGGTGGTCAGCGTGACGCTCTCGAATTCTATTCCTTCCGTTTTGAATAAATCGCCCGTTGGCGGGGTGCGCGAAGGCGGATGCAAAACGGATTGCGTCCATCGATTCGTGAAGATCAACGTCACTGCAAGAATGCCAACTATCACGAACAAAACAGCTGCGCTGAAAAGATTAAGCCAATAGCGTATCGTCTTCATGGACTTGCGGGAATCAGCCATTCTTCAAAGAACCGAATTATCCGCCGCTTGTATCGCGCGGGATTTTGCATGTGAGTCCCCAAATGAATGGCGTCCTCCTGAAGCCATAAAGACTTCGGTTCATTCGCCGCATCAAACAAAATCTGCGCAGACTCGGGTGAAGCCACTTCATCTGCCAATCCGTGGATGATATACACGGGGCGCGGGCTGATGCTGCCAATTGCCGCCGCCGGGCTGACCGTGTCCAAGTCCACGCCCAAACCGAGCGCCATGAACAATTTCGCCATCGGGTTAAGGACGGGGTATGGAGAAAGAAAGTCCACTTCTGATTCGAGGGAGGAGAAGGCGCTATCCACTACCAGGGCTTCGATCTGCGGATACTCCGCCGCCGCCCGGATCATCGTCGCGCCACCCATCGAGCCGCCCCACCCACCAACGTGTTCCACACCTTCCTGCATCAACGCAAAATCCAATGCTGCTTTCACATCCAAAATCTCACGATAGCCCAAGGTCGAAACCTCGCCGCCGCTTTCACCGTGAGCGCGGGCATCCCACGCCAAAACGCCAAAGTCCCCTTTTGTGAGCAAGGCATACACCCATTCGGGACGGTTATCTCCATAACCATGTGCCAACAGAACCACCACTCCATTTTTCGGCGGCGTATACCAGGCAGCAAGCGATACCCCATCTTCGGTGACCAGGTCAACACGCTTAAAATTGACTTTCTCTTCGGTTAATGTAGTTCCCGGTGGTATTTTCCGTGGCGGGTGCATCACATCGTATAAGCCGTACAAACCCAAGGCGGTCAGCAGGGTGAAAAGGCAAAGCAGAACCAACCTCAAGAGCTTTAAAAAATTCTTATTCATTCCTGGCTGCAAAAGAATTATCGAAACGAAGGATGTTAATCAAGATGATCTTCCCCAGGAACAGAAAAAAATGACTAGGGCACGCTTACTTCGGGAGGCAATAGGGAGCAAACAAAATCGTAAAAACTTACCGCAGCTTTGAATGCCTTCTGATATTCATCTTCTGTCGGCTCCAATACTTCTCCCGGATAACGATATGCAGTTGCATACGGAGTGATTCTGTTCCGCCACATCGTGCCATTTATCGAATCCAGATTCAACTTCGGCGGCGAGAGCGACCAGCAGGCGTAAGTCATGTGTTTTACTGAACGAAATATCGTTGTAAACCAGCCAGCCTTTTATAACTTTTTCCGCTAATTGCTGGCAATGATAGATTGCCGTGTCGAAGTAGGGTTCTTTCCCCCGTGCAAGCTTCTTTGCAGAGAGCAGATCGCGCCGAGCTTTCATCACCCAATTACGCACCAAGGAGCGTTTTGCGTCCATAAAGCAATTTGCCCTTTCGCGTAATTTGAGCCTCCAGTGAAGCAGTTACAGACACATATCGTTGAAATTCACGCCGCGTTTTTACCAGCACATCGATTGGCATTTTAATTCCCCGCAGACTTCTTTGCGCGCGCGCCGCCCGTTGAATAGGCTCTTGGCGGCTTGTCCTGACAATTACCAACAGATCCACATCGCTATCTTCCGCAGGTTGCCCCCAGGCATGGGAACCAAAGAGATAGATCGTCTCAGGATTGAATTCATCCACAAGACGTTTGACCATTTCCTTGCGTAATGCAGCGGGAATTTTTTTCATACCGTGATGAAATTATACTCTCATCTATCTCAGCACAAAATTATCGATCAAACGTGTCTTTCCAAAATACACCGCCATCGAGAGCAGTGCCTTGCCGGTCACCGTATCCAATTCTTCCAACGTATCGTAATCGGCACAGGAGACATATTGCATCTGTGCCAGCGGTTCACTCGCCAGCATCTCTTTCATCTTTCTTCTTAACATCTCTCCATCGCGTTCACCCGCCTCATACAACGCCTTCGCCACATTCAACGAGCGGAATAAGACCGTCGCCGCCTTGCGTTCGGCTTCGCTCAAATACTTATTGCGGCTGGACATCGCCAGCCCATCCGCCTCGCGCGTGGTCGGGCAGATGACCATCTCCAGCGGGAAGTTCAAGTCGGCAACCATGCGTCGGATGACCGCCGCCTGTTGGGCGTCCTTTTGACCGAAGTAGGCTTTATGTGGCTGGGTGGCGTTGAACAATTTCGCCACGACAGTAGTCACACCGCGGAAGTGACCCGGTCGCATCGCGCCTTCCAGCCCTTTTGTGAGCGCCTCGACCTCCACCCAGGTCTGGTAGCCAGACGGATACATCATCTCCGCTGTAGGCGTCCAGACGATGAGCTGAGACGCCGTCCCCGGCGACTCAAGCGAAGCCAGCAGGCTCAGGTCGCGTTCGAGGTCGCGCGGATACTTCGAGAGGTCTTCATTCGCACCAAACTGGGTGGGGTTGACGAAGATGGAGACGATCACATGCTGATTCTCCGCCTTGGCGCGGGCAACGAGCGATAAATGCCCCTCGTGGAGGTATCCCATCGTGGGAACAAGACCAACTGTCCCGTCGAGAGAGAGGCGGGCGGCCCTTAGGTCAAAGAAGGAAGAGACGGTTTTCATGTCAGGCTCCAGAGAAAGGTAAGAGGCGGTCCTTTTAGCCGCTCTTACTCTTATTTGTCTATACATTTCCAAAAGTACTACTTGACAGGCTAGAAATTTTGTTCTACACTCTTATCAGAATTTAGATAAAAGGAGATATACAATGGCTTTCGGATATACCAACTCAAAAGGAAATACCTACTACCTGCACGCGAAGGGCAAGATGTTCTTCTTCTCGAAGGAAATCAAGGAAGGCGCCCTCGATGCCGTTCCCGCTGGATACAACGTCGTTGAAATGAAGACCGGCATGCCCGTCCTCAAGAAAGTGGTCGCCGAGGGAAGCGCCACCACCACGGAAACCAACACGGAAAGCGCAGGGTAAACCCAAGTATAACCCTGTAATTCTCGCTCATGCGACGGCTTGGGCGACCACAACCTACCTGTTCTTTTAGATAAAAAGGAGACTAATTATGACACATACACAGCATCTAAAAGCCACGAACACGAAAGGGGAACAGACATGCCAGCTTTAAACCGCGTTCAATTGATCGGCCGTCTGGGCAAAGACCCGGAGAGCAAGTACACCCCTACCGGTAAGAAGGTCTGCCACTTCAGCCTTGCCGTCAGCAATCGCTGGAAGGACAAGAATGGCGAGACGAAGGAGACCACCGAGTGGGTCAACATCGAAGCGTGGGGACGGCTTGGCGAGGTCTGCCAGGAATACCTCAAGAAGGGCAGCCTGATCTTCGTGGAAGGTCGCTTGAAAACCGACAAGTACGAAGACCGGGAAAGTGGTGAGACGAAATACTTCACCAAGATCGTCGCCCAAACCCTGCAATTCCTCGATAAGAAATCCGCCGATGAGCCAGTGATGGCTGTCGAAGAAGAATCCGGCGAGTATGAACTGGCTGGAGAATAGTTGAAAATGAAGAGACAGTCGCCAATAGGTGGCTGTCTCTTTTTATGCGCGAACGATACAGGTGCAAGGTTTGGGATAATTCCAAAACCATAATACGCCCTTTGAATTCGCTTGCATCTACGTTTTGGCTGGTTTATACTTGCGCTCATGCCACTCCCTGAAAAAATCGGACGCTACGAGGTCAAATCGGAACTTGGACGCGGCGGTATGGCTACAGTCTACCGCGCTTTCGACCCCAGTTTTGACCGTGAAGTTGCCATCAAAGTCCTGCCGCGTGAGATGATGCATGACCCGCAATTCCGTTCGCGGTTCGAGCGTGAGATCAAGATGATCGCCCAACTGGAGCATCCGTCCATTGTGCCGGTTTACGATGTGGGAGATATGGAAGGGCAGCCATACTTCGTAATGCGCTTTATGAACGGGGGCTCTTTATCTGACCTCATTGAAAGGGGAAGCATTCCCATCGATGAGACTGCAAAGATCGTCGAAAAGATCGCCCAGGGACTTGCCTACGCCCACCGCAAAAACATCATTCACCGCGACCTGAAACCCGATAATATCCTCTTCGACGAGAACGGTGAACCTTTCATTTCAGACTTCGGTGTTGCCAAATTATCCGAATCCAGCAGCAACCTGACCGGCAGCGGCGTGATCGGCACGCCAGCTTATATGAGTCCCGAGCAGGCACAGGGGAGTGAGATCGACCAACGCAGCGACGTGTACGGCTTGGGCGTCATCGTCTACCAGATGTTGAGCGGTCACCAGCCCTACAGCGCCGACACGCCCATGGGGGTGGTGGTCAAGCATATTACCGAACCTGTCCCTGAAATCCTAAAGATACTGCCCAACCTTCCCGAAGAAGCGGATGCCATCATCAAAACGGCGATGGCAAAGGATAAAACCCAGCGCTACCCCAACACCATCGAACTGGCAAAAGCCCTGAACACGCTCGCATTTGGCAGCCCTGGCAACATCACGTTCCAAACTATGAACGGCACGTCGCGCCTGAAGCCCTCCAAAACGATGCAGCTTTCGCGCGGTCAGACGACAGGCTTGGTCGGGGTGGGCATAGTTCTGCTTGTGGCGATTATTGGCGTGTTTCTGCTGCGCAACCAGCTTTTTGCACCCGAAGCGACAGCCACCTCAGCCGTTGCAACGGAGGAGCAGAACACACCGGTCCCCGTGCTGGTGGTGGTCACAGCAACACTTGAGGAACCAACGGCATCTTCGGGTCAAACGTTTGCCCCCGCCTGTTCCGCAGACGTTGTCTTCCTTCCCCCGCTTGGCAAGGAAACGAATAGTTTCTGCCAACAAAAAATACCTTATGCCTTTGCCCTGATGGAAGAAAACGCAAACTTCACCGTGCTGAACACGAGCACGCCCGGCTCGAAATGTCGTCAGGAATCGGTCAAGAATGGCGAGAAAGTCATCTCTTGTACGGGTCCAAGTTTTGCAGTGGTCGACCTTGAGGTCTGCCAGCTCCCCAAACTGACCCAGGAAGAGCTTGCCCAATGTTCGCTTGGTTCAACGTACAACCCTGAAAACCAATGTTGCATTGCATTGCCGCCCGAAAAAGCAATTTGTAAAGTTATCCAAATACAACTCAAAGGCTGCGGCGGATGATACCCAATCGGGCGAGTGATCGCCCGATTTTCTTTTCGTGAGATAAAATACCCGCATGGGAACTTTATATCTCGTCGCCACCCCCATCGGCAACCTTGAAGACATCAGCCCGCGCGCCTTGCGGATTTTGCGCGAATCCACCCTCATCGCCGCCGAAGACACGCGCCATACCGGCACACTCCTCAAACATTTCGGCATCGAAACTCCCCTCACCAGCTATTTCGAACACAACAAACTGAATAAACTTGACTTCATCCTTGAGAAATTGACTCAAGGCGACGTGGCGCTCGTCTCGGATGCAGGGACGCCTGCCATTAACGATCCCGGCTATGAACTCGTCCAAGCCGCCCTCGCCGCCTCTTTCGACGTTCGACCTGTCCCCGGTCCCTCAGCCCCCATCTCCGCCTTGACTGTTTCCGGCTTGCCAACAGATTCCTTCCTTTATCTCGGCTATCTCCCCCACAAAACCAGCGAACGACAGAAACATGTAGGGCAAGTTGCCAACTTGCCCTACACTCTGATCTTTTTAGAAACTCCACATAGGCTTCTCGACTCCCTTGAAGATATCCTCACTGTCCTCGGCAACCGCCGCATCTGCATCGCCCGCGAGATGACCAAACTCTATGAAGAATACTGGCGCGGAGACGTGAGCGGGGCAATTGCGTATTTTGGCTCGAAAGAACCAAGGGGCGAGTTTACGTTGGTGATCGAAGGAAAGAAGAAAGAGGAAAGTGGAAAGTGGGAGGAGGCGGGGTTGGTGGAAGCCATTAAGCAAGAATTGCAAGCAGGCAAATCTGCGAAAGAGATTTCCGCTGAATTGGCAGAGCAAAGCGGGTGGAATAAAAAGGAAGTGTATTCAATGATAAGTTCTTTAAAATAGAGGGAAAAATGAAAAAATTGCCCCAAAGACCACGTTCACATGTTTTAGAAGCAGAATCAATAATGTTTGTAAAACAAATTTTACCAATGGAATGGGTTATTAGTGAGCGAAAAACAGATTATGGTGTTGACTTAGAAGTAGAAATTGTTGAAAACAGTAATGTCACGGGCGCTCACTTTTTGATGCAACTAAAGTCGACAGATAAATTGATCGTAAACAAAAAGGGATTCATATCCCATTCCTGCAACACTAGCACCCTTCAATATTATCTCGAAAGATCAGAATTAGTTATATATTTAATTTACGATTCGAAAAATAATGCTGGTTATTGGGTATGGATAAAGGACTTCTTAAACAATCAACCTTCTCAGGCTTGGAAGAATCAAGAAGAATTTACAGTAAAAATATCCAATAAAAATCTTTTTAATAGTGAAGCAATAGAAAAAATAAAAAGGCGTGTATTTAAGTCGCACGCGGAAGAAAAGCTTATTAGTAAGGTTCGGTCACTAGACCATCCTAACTTCAAATACAACTTATTACTTGACGAAGATGTTGCTACAGTTACAGTATTACCCAAATTTCCCGGAACGGCTAAAGATATTCCATTGTCTGTAAATTTAGGATTAACTTTCGACGACAGTCCCGAAGGCAAGAAAGCTCTCCGTGATTGGAATGATCTATTCAAAAAAGGAAAAAGGGCAAGGATTGATGCTCGCTTTATTGACAAAATAAGTACACTAAATGGCTTTGGTCCAGAAGTGTTTTTCGGAGAAGATTTCGAGTTGGCAGATCTAGAGGTTGAACCATTAAGAAGTGATATTAGGTTTCCAGCCCGAATTGAGATTCTAGACAGCAACAATTTACTAATAGATAAATGGAATTTTATTCAATTTGAAGAAGTCAGGCATGGAACAGATGAAGCTGAATTTTCTAATGAAGATCAAAACACTTTTTTGGTCTTCTCAATAATTTTCAATTTCTTAGAAAAAAGCAGTAAACTTTCTTGTAAGCCCAGATTGAAAAAGCACAAAGTTTCTGAGGTGAAAGAAGCCCTTCTCTTTCAAAAGAATTTTTCAAAAGGGCATTTCCTTCGACTAGTTAATCTGAAAACTGATAGCACCTTGCTAAAAATTTCTATTCCACAAACATCATTTTTCACTCCACCTGAGGAAATTGTCGAATTTGCCGAAAAACTATCTTTCTTAGAGGAAGTATTTCATATTAATTTTGATTGGCCTGAAAACATAAAAGAAGAAAATATTTTTATTGTTGACGACTTAATAAATATAGTGAAAACAGGACGTTCATTCGAAGGTGACACCTTTGAATTTTCATATAGTAAGGCGGAAACAAGAAAATTGGTTGATATATTATCTAACAAGAATCTATCACAACTCATGTTTGTAGGACGTGATGATAGATTACTCACCTTGTTTGGTAAAGAAATCAATCTTGGAAAAGTAAGAGTCTTACTACCTGAATTCAAGCCAACGTATGAAACAGCAAAGATATTTGAAACTCTTGATACATGGTCAGAAAACCTGCCAGTTAAGATAGTTTTTGAAGTTAGCAATCCAGGAACAATCATTGAGTATGTAAATTGGATGCCTACAAAATAAGGAGAACCCCATGCCCGAAGCAAAGAAGCCCGAAGACAAAAAAGAAGAAAAGAAAGAAGAAAAGCAGGAGCCCAAGGACAATATTGTCACCAGCAAACATTCGGTACGGATTGGCGGCAAGACGGTCAAGTACACCGTCACCACCGGGACGATGGTTATGAAGGAAGAGGTCAACGACAAGGAGAAGGATGCCGAGGTCGAAAAGCCGCGCGCGCAGATATTCTTCACCGCCTACACCGTGGACGGCGTGAAAGACAAAGCCAAACGCCCCATCACCTTCTCCTTCAACGGCGGACCCGGCTCCTCGTCCGTTTGGCTGCACCTCGGTGTGCTCGGTCCGCGCCGCGTGGTGATGACCGATAACGGCGAAATGCCCAAGCCGCCTTTCAAACTGACCGACAACGAATATTCCGTTCTTGATACAACCGACCTGGTCTTCATCGACCCGATGAGCACCGGTTTCAGCCGTCCTGTCGAAGGTGAGAAATCCAAAGAGTGGCACACCTTCACTAAAGACATCGCTTCGGTTGGCGATTTCATCCGCTTGTACACCACGCGCTACAACCGTTGGCTCTCACCCAAATTCCTTGCGGGCGAATCCTATGGCACCACGCGCGCGGCAGGACTCTCCGGCTACCTTGCGGATCGTCATGGCATGTTGTTGAACGGACTGATGCTCGTTTCATCTGTGCTCGATTTCACCACCCTCGATTTCAATCATAACAACGACCTTCCCTACGTCCTCTTTGTGCCTGGCTATACCGCCACTGCCTGGTATCACGGCAAGATCGATAAAAAGATTCCGCTCAAGATCTGGCTTAAAGAATCGGAAGAGTTCGCGCGCGGCGAATATGCCACCGCTTTGATGAAGGATGCATCGCTGTCAAAAGAAGAACGACGCAAAGTTGCTGAAAAACTTTCACGCCTCACCGGCATCTCGGTTGAATTTATCGAACGCGGCAACTTGCGCATTCATACTTTCCACTTCTTCAAGGAACTCCTGCGTGATAAAGGCAAGACCGTCGGTCGTCTCGACAGCCGCTACACCGGCATCGACCGGGTCGGCGTGACCGAAACATTTGAGTATGATCCGTTGTTCGCGCAAGTTAACGGTCCGTATACCGCGGCGTTCAACGACTACATCCGCTCTGAACTCAAATTCGAGACCGATACACCCTATGAAATCCTCAGCGACAAGGTCTGGCGTCAGTGGTCGTACAACTACTTCGAGAATCAATACGTCAACGTCGCCGAAACCCTGCGCGCCGCGATGACCTTCAACAAGTATCTCAAGGTCTACGTCGCCAACGGCTACTACGACCTCGGCACGCCCTACTTCGCCACCGAATACACCTTCAACCACCTCGCCCTCGACGAGTCGTTGCGCAAAAACATCAGCATGGGTTATTACGAAGCGGGTCACATGATGTACGTCCACCTGCCTTCGCTCAAGCAGATGAAGAAGGACCTCACCAAATTCATCAAGGATGCAAGTTAACAAGAGTGCGTCGCACCAGACTTAATGGGACGAGTCAACCCGAAGGCTTATCTCATTAATCAGAAAAAGCCAACCCGTTTGGTGCGACGCACCTCACATCAGAAACCATGAACCTAGACGATCTCGAACTCTTCAAACAAATCGACACGCAAAATATGCGCGCGCAAATTGACGGCTTGCCCGATCAACTGCAAACCGCATGGGACTTGGCACAGACATTGCCATTGCCAAAGCTGGATGACATCCAAAATATCATCCTCTGCGCGATGGGCGACTCCGCCTCGGCTGCCGAACTGGTAACTGCTTCTGTTTTCTCGAGCCTTAAACTACCCGTCACCGTTCATCGCGGCTACGGACTGCCCGCCTACACCACAGAGAAGACATTGGTCATCTGCATCTCACACTCCGGCAACTCGGAAGAAGTGTTGGATGCATTTGAAACCGCTCAAAAAAACGGATGCAAAATATTCGTCATCGCCACCGGCGGCGAACTGACGAAACGTGCCAACGCGAAAAACGTCCCCGTTTGGAGCTTCACCTACCCCGGCATGGACACGACCGCCATAGCCTATCCCTTCGCGCTGACGCTCGCCCTCTTCGCCCGACTTGGTTTCATCCCTGACCCATCCAAAGATATTGCCGAAGCCATTGCGATGATGAAACGCTCGCAGCAACACATCGTCCCTGAAGTGATCGCCGCGAAGAACCCCGCAAAACGTTATGCCGGTCAATTGGTCGGACGCTGGGTAACTTTCGTTGCTACCGAAAATCTCGCCCCCGTAGCGCGCCGTTGGAAGACTCAGATCAATCAGCTCGCCAAGGCAGGCGCAAACTTCGAGATCATCCCTGAAGCGACACACAACACACTCATCGCCACCATCAACCCAAACCCCACCCTCAACGCGCACACCATGACTCTCTTCATGCGCGCGCCCAGCGACCATCCACGCAACAAACTGCGCTCAGACCTGATGCGCCAAGCCTTCATGCTCGAAGCCTTGAACACGGATGTGATCGATGCGCGCGGAGAATCCGTCATCGCTCATTTATGGACATTGATTATCTTTGGAGATTACATGGCATATTATCTTGCCATGGCATACGGTGCTGACCCCTCTGAAGAAGATGCGTTCGTGAATTTCAAAAGTGCGTTAGGTTAAACAAATCGCTCGGTTGGGGGCTTAGCCCCCAACCGAGCGGATCATATTACGCAAACTGTTCCAAATTGACCGCCACTAGCGGGAACGCTTCGTCCACGAATTTTTCGAGGGCGGGGCGTTTTTTCATGTGGCTATAGTGCGAGGCGAGTCCATAGATCGCCCAGGTGGCAACCGTGGCGGGAATATCGGTGGGGACTTTTGAATTTCGCAGCCAATACGAAAGCAGGTCGAATATCTGCTTCTTGATCGTCCCTTCGATCAGGGACTCAAACTGTTGGTGCGATTGGGCGCATTCACTGTGCATCATGGAGAGAAATTCCACCACGGCTAGGATCAGGTTTCGCAAGTTATTGGGGCTGTAGCTGCAAACACTCAACGTCCGTTTTTCGATCTCTGCCATGAACATCTTTTGAATGGAGTAATCGAGCAGGGCATATTTATCCTGGAAGTGGGCATAGAACGTGGCTCGGTTGATCTGCGCCTTGTCGGTCACATCCTGCACAGAGATGGATTCGAATCCTTTTTCAGCGAGGAGAGAGTCAAAGGATTGCAGGATCAAGCCCCGGGTCCGTTTGACGCGGGGGTCGAGTTTTTCTTCCAATTCTTTTGGGTTAGGCGACATTTTTGCTCCTTTGTTGCTTAGTCAACATTTGAAAGCCTTTGTTGGTTGACTTTCAAACGGGGGGTTGGTAAATTAGACAACATCTGTTGGATAAACAACAGGCGTCAAAAAGATACCACTTACGTGGAAAAATGTCAACACAAGGAGAAACTTCAACATGGAAATCGCTTTTCTGATCGGACGTATCATCGTTGGTTTGTACTGGCTCAATGGAGCGGTCATGCACTTTACACAGGCTCAGTCTATGGTGCCGTATGCAAAGATGAAGAATGTGCCGTTCGCGGAGCTTGCCGTGCCGGGAACAGGTGTGCTTTTGGTGATCGCTGCGCTGAGCATTCTCACCGGCGTGTACCCGGTCATTGCGGTTGCAGCGCTGGTCGTCTTCCTCGTCCCCGTCACATTTATGATGCACAATTTCTGGACCGTCGAAGACCAGATGGCAAAGATGAACGACATGGTCATGTTCACCAAGAACATCTCCATGCTTGGTTATACCCTCACCCTGCTTGCCATCCCTCAGCCTTGGGCTTTCAGCCTCGGTTTCTAGTTCAAAAATAAAACAAAAAGGAAATTAAGACATGAATATCACAATCATTGGCGCAGGCAACATGGGACGTGGGATCGGAACCCGCGCCGCTGCTGGCGGACATAACGTCACTTTCGTAGATGCCAACCCTGAAACCGCTGAGAAGGCGGCAGCAGATGTGAAAGCCGTCGCGAAGAACGGCGCGAAAATTTCCACTGGAACGCTCGATGCCCCACTCGGTGATGTAGTCGTGCTCGCCGTTTGGTACGGCACGAACATCGAAATCGCCAAACAATTGGGCAACAAACTCGCAGGCAAAGTCGTTGTGGATATTGCCAACCCGCTCAACTCCACCTATGACGGTCTCGCCACCGCCCCTGATTCTTCCTCTGCGGAAGATTTGGCAAAGGCGCTTGCGAGCGGAACGAGTGGCGCAAAAGTGGTCAAGGCATTCAATACGACCTACGCGGGCACGCTCGTTGCCGGTGAAGTTGCCGGGCAAAAGCTGGACGTCTTCATTGCTGGTGACGATGCCGATGCAAAGGCAAAGGTCGCGCAGTTGGTCA
>JACPVC010000114.1 GCA_016191955.1 Chloroflexota bacterium
GTGATTGTTCAAAAGTTGGTAAAGAGGTGGTTTAATGGGGTTTGCGGAGCGACTGGCTGGTCACTCCGCAAACAAAACAGAAACGGACAAGCAAATTATATGCGTTTGAAACTGATTTTGCCAGTGGTCGAAGCGAAAAAATATATCCAACCCGAAGAATGCCCGTATGGCTGTGGAGGGAGAGAATTCTTTCTGCGGCAGGAAGTCAAAAAGCAAGTTTGCGACACCACGCATCATGAAGTAAAAGCGAGACGATATGAGTGTTTGAGTTGTCGTCGCACATTTCGTGTGTACCCACAGGGGATCAATCAAAGGCAGTTTTCGCAAAGAGCAATCGGAATGGCAGTGATGTTGTATCTTTTGGGGCTGAGTTACGGAGCAGTAACCTTGATGTTGGAGGCCTTGGGACTATACATGGGAAAGACGACCGTCTATGAAGCGGTGCAAGCCATGGCAGAACGCGTGCCTGGAATGAAACAAGCCAGCCTCTTGCAAGGCTATCGTACTTCAGCACTCGGAGCAGATCTGACCAGTGTGAAATGCAAAGGCAAATGGCTGCCACTGGGGATAACGGTGGACGCGATCACAGGCATGACCTTGAGCATTGATAAATTGTCTGGGGAAGATGCGCAAACGCTGAAAGAATGGCTGGAGCCCATTATCGAAGCCGTGGACGCTCGAGTTTTAGTGACTGACGATGCGGATGCATTAAAGACAGCCGCCGATCAAAACGGGGTTCATCATCAAGTCTGCAAAAGCCATGTCGGACGCAATACGGATGCCTTGGTTGAACAACTACAAGCCAGTCTTGCCAATGGGATCAATTCGTCTCTGGAACAAATCGGCGTATCGGTTCAGCAAGCCCTGCTGGACTTACAGCGTCTGAAAGAATTGATTCATCTCCGTCAACCAGAAACGAGAAGTGAATTGGAAACCATGTATCAGCGCTATCAAGATGCCAAACCCTCTCCCAAAGGCAAAACCGCCAGTGTCGCTTATCGCCTTCGCAATCTCTTCCTGGATCGCTGGAACCTTTGGCCGCGTCTTACTTTTTATCGCGAATGGAAAGATGCCGCGGGTCGCCAAATACTGGATGGCACAAACAACCCTACGGAGCGGTCTATTGGTTGGTGGATCAAAGAACGCTACCGCTCCATGCGTGGCTACAAACGCGAGCAGTCTGCATTGAATGTCAGCCGTTTGATTGCCTATTCTGGCAGTCATTTGAAGGAGGGCCTGAATTTGGCTACGCTTATCGCTTGAATTTATTTCCCTCTTAGTCAAGCCTGTCTCGCTTCTCGGTTTTTACCAATTCCCGAACAGTCACATGATTAAAAGGATATTAAAATCCGCGCATCAATTCCAGGACCCTGGGCTTGATTGCTGCGTTACAGGCAATTCCCTCCCCGTGGGTGTGACCTTCCTCCCCATTCCACGAACCAAAGAAGCCGCCCGCTTCTTTTAGTAAAA
>JACPVC010000126.1 GCA_016191955.1 Chloroflexota bacterium
AATTTTAATGCTCGAACTTCGCAACGTCGCCAAATCCTACGAAGGCACCCCGCTCCTGCGCGACATTTCTTTCACCGTCTCGCAAGGCGAAACCATCTGTCTGCTTGGAGCATCGGGCAGCGGAAAGAGCACCATCTTGAGGATGATCGCTGGGTTGGATTTTCCTGAACGTGGAGCGATTCTGCTAAACGACCTTGACCTCGCCGGTACACCGCCTCACCTCCGCGACTTTGGCTTGGTCTTCCAAGACTATGGGCTTTTCCCGCATCTGAATGTTTTTGACAACATCGCCTTCGGCTTGCGAATGAAGAGCATTAAACACAAAGGGCACAAGGTACACAAAGGAGAAATTCAACGCCGCATGCATGAAATGATGGAGTTGGTCAACTTGACCGGTTTTGAAACCCGCAAAGTGACCGACCTCTCTGGCGGCGAACAACAACGTGTGGCGCTCGCACGTGCGCTTGCTCCTCAACCTCGATTATTGATGTTCGACGAACCTCTTGGCGCATTGGACAGGTCACTGAAAGAAGATCTGCTCAATGAAATTCGAGGCATTTTGCATAAAACAAATATCCCAGCCATTTACGTTACCCACGACCAGGAAGAAGCTTTCGCTATCGCAGACCGTATTTTAGTTTTGCACGATGGCATCATCATCCGTGATGCTGCGCCGCATGAGATCTGGCGAGAGCCAAAGTCTGCGGCTGTGGCGAAGTTGCTTGGGATTGGAAATGTAATTGAAGGAAAAGTAATTGCAAATAAAAAAGTCGAAACTGAAATTGGCGTTTTTAATGTGGGTTGTGCAAACAATATTGGAGAAAAAGTTCAGTTACTAGTGCAACAGCCCCCCTCTCCCTCGGGAGAGGGGCGGGGGGGAGAGGTCCGAGAGGAGATTCAACTTACAGTGGAGGATGTGCTTTTTAAGCAGGACCAGTTCCAGGTCAAAGCAAGAGGCGGGATCGTCATCCACATGAAAGATGCACCGCGTATTGGCGATGTCATCATCGTGCAGGTGCAGGTAAAATGCCTGTCATGATAATCCTGAAAAAGAATCTGGCGGGCGAAGTCACATGGCAATATGAAGGCGTGGAATTACATCGTGATGAAAATTCAATCACCGTCGAAGCCTTCTTCAACCGTGATGATTTGCCTTTTCAAGAAATCGTCTTGAAACGCAATGACCGTTTTGTGGAGACGTTCTACACTGACAAGTGGTTCAACATCTTCGAAATTTATGACCGCGATGACGGCAAGTTGAAAGGCTGGTACTGCAACATCACCAAACCTGCTGTGATCGAGGATGGTTCCGTCTCGTATGTTGACCTGGCTTTGGATTTGTGGGTTTCTGTGGACGGAAGGCAAACCGTTTTGGACGAAGATGAATTGGAAGACTTAAAACTGGGAGAGGACTTGAAGAAAAAGATTTTCTCAGGCTTGCAGGAATTGCAGGCGCACTTTAATGAAAAAAATCCCCTGCGTTGAACAGGGGATTTTTGTGGACTGCAACGTTTAGTAATTGGTCCAAACGTAGTAACCACCGCCAAAAACGATGATGCAGCAGCAACACAACACAATGGCTGCGACGACGCCAATGATGATATTGCGGTTGTTGTTTGGCGCGGGGGATTCGGATGGGGTGACGGGCATTTCAGACATGATTTCTCTCCTTATTTAGTATGATTTGAAAATAATTTTTTGCATTATAAACGATGTCACGCAGGTTGGGATTTTTGTTTTCGGCTTGCCCACCACCAGAGGGCAAGTACCAACAGAACGATGAACAATGTCCCGGCAATGAGCGGGATGACCACTGCGAGAACGGAAGTGAACGTGGCGAGAATATCCTCGGCGATGGAAACGGGGACGTTCCCTGCGCCGCCGGTTGTAGCAGTAACGGCAGGGCGCACCGCCGCAGCCTTTACAGTATGGACACTTCCCGCCACGAGCAGACCGCAGGCAAGCGCCAGGACGGGGTTGATGTCGGTGATGACGTTGGCGCTGGCGGCGAAGGCGATGGCGCCCGCCACCGGGCGGACGATGGTCTGGATCAGGTCGTTGATGTGGTTGACTGCGGGGACTTTATCCGCAACCATTTCGATGATGACGAGCACCCCCAGCAGGATGAGGATCCACGGGTTGGCAAGCAGGTCGAAGGGTTTGACAAGGTTGAGTGTATTGGGGGCGTAATGTGCAATGACTCCAACCACCAGAAGTGGAATGTAGGCGTTCAACCCGGCGCTGGCGGAAAGCCCAAAAGCGGTAAAAATTCCAAGTAAGAGTTCCATTTTATTCTCCTTCTTTACAAACAAACTTTGGAAGTCTTTTGAGTGGTTTCTCTTTTTTAATTACCATAACTGATGTTACGTACTTGCGCTTCGACTACGAGCGGGACGAGCACCCGCTCTCCGCTCAGCGCGGCAGTCGAAGGGCGAGGGACGCAAGAAAGTAGAAATCATGTAATATCAGTTACCATAAGACTTCTGAAGTTTTTATATCCATATTATACGATTTCGTTCTGTATTTGTTGCTAACCGGATAATCCGGGGAAGCCGCCCCATGTGCCGGTGAATTGGAGTCGGAGTAGGTCAATGCTCAAGACGAGGAGTAGTGCCAAGGTCAAGCCGGAGGCGAAAGCGAGCCAGAGCTGACGCAGATTGTCGAAGGTGTTATCCTGTTTCATGAGGATGATCCACAACAATCCAAAGACGATCACGAGTAATGACAGTGTGCCAAGCGCGCTGATATAGGCAATCGGATAAAGCACAAAGGGACTCTCGGTGAGGATGAGCAGGTTGATGACAACGATGCCTGCAACGAGAATGCCAAGCTGTTTCCATTCGAGAGCTGGGCGGTCATCCAATGTGCGCCAAAGAGACTGGTTGATAACGGGGTAAAGCATGGCGGCGAGAGCGATGCCCATGCCGCTGCCGGTGAAGAGACGCAGGATGTTGTTAGGCACGTAGAGATTGGGGAGTTGTGCCAGCCCGTCTTGAGCGGTTTGTTTGAGAAGGTAAATGTAGGAGTTCGTTCCGTCGACGCCGAAGGCAACGAAGAAAGCGAACAGAACCGCCATGACTCCGCGGGAGGGAAGTTTGCTTTTACGTCCGCTTACGACAGCTTGGAAAAGAAGCGCGAGACCAGCGGAGTAAAATTCACCGGTACAGCGCGCGCATAGCGGAAGTTGGCGGTCGTTGATCTGGAAGGAACGCGCGTCGATGCGGTGACAAACGGCGTAGCCGATGGCATCTAGTTTGCCGAGTGCGCCTTCGGGGGCAATGATAAACCAGGCAATGATCGCTGCAATGGCTGCAATCGGAACGACCCAGCTTGCAATGGATTCAAATTTTGATGGCTGTGGATTTGTTTGCATCCGTCACATTATATGAGGGATGAATGCGAATTGCAAGAAAGGGGTTTCGCCGGGTAAGATGACTTTGGATTATGATTGATTTTGACATAGGAGCAATATCATGAAGCGAATAGGAATCCTTACTGGCGGCGGTGACGCGCCCGGTTTGAATGCGGTCATCCGCGCGGCGGTGAAGACAGCGATCAACGAATACAAGTGCGAAGTCATTGGGATTCGGGATGGGTACGATGGCTTTCTGGACCCGAAGAATGGCATCATCCCACTTGGCATGGAGGAAGTGAGCGGTATCCTTCCGCGCGGCGGGACGATTCTTGGCGCAGCAAACCGCGGCAACCCGTATGCCCGCAAAGTGGTCCGCGATGGCAAGGAAGTCACCATCGATGTTTCGGATGAGATCGTAAAAGGCATCAAGGAACAGGGATTGGACGCGCTTCTCGTTCTCGGCGGCGATGGGACGCTTCACATCGCGCATGAGCTTGCGCTGAAAGGTGTGCCTATCATTGGCGTTCCCAAGACGATTGATAACGACATTGGCGGCACGGAGATCACTTTCGGTTTTGACACCGCCTTGAACATCGCCACCGATGCGTTGGACCGCCTGCATACGACGGCGGAGTCGCATCACCGCGCGATGGTCATCGAGTTGATGGGGCGCGATGCTGGTTTTATCACTTTGAATGCAGGCATCTCCGGCGGGGCAGATGTGATTCTAATTCCTGAAATCCCGTTCAAGTTCGAAAGCATTATGAAAAAGATCAGAGCGCGCAACGAACAGGGACGAAAGTTCAGCCTGCTTGCGGTTTCTGAAGGCGCAAAACTGGCAGGTGGAGTGCAAGTCTATTCACGCAAAGGCGATGAAGTCTACGTGCCGCGCTTGGGCGGCATCGGGCAGGTCGTAGCGGAATACATCGAAGGACAGGGTTTTGAGTCGCGTGTGACCGTTTTAGGTCACCTTCAACGCGGTGGGACGCCGACCGCCTTCGACCGTTGGCTTGCGACTCGTTATGGGGCGGCGGCAGTCCGTTTGGCAGCGCGCAAAGGGTTTGACCGTATGGTCGCCCTGCAATGCGGCGAGATCACAGACCTTCCGCTCGATAAAGCGGTGTCGGCTCCCAAGCGGGTGAATCCACAGGGAGATGCGGTCATCACCGCCCGAAATATCGGCATTTCTTTTGGGGATGAATAAAGAAGATCATTTACCACTGAGGTCACCGAGTTTACGGAAAAAAAGTAGGTCACGCAGAGCGTGACCTACTTTTTACTCATTACTTATTACTCGTTACTCACCCCTCACTTCTCAAACACAAACTGCCCATTCTTGTAGAACAACACACCATCCACGAGGATTTCAGAGTCGGTGCGCATATCGCAGATCATATCCCAGTGGATGACGCTCTTGTTTTTCGAGCCGGTCTCCGGGTAGCCGTTGCCAAGCGCCATATGGAACGAACCGCCGATCTTTTCATCGAACAGGATGTTGCCGGTAAATTTCTGAATGTCGAAGTTCGTGCCGATGGCGAATTCGCCCAAATAACGCGAGCGTTCGTCGCTGTCGAGAGTCTTGAGCAAGAAGTCCAAATTCCTCTCGGCATTGGCAGAAGTCACCTTGCCGTTTGAGAAGGTCAACTCTGCGCCTTCCACGCTGGTGCCCTGATAGTTGGCGGGATACGTAAACTTTACCCAGCCGTTGACTGAATCTTCCACGGGTCCCGTGTAAATTTCGCCGTCGGGCATGTTGTGTGTGCCATAGGAATTGATGAAGGTGCGTCCTTTGACCGAGAGAGTCAAATCCACGTTCGGTCCGCGCAGGATGACTTGATTCTTGCCCTTCATAAAGTCCGCAGCCGATTGCTGCTTTGCCTTCACGCTGTTCCAAAATGCGATGGGGTCTGCTTCATTGGCATGCACCGCACCGAAGACAAAATCTTCATATTCCTTCAGGCTCATGCTGGCATCTTGCGCGTATGCTTCGGTGGGGTAGAGGGTGGTACACCATTTAAATTCATCTGTTGCACCGCGGCGGAATTGAGCATCGGTGATAACCGCCGTGGCTTTTGCCCGCCGCGCGATCTTGGCTCCATCGATGTTCGTCGTCCCTTTGGTGTTGGTTGCCGAATGAATGCGGATGCGTCCCTCGAATTGTTCGTACGCTAATTTATAAAAGGTGGGGACGAAATCCAATTGTGCGTCGGAGGCATAAGTCAGGTACATCTCATCCTGGCTGAACGGCATGGTACCGGGCAGCGCCATCATCAGGTGCGGATGACCGCCTTTTTCCAAAATCTGAACATACAATTCACGCAAAAGCGGCTCAGCGGCGGTCGTGCCTTCGAGCAGGATACGGTCACCGGGTTTTACGCGGGCGGAGTGTTCCACCAGTACCTTTGCATACTTTGAAACGCGGATATCTGCCAACTTGATACTCCTATAATTTGGAATGACAAAATTATATCACTCCCGATTACAACCGTCTTGGACTACTCTTTTTACGGTTTAAAAAGTAACTTTTGTCACATGTAATTTTTAATAAAATAGATATGATTGGTAAAAATTGGATTATTTGCAAGGAGCATGCCATGAATGTTCTCTCGACAAAACAGACAACAGCCTGGGCAGAGGTGGATGAAAGCGGACGCCTCATTCTTCCGCCCGAAGTTGCCCGCCAATATGGGCTGAATCCTGGCTCGAAGGTTCGACTCGACGAAGGGCACAACTTTGTTCGCATGCACCGCCCGGTGACCCACCTCACCAAAATCTATATCGAGCCGACCGTTGCCTGTAACCTCGACTGCATCACCTGCTTCCGCAACGCCTGGGACCAGCCCATCGGGCGCATGACCGAAGAGACCTTCCAGAAAATTCTCGATGGTTTAAAGCAAATGGACCCGATTCCCGACGTCTATTTTGGCGGCATCGGCGAACCGCTCTTCCACCAAAAAACTGCCGAATGGATTCGACGCGTGAAAGAGCTGGGCTCCAAAGTGGAGCTTATCACCAACGGCACCATCCTCACCGAGAAAAAATGCCGCGAACTGATCGACGCAGGGTTGGACACTCTCTGGGTCTCACTCGATGGCGCCACCCCCGAAAGCTTTGCCGATGTGCGTCTTGGCGCAGAATTGCCCGTCGTTCTCGAAAACCTGCGCCGTCTCCACAAAATGCGCGGCGGTGGGCATTTCCCCAAACCAGAGATCGGCGTGGCGTTCGTGGCGATGAAGCGTAATATCAATGACTTGCCCAAGATCATCAAACTGGGGCATACCTTTGGCGCACGATATTATTCTGTGAGCAACGTCCAGCCTGCCACCCCTGAGATGCAGGCTGATCGCCTCTACAACCGCACCATAAGCAACATCGCTTATTTGCCTTCGCCCATGCTTCCCAAACTCAGTCTGCCCAAAATGGACTTCAACGAAGATACACAGGCTGCCCTCCTCGAAGCCTTCAACAGCGGATGCAACGTCAGCTTTGCGGGCAACAACTGGGGCGGCGCGAATGACGTTTGCAATTTCGTCGAAAGCGGCACCATGTCCATCGCATGGACGGGGGAGGTCAGCCCGTGCTGGCCCCTAATGCACACGCACATGAGCTATCTGCACGGCAAGCCGCGCCTCTCGAAGAAACACATTATCGGGAATGTCCGTAAGAGTACGCTTGAGGAGATTTGGCTTAGCCCTGAATATGTCGCCTATCGCGAGCGCCTGCACAACTTCGCCTTCGCTCCCTGCACCTTCTGCGGCGGCTGCGACCTCTCCGAAACAAATGAAGAAGACTGCCTCGGCAACGACATTGCCCCCGTCTGTGGCGGGTGCTTGTGGGCGCAGGGCATCATCCAGTGCCCGTAAACCCGTAAGGCAAAATTTATTTTGCCTCTTGCACGCATGACTTGCTGGCTCGGATTATCCATTCCGAGCCGTCTTATTTTTCGCAACCGCCCAACAATGATAAAATGCAAATATTCAGGAGTTTTTATGACTCGATACAAGGTTGGCGTTACCGAACTCAAATCTCACTTGAGTTCATATCTAAAAAAAGCGCAACGGGGCGATACCATTATTATTACTTTGCGCGGTAAACCTGTTGCTCAACTTGAATCATCAAATGAAGCGTTGATGAATCGCGTTAATATCTTGCAGGAAGCGGGGGTAATTCACTGGAATGGAAAAAAACTTAAACCTGCAAAGCCTGTGGTTGTAAACAAAAGCGACAAGCTTATGTCTGATTTGATCGTAGAGATGAGAAATGAATCTTATTGATGGTTTTGAGGTTTTTCCGTAGGATTATTTATGCAACTGCGCTTTTACGCAAACATGCGGACAACCGTTGGGAGGCCTTTGCTTGAGATCGATGAAGCAAAGGTTGATTCCTTCCGCAAGTTGCTGGCGCTGCTGGTTGAGAAATACCCTGAGACTGCCTTCCATTTGCTGGATGCGAACGGCAACCTGCGCCCGGATGTGCCCATCTATGTGGATGGAAGGAACCCGCGTCTTTCTTCCATTGGAATGGATGCGCCCCTCATGCCTGATTCTGTCATTAGTTTTTTCTCTCCTATCTCAAGCGGAAAATTGAATGTGGAAGTTTTACGCGAACCGACTTATCGAAAAAAGGAGTGAGTCATGAAAGTTAATTTCTTTGCAACTTTGCGGGATATCGCTGGCGGTAAGACGATTGAGTTTGACGTGGACCACGGTGTGACAGCGCAAGAACTACTTGATACGATCATTACTCGCTTCCCGCCGATGAAGAAGGAATTGCTAAACGAGAACGGCGAGATGTACGGTCACGTCCACTTTTTTATCAACGGGCGCGATGTGCAGTTTACCGAAGAAAAATTTGCCACCAAAATCATGCAGGACGATACGGTCAATGTTTTCCCGGCGGTAGGGGGCGGGTAGTAGTCATTTTTCTTCATTGCGAGGAGGGTGTTCTTCCCGACGACGTGTGCCACGAAGTGGTAAGCAATCCCTGACTATGTCATAAGATTGCTTCAGGCTAACGCCCTCGCAATGACAGAAGGAACATAAAGGCAGGGCGACTCATGTCGCCCTGCCTTTGGTTTCGGGGAGATTCTGTTTCAGAAAACAGGATCAACTATCGGTTAAGAAAGAACCGTTAGACTAATTCCAGTTCCTTCAACTTGGCTTCGGGCACAACACCGTTGACCCATCCGCGCTTGTCATAATATTCCTTGAGCATGTCGTCGAGTTCGCAGACATGACCCTTGCTGCCGCCCATGGTGGAGGGTTCGGTAGTGAAGCGTTTGGGCAGGGTGTCGGAACCTTCGCGGAAGCCGTTGAGGTTGTTGTAGTGGCGTTCGAGGTTGTACACGCGCTCGCCGACTTTGAGCAGGTCGCCTGCGGTGGCTTCGACGCCGACCATGGCAGAATATTGGGCGGCGAAGGCATCCATCGATTCGGCGAAGGTGGCGAATTTGCACAGGTCGAGGCAGTCGGTGACGGTGTGAACGTTCTGGAAGATCATAGCCAGTTCGCCCTTACCCTTCCATTCGAGCGGGTCGGTGATGGTGCTGGGACCGAGCACGTTGCCAACGACTTCAGCAGCGGGGGTGTAACCGCGTAGGTGGCACGCGCCGCGGTTAGAGGTGGCGTAACCGATGCCCATGCCCTTGATGCCGCGCGGATCGTATGCGGGCACGCCCTGACCCTTGCAGGTCATGGCAAGTTCGGGATGACCGAAATGTTTGGCAACTGCATCTGCGCCGTTGGCGAGCACATCACCAAAGCCCTTGCGATAGGCGATCATCTCGGCGGCTTCAACCATTTTTGCGCCATCGCCCCAGTTGAGTTTGCCAGAGCCGTTGGTGTAGCCTTTTTCGCTGGCTTCCATCCAGACGGAGAGCGGGTGACCGACTTCGATGGCGTCGAAGCCGTAGTCGTTGGCGCAGTCGATCATCTTGGCGACGACGCGAATATCGTCGTTGCCGCAGTTTGTGCCAACCGACCAGGCGGGTTCGTATTCGACCGATTCCATGCGCAGACCAGCGTACGGACCGTCCTTGACTTCCACTTCTTTCTTGCAGGCAACCGGGCAGGCGTGGCAGGTGGGGTTATCGACGAGGATGTTGTCGTTGACATATTCACCGCTGACCTTTTCAGCATGATCCCAACCGGTGAACTGGCTGTTCATGGCAGGCAGACCACCGATGACATTGGTCATGTTCATGAGCACGTTCGTGCCGTAAACGGAGAGTCCACCTTTACGCGGCGAGGTGACCACGCGTTCGTCCATGATTTGGGCGAGAGCAGCCTTGTGAGCTTCCTTCCACTTTTCGCGGTCGGCGGCTTTGACGATCTTCTTCTCAGCCTTGATGACGATGGCTTTGAGCATCTTGCTTCCGCCTACGCAGCCGGTGCCGCCACGCCCGGAGGCGCGGTCATTTTCGTTGATCCAGCAGGCGTATTTAACGAGGTTTTCGCCAGCTTGTCCGATGGTGATGACAGTCAGGTCTTTCTCGCCGTATTTGTTTTTGAAATGCTTGATGGTGTCGTGAACACCCTTGCCCCACACTTCGGCGGCATCCAGCAATTCGAGTTGCCCATCATGGATGTAGGCGTAGGTCGGTTTGGATGCTTTGCCCTTGAAGACCAAGCCATCGAAACCAGCCCAGCGTAATCGGGCGGCAGACCAGCCTCCATGGTGAGAATCAGTTACGGTTCCGGTTAGCGGCGATTTTGTCACAACCGCCATACGGCCGCTCATGTTGGCTTCCGAACCGGTCAACGGACCGTTCATGAAGCACAGGATATTATCGGGTGAAAGCGGATCTACTGAGGGTCCATTGTCAAAGACAAATTTAACGCCCAATCCGCGCCCGCCGATGTATTTTCTTGCCAGGTCTTCCGGCACCGGCTTGTAGTCCACCTTCCCGGCTGTCAAGTCTACCCAGGCAAGACGATCTGCATATCCTCCAAGTTTCATGGTTTAGCTCCTTTGAAAAAATTGAGTTTGATTTTTACTGCAATATCAGGGTGCTCGATGAAAAATGGGAAAAAGGCATACCTCCTGACTTGTTTTGATGAAAAAGCCGATAGTATGTTCTGGGGCAGATAAGGTTTGATTCTGCTTTATGAGAATTTTTCTCTGAGATGTGGGAAATCGTTGTTTTGTAACATTATAGTGAGTCAGTTAGGGAATACAACTAGGCGATATTCACCTTCTTGGAGTGATAAATGTCATATTGTTCAACATGTTTGTGGCGGGTCTTTTCTTCGGCATGTGCGTCAAGCCATGAAGTGTTTATCACAGGGCGCTCCAAATTCACCGACTCGATGTAGGTTATACTTTCACTGGCTATCGCACCGCTAACTTCCAAACTACCGAACGAATAAACTCCCCAACTAAAATGAAACAACTCCTCCAAAACATCAAAAACGGACAAACCGTCATCGAAGAAGTTCCCATCCCAACCCCGCGTGAAGGGCAGGCGCTTGTGCGTGTTTCGGCAAGCCTTGTC
>JACPVC010000127.1 GCA_016191955.1 Chloroflexota bacterium
CTATCCTGGATGGAAAGTCCAGGAAGAACGTCCGCTACACTGCAAATAGGAGTGATTTATGAGTTTCTGGAATGACCCCCTGAGAGTTGCCGCCGAGTGGCTGCAAGGCATTTTTGTGGGCTGGGGAATGAACGAAACCGGCGCACATGTGCTTGTGGTATTTCTCGGTGTGCTCCTGCTCATCACATTGTTGATGGTGCTGGATATTTTCCTCGTCTGGATCGAGCGCAAAGTGGTGGCTCGCTTCCAGGACCGTCTGGGTCCCAACCGAGTGGGTCCGTTTGGCATCATTCAACCGTTCGCCGACATCATCAAGCTCATCATCAAAGAGGATACGACCCCCGGTGACGCGGACAAGGTGGTGTATAACCTTGCCCCGATCCTTTCGATGATGTCCGTTTTGATTTTGTGGGCAGTGATTCCGCTTGCGCCTGTAATGCTCGGCACCGACCTGAATGTGGGCGTGCTGTTCCTCATTGCTGCCGGCGCCATCGGCACGCTCTCCATCATCATGGCGGGTTGGGCGTCGAACAATAAGTTCGCGTTGATCGGTGGTTTTCGTCAGGTGGCGGTGATGGTCTCGTTCGAAGTGCCGATGTTGACCATGTTGTTGATCCCCACCATTTTTGCGGGCTCGATGAACATGAACGCCATCATCGCATCGCAGAATATCTGGTACTTCATTATTTCCCCGCTCGGGGCATTGATCTTCCTCATCGCCGCCATCGCGGAATTGGGACGCGCTCCCTTCGACCTTGCGGAAGGTGAATCTGAATTGGTCTCCGGCTTCAACATCGAATATTCCGGTATGAAGTTCGGCATGTTCTATGCGGGTGAACTCTTGCATGCCTTCACCTTCGGTGGTTTCTGGGCAATCCTATTCTTCGGCGGCTATCGTTTCTTCGGTTTGGAACAGGTCAGCCCGTTCCTTGCAATTTTGATCCTCGTTATCAAGGCGATGCTTGGATACTGGGTCATCATGTGGGTCAAGTACACCATGATGCGTATCCGTATCGACCAGATGCTTTCCTTTAACTGGAAATTCCTCACCCCGTTGTCCTTTGCCCTTTTACTGGTGACGGCGTTGATGAACGCGCTTCTCGCTTCCGCTCCGGCTTGGCTCTACATCCTCGGCATGTTCTTCGCCAATGTGGTCACCGGCTGGATTGCGCTGGAGATCGCACGCTCCGCAACGAAGGGTGAACGTGAACGCTTGGAGGGTCCCCAAAAGGTGGCGGAAGCCTCGCGCTAATCGGGAGAATGTGACATGACTGGTGCTCAAATAATCTTTCTCGTGGTTGCTCTCTTCACCCTTGGCTCTGCGCTGATGGTGGTAACGAGCCGCAACCTTGTCCATGCCGCTTTGTGGCTGGTTTCCACGCTGTTCGGCGTAGCGGTGATATATGCGCTTTTGAACGCGAACTTCATCGCAGTGGTGCAGGTAGTCGTCTACATCGGCGCGATCGCCATCCTCTTCATCTTTGCGGTGATGCTTACCCGCAGGGATATGCGCGACACGGGTCCGCAGATGAATAAGAGCTGGTGGGCGGGCGCGTTGGTGGCTGTGCTCACGTTTGCCGGGCTGGCGTCCCTGCTTTCAGGTTGGAGCGGCTTCTCGAAGACGGCGGCAGACCTCCCGGCGGGGTTTGATGCGATCAGCCTCCTTGGCGAGGCGTTGGTTTCGCCCGAGGCGTACGTCCTGCCGTTCGAAGTTGCGTCCGTCTTATTGTTGGCGGCGTTGGTGGGTGCGGTTTACGTCGCGTTCAATCCATCTAAGAAATAGGAGACGCATACAAATGGTTCCTCTTTCCTGGTACTTGCTTCTCGCGGCGGCTTTGTTCGGCATCGGTTTGTTCGGCGTGCTGGTGCGGCGCAATGCCATCGCGATCCTTCTCGGCATCGAGTTGATGCTCAATGCTGTGAACATCAACCTCGTTTCATTTTGGCGCTATAGCGACACGCTCACCACGATGAGCGGACAGGTCTTTTCCATTATTGTGTTCGCTGTCGCTGCCGCCGAGGTGTCTGTCGGTCTGGCTTTGGTCATTTCTGTGTATCGCCGCCGCAATACGGTGATCGCAGATGAACTCGATATGTTGAAATTCTAGAGAGCAGATATTGGAGATTAGTGGATTAGAGATTAGGAAAACCAATCTCCAATCTCTAATTTCTACTCTCAGCTCTTGGAGGCTTCATGACGACTGAAATACTTATTTGGTTAATTCCCCTCCCGCCCGTACTGGCATTCTTCCTGATCGTCTTGTTCACGAATCGGAGCAAGGCGCTGAGCCATACCATCGGCGTGGGCGCGGCGTTCCTTTCGTGGCTGGGTGCGATGATCGTATTTGTTCGCGCCTTGGGTGTGGAGCATCTTGCTGAAAACCCATTTACTTCCGCGATCAACTGGCTGCCCACGGGCGATACCTTTTTGAAGATCGGCGTGCTGATCGATCCGCTCTCCGCGACTGTGCTCTTCTTCGTCGCGTGGACGGTCTTGATGATCTTCCTGTACAGCGTCGGTTATCACAACTTTGGTCAACCCGCAGGTGACCATGACCACGCCGGCCTGCCGCCTCATGGCGCGACCGTTCACGGTCACACCGTCCCTTCGGTCGAGCCGATGTACTCGCGCTTCTTTGCCTTTATCGGCTTGTTCGCGTTCGGCATGTTCACCCTCGTCGTCTCCGACAATGTGCTGACCATGTTCGTGGGCTGGGAAATCATGGGCTTGTGCTCGTACTTGCTGATCGGTTTCTGGTACGGCAAAGAATCCGCGCGCAATGCGGCGATCAAAGCCTTCATGACCACCCGCGTCGGCGACGTGTTCATGCTCCTCGGCATCGCCTTCCTTTACAGCGTGACTGGTTCGCTTTCCTTCAAGGATATTTTTAGCGAGGAAGTGTTACACGCTCTCGCCTCTGTTCCTACGGGTGTGTTTGGTCTGTCCGCCGCAGGCTTGATCGGTCTGTTGCTCTTCATCGGCACGGTGGGTAAGTCTGCCCAGTTTCCGTTGCATGTCTGGCTGCCAGACGCAATGGAAGGTCCGACCCCCGTCAGCGCCATGATCCATGCGGCGACGATGGTCTCCGCCGGTGTCTATGCGGTCATCCGCATGTTCCCGATCATAAGTCTCGATGAAAAGACCATGACGGTTGTCGCGTTTATCGGCGCGTTCACCGCGCTCTTCGCAGCGACGATTGCTGTTGCCCAAAACGACATCAAACGTGTTCTGGCTTACTCAACGATTTCCCAGTTGGGCTTCATGATCGCGGCGCTCGGTATCGGAGCTTATGTTGCTGCGACCTTCCACCTGGTTACTCACGCCTTCTTCAAAGCACTGCTCTTCCTCGGCTCGGGTTCCGTCATTCACGGCATGGAGCACGGTGTTCTGCACACAGGTAACCATAAAGTGGACCCGCAGGATATGTTCAATATGGGCGGACTTCGCAACAAGATGCCCATCACATTTTGGACCTTCCTCATCGGCGGTTTCGCCCTTTCCGGCTTCCCGCTGGTGACGGCTGGCTTTTGGTCGAAGGATGAAATCCTCGCCGATGCCTGGGCGCATGGACATATGATCGTCTTCGCAACCCTTGCCATCGCCGCCTTCATGACTGCTTTCTACACCATGCGCCAGATCACGCTGACCTTCCTCGGCGAAGCCCGCACGGATGAAGCCGAGCACGCCCACGAAACTCCGTGGACGATGACGGCTCCGCTTGTGGTGCTCTCCATTTTTGCGGTGGGTTACGGTTGGGTCGGCATTCCCGAACATTTCCCCGGACTGGGCGGTATCCTGCCGAACTGGTTCCATGAATTTATCGGCTCGATGCTTCTTGAACACGAGGCGGAATTGGAATTCAATCTTATCCCGCTGGCAACCTCGCTCATTGTCGCTCTCGGCGGTTTGGCGGCTGGTTACCTGGCATATCGCAACGTCAAATCTCCGGCAGAAGACAAGTTACAAATCCCCGTCCTCAAGAACAAGTGGTATGTGGATGAACTCTATAACTTCCTGTTAATCAAACCCGCCATCTGGTTCTCGGAGGTCTTCGTCTCGAAGTGGATGGACAAAGGCTTCATCGATGGCATCCTTCACTTATTTGGACCCGCTACCGGCGGAGTCGGAAGCGTGATCCGCAATTACTTTGACCTGCCCGTCATCAATCAGTTCTTCGGCGATGGTTCCGCAGAAGTGACCTGGTGGTTCGGCAGAAATCTTCGCCCCATTCAAACGGGACGCATCCAGCAGTATCTTATCCTCTCGTTGATCGTTCTGTTCGTAGTCGGCGGGCTGCTGTACTTCCTGTTGATGGCATAGGAGCATTCGATGGATTTTCTCAACACACATCTCCTTAGCCTGATCCTTTTCACTCCCGCGATTGCGGCGTTGGTCATGCTTTTTCTGCCGAATGAAGACCGGCTTCATCGCTGGTTTGCGTTCGGTGTCAGCTTGATCCCCTTCGCGCTTACGCTTGTGCTTTGGAACAACTTCGACCCGAACGCCACAGGCTTCCAGTTCGAAGAAAAATACACCTGGTACGAAGCCATCCATTCCTCCTTCCATGTAGGCGTGGACGGCATTTCGCTCACGATGGTTTTGCTCACCACCCTGCTGACGCCGCTCGCCATTCTCGCTTCCTTCAGTGTGAGTGACCGCGTCAAGCCGTACATGATGCTCTTCCTGTTTCTTGAAACCGGCATGCTGGGCGTCTTCCTTGCGCTCGACCTGTTGATCTTCTTCGTCTTCTGGGAAATCGGTCTAGTGCCGATGTACTTCCTCATCAGTCAGTGGGGCAGCGCCAACCGGAACTATGCTTCGCTTAAGTTCATGATCTACACCATGGGTGGATCGCTCGGCTTGCTGCTCGCGGTACAAATGCTCGGCGTTCTCTTCGGGACCTTCGACCTGGTCACCCTTTACCAGCAGTGGAATTCGCTGGATGCCGGTTCCATGCTAATGGGCATGCCGGTGAGCACGGTCAAGTCGATTGCTTTCTGGGCATTCGCAATCGCGTTCGCGGTCAAGGTTCCGATCTGGCCCTTCCATACATGGCTGCCCGATGCGCATACCGAAGCTCCCACCGCCGGTTCGATGCTCCTCGCAGGCGTGCTGCTCAAACTCGGCGCTTATGGCTTTATTCGCCTGGTGCTTCCGCTCTATCCCGTTGAAGCCAAGATATTCGCTGGCGCACTTGCCCTGTTGGCAGTTGGCGCGATTGTTTTCGGCGCGTTCGGCTCCTTCGGTCAGACCGACTTCAAGCGTTTGGTCGCGTACTCATCGGTCAACCACATGGGCTTCGTAGTGCTCGGCATCGCCGCGGCAGGACTTGCCTCCGGAACCGCCGACGCGCACATCGCCATGAGCGGCGCGGTCTTGCAAATGTTCAATCACGGACTCTCGGCGGCGGGCATGTTCTTCCTCGTCGGCGTGATCTACGAACGCACTCATACCCGTAACCTGAATGACTTCGGCGGCTTGTTCCCGCTTGTTCCAATCTATGGCGGCATCCTAATCTTTACCTCCATGGCTTCCCTCGGTTTGCCGGGTCTTAACGGCTTCGTCTCCGAATTCATGATCGTGCGAGGCTCCTACCAGCCGCTGACGGTCTACACCGCCATTGCGATGCTTGGCTTGCTCTTCACAGGCGCCTACATCTTGAAGGGCATCAAAAACGTGCTGCATGGACCCATGAACGAACACTGGGCGCACGGTGAGCATAAACTGACCGAGATCAACCTGCGCGAGATACTTGTGATCGCTCCGCTGATGGCGCTGATGCTGGTCACAGGCATCTGGCCCATGTGGATTTTGGACATCATCAACAAGGCAGTGACAGCCCTCTTCTAATGCGTTTTCCCTCATCCCCAACCCTTCCCCCAAAGGGGAAGGGAGTTCCCTCTCCCTCTGGGAGAGGGGCAGGGTGAGGGTACGAGGTGACTATGAATTTTCCAATCTTGAGTGTAATAACCTTCCTTCCGTTCGCGGCTGGCATGCTGATTTTGATGATGCCTGCCAATCGGAAGAATGAAACCCGCGCGGTGGCTCTGGCGACGGCAGTGATCGACTTGCTGCTCTCTGCCTGGGTCTACCTGCAATACCTGCTGAACGACATGCAGGGATATCAATTCGTCGAAAAATATCAGTGGCTGAATATCCCGCCGCTCAACATCGCCCTGCACTTCGGCGTGGACGGCATGAGCGCGCCATTGGTTCTGCTGACCGGTATTGTCATGTTCACCGGCGTGCTCATCTCCTGGGGTAACGACGATCCGCACATCATGGCGGGTATTCAAGACCGCCCGCGTGAATTCTTCGCCTTCCTGTTTCTACTGGCAGGCGGCGTGTTTGGCGTGTTCGTCTCGCTCAACCTGTTCATGCTGTTCTTCTTCTATGAAATCGCTGTGTTCCCAATGTACCTGCTCATCGCCATTTGGGGCTGGGTCAAGACCCGCGAATATGCGGCGATGAAACTAACGCTCTACTTGTTCATCGGTTCCGTGGTCTCCCTCGTGGGTGTGCTTGTCATGTACTGGACGCAGTATCAGAATACCGGTGTGCTCTCCTTTGACATGCTCGAAATGGAAAATGCCGGTTTCTCGGCGACATTCCAAAATATCTGGTTCCTGCCGGTCTTCCTCGGCTTTGCGGTGCTGGGCGGTATCTGGCCCTTCCATAACTGGTCACCAGATGGTCACGTTGCCGCGCCGACTGCCGTCTCCATGTTCCATGCGGGCGTGTTAATGAAACTGGGTGCATTCGCCGCCCTGCGCGTCGGCGTGATGTTACTGCCTCAAGGCGCGCAACATTGGTCGTGGCTTATCATGACCTTTGCAGGCGTGGCGGTGGTGTACGGCGCTTATATCGCTTTCGTTCAAACAGACCTGAAATACATGATCGGTTTTTCGTCCGTGTCGCACATGGGCTTGGTGATGCTCGGCATTTCCACGCTCAATGCCACCGGACTTACCGGCGCAGGCGTACAAATGTTCTCGCACGGCGTGATGACGGCTCTCTTCTTTGCCATCACCGGTATGATCTACGACCGGTCGCATACCCGTATGATCCCCGAGTTGGGCGGCATGGCGAAGATCATGCCTTTCGCTGCCATCGGCTTTATCATTGGCGGCTTGGTCTCGATGGGCATGCCCGGCTTCTCCGGCTTCATCGCAGAGTTCCCGATCTTCATGGGTGTGTGGGGCGAGCAATGGCTGGTGGCAGTCATTGCGAGCATTTCCATTGTGATTACCGCGGCGTACATCATGATAAATATTCGAAAGGTGTTCTTCGCGCCGCTTCCTGAAAACCTGGAAGGGCATGTCGGTGATATCACCGTGCTGGACAAGGTCGCAATTACCACCCTTTGCCTGTTCATGGTTGTTATCGGTCTGTTCCCCTCGGTGATGGTGCCGATGGTGCAAACGGGCGTTGAGAATATCATGCGACTTTTGGGAGGTGCATAATGTTTACGACGACGACCTTCGCCTCCATTCTTCCCGAGATCCTGATCCTAACCATTGGGCTTTTGGTACTCATCCTTGAGCCGTTCTGGAAGGACGAACAAAAACGCAGCGCTGGCTGGCTTACTGCCGGTGGTCTGCTTGTTGCCATGATCGTCAGCCTGCTGTTTGGCCGCCCCGGCGAACCTGTGGCAGTTTTGGGCGGCATGATCCGCTTCGACTGGCTGGGCTTCTTCCTCAAGATGCTATTCATGTTCGCGGCAGCGGCGACTGCGCTCCTGCTAATGGATCATGAACAGGCTGGCAAGCGCGGTGAAGCCTATGTGATGCTTCTTGCCTCACTCATCGGTATGAACCTGATGGCTTCTTCCGCGGACTTGGTCATGCTGTATCTTTCCATCGAGACGGCGTCCATTCCGTTGTATGTCTTGGCGGGCTTCCTGCTCGGCGACGAACGCTCCACCGAGGCGGGCTTCAAGTACTTCCTGTTCGGTGCCATGGCTTCGACCGTCATGTTGTATGGTTTCAGCTTGCTCTTCGGCTTCTCTGGCACAACGGACCTGTATTCCATTGCCGCAACGTTGACCTCCGGCAGCATCTCTCCGTTGCTTGCCTTCGGAGTTGTGACGTTGGTGCTCGTGGGCTTGGGCTTCAAAGTTTCGGCAGTCCCGTTCCACTTCTGGGCGCCGGATGTATACCAGGGTGCGCCGACTCCAGTGGCAGGTTATCTTTCCACGGCGTCGAAAGCGGCTGGCTTTGCGGTCATTCTGCGCCTGTTCTTCATCGCCTTCCCCGAATTCACCGGCATGTGGACGATGGTTCTTGCCGTGCTGTCTGCCGTCTCCATGACGGTGGGCAACCTGCTGGCTTTACCGCAGACGAATATCAAGCGTCTTTTGGCTTACTCTTCCATCTCACATGCGGGCTATGCCATGATCGGCGCGGTGGCGTTCAGTCAGTTCGGCGCGGCGAGCGTGGTCTTCTACCTCGCGGCGTATATTGCCACGAACCTGCTTGCCTTCGGTCTCGTGATGGCGTTCAGCCGGGTAACCGGTTTGGAAGAGATCACGGATTATGCCGGCTTGAGCCGCCGCAATCCCTTGCTTGGCTTGATGATGTTGGCGGCGTTCCTTTCGCTGGCGGGCATGCCTCCGTTCGGCGGTTTCGTGGCGAAGGTGTTTGTCTTTGCCGCAGGTGTGCAGGCGAATTACACCTGGCTGGTCATCGTGGGTATCATTAACTCGATCATCGGCGTGTATTACTACCTGAACGTGTTGAAGTATGTGTATCTCTACCGCCTGCCGAATCAGGATGAGGAAAATCATCCCGTTCCCTTGACCCAGCCATACATGATCGCTCTCGTGATTTTGGTGGTGGGCGTGATCGTGGTCGGTACAGTATTTGCTCCGTTCTTCAACTGGTCGGATGCGGGCGCGTTGAATTTGTTCTAATTAGACAGTGGACCGTTGACGATGGACCGGATGGTCTTCTGTCTACGGTCCACTGTCAGAGTAAGAGAAAGTTTTCAGAAAACAGAAACAGGATAATGGTCAGATAAGAGGCGTTGTTTGAGGGGAAGGGAAGTTCTGCGGGCGGTATTAATGCCTGCAGGGCAGCCGAATCTTCGCGGGAAATCCCTCCAAAAGGGCTTTTCCTTTTGCGTTTGACGCTCTTAGACCTGTCAGTTATAATTCGTGCACTATGACACAATCGGAAGAGCAACAGAAGCGAAATTCCATGGTGCAAACCCTGCTGATCGTGGTGATCGGGCAGGTGGGGTGCATCACCCTTGCCGTGGTGTTGGCTTCTGTCTTTGGCGGGTTGTGGCTTGATAGTCAGTTTGGCACAAAACCCATGTTCACGTTGGTGCTTTTGTTTGCCGGCATTCCCATTTCGGTCCTCCTGATGTTGTCTCTTTCGCGAAGAGCATTGAGCCGGCTAAAGGAAAAACACGAGACCGAAACCAATAAAACTTCTGCTTAGGAGGCGGGGCTTGGAAACCCAAAAACGTACCCCCTGGCGGCGCTGGATCGTTCTGGTCCTAATGATTGCGGGCTTTATTCTGGGAGGAATTTTCGTCCCCGTTCAGCCAGAGATCGCTGTTGCCGCTGAAAAATTGATCGAGGAGCCCATTGTCGAGAATTTCCTTGGCTTGGGTCCGCTTTATTTCGTGAATACGCTCCCCACATTGGCAGTGACGCTTGTGTTGCTGATCTGGATCGCGTTTGCTACGAACCGTTCTATCAAAAAGAGCGCAAAGTCTGACCTAGTGCCACAAGGCATTGGCAACCTGATGGAAGCCATCGTTGAGATGCTCTATAACCTCACCGAAGGTTCTGCTGGCAAATATGCGCGGATGATCTTCCCCTGGTTTGCGACCATCATGATCTATGTGTTGTTGGCAAACCTGCTCAAGTTGATCCCCGGCTTTGAGTCTATCGGTGTGTTGCATCCTGCGCACGGCGAGGGACATACAATTGCCGAGCTTGGGGGCGGATGGGCAAATCTGCTTCCTGCGAAGGTGGAAGAGGGTGGTTACATCCTCGCTCCGTTCTTCCGCGGCATCTCCGTAGACTTGAACTTCACGGCCTCGCTTGCCCTTATTGCCGTGGTGATGATCCAGGTGATCGGCTTCCGCGCACAGGGACTTGGCTATTTGAGCAAGTTCTTCAATACCCGTCGCATGTTCAAAGTCCCGTTCTTTGGCGCGATGGACTTTTTGGTGGGCTTGCTGGAGTTGATCTCCGAACTTTCGAAGATCCTCTCGTTTGCCTTCCGTCTATTCGGTAATATGTTCGCGGGCATCGTGTTGGTCGCCATTGTGGCAGGGCTGTTGGGCAAGATATCCATTTTGCCCGCAATGGTGATGATGTTCGAGTTGTTCGTCGGTATCATTCAAGCTTTCGTGTTCGGTATGTTGACCATGGTGTTTATGGCTCAGGCTACCCAGGGTCATGGCGAGCACGAGGAACATGAAGAAGCGCACACTGCAGCGCACGAAATCTAAATAATACAATCGTTCTAAGGAGAGTTAAACATGGAAGGAAATATTCTGGATGCAATGCGCTTCGTCGGCGCAGGTTTGGCAATGATCGGCGCCGCAGGTGCGGGTGTGGGCATTGGTTTGAGTGTGCAAGGCGCGCTTACGGGTATGGCTCGCAACCCCGATACCTATGGTAACTTGCTGACCAACATGATCCTCGGCATCGCGTTCTCTGAAGCGATCGCGATCTACTGTCTGGTGATCGCGTTCCTCATGCTCTTCAAAGTCGTGTAATCTCAAGGAGCATTGAAAAATGGAAGCATTAGGTATTAATCTCGGTCTTCTCATTGTCCAGATCATTGCGTTCATCATCGTATTCCTCACGTTGAACGCCTGGGTCTACCAACCCATGCTGGATATGATGGAGACCCGCAAGAAGAAGATCGCTCAGGGCTTGGAAGATGCCCGCGTGGCTGCCGAAGCCCGCGCCAACGCGGAGAAAGAAGCCGCGAAGATCGTCTCCGATGCCCAGGCGGAAGCGAGCAAAGTTGTCCGCGAATCCACTGAACGTGCTGCGGTTGCGGGCAAGGATGTGAAAGCTGCCGCAGAGGCGGAAGCAACCAAAGCTCGCGAGGCTGCGGTGGCTGAAGCCGAGTTGGAGCGTAATCGCATTCTCGGCGATATTCGTGGTCAGGTTGCCGCTCTCGCCATTGCCGCTGCAAACAAGCTTGTAGGCTCCGCGCTGGATGAGAAGAAACAACACGCGCTCATCGACGAGTTCTTTTCCGGTGTAAAGGCTGGGAAGGTTGTCGTCGTTGACGGTGAATTCAAAGGCGAGGTCGCCGAAGTGACCAGCGCGCTTCCACTCAACAGTGATGAGATGGAGACCGTCAAGAAAAACTTTGGCGCAAAGGATGTTACCTTTAAAGTCAACCCTGCCATCCTCGGTGGTTTGGTTGTAAAGATCGGCGACAAGGTCCTCGATGGTTCTGTGGCGGGTAAACTTGAAGGTCTGCGACAAAATTTGAAGTAGCCTAAGTAGTTTGTGATATGAAGAGGGCTTGATATTTTCAAGCCCTCTTTTTGTTTAATTTATTTTTCAATATCAACTATGTACATTATTGCACGACCTAAAAAAACAGACCCTTGATTGAGCCGTATTAATACTTTACAATAGTCGACATTAAACATCTGAAAAGTACTGAATGAGGTGAAACCGTTATGAACGAGAAACACATCGAGCAGGTACTTGAGATCGAAAAGCAGGCGCAGGAAATACATGAAAAGGCAAAGCGAGAAGCTGCTGAAGTTCCTGTAAAGGCAGAAAAGGAAGCGCAAGCCCTGATCGCGAAGGCTAAAGCCGACGCGCAGGAAGAAGCGCGGAAATTGCTTGCGAGCGTGCAATCAGGTGGCGCAACCGAACAGAGCGAGGCACAAGGGGATTCTGCGAACACCGAGTTCGAAGCCTCAGCCAGAAAAAACTTTGACAAGGCAGTTGCTTTCGTA
>JACPVC010000051.1 GCA_016191955.1 Chloroflexota bacterium
AACGTCGCCAAGCCTATCGTCCTTTGGCTGCTGATTATTATGAAAAAGAGCATCGTGACAAGGTTGTTCGTTCTTTGCAGCGCAGGGCCGCCACTTTGGGCTTTCGCTTAGAGGCCGCCTCCAGTTAGTTTCTTAGTAGGGACGTTCCTTGTCCCGAAGCATCTCTACAACGTTGTGCCAGAGACCCTTCGGTCGCGAAAAACGCGCTTCCTCAGGGTGACACGCTCTGTAAAAAAAGTTGTCGGGAAACAGAAAACAGGCACGAGCGGGGGGGGTGAGGCGGGGCGTAGTAAAATGGAAGTGTGAAGTCCGCAATTATTGAAATCCCGATGGAAAAATTAATGGAGCAGCTTCCCGAGTCTTATACGCTCGCAGACCGGGAACTCGTGATGCGCGCCTATACCTTTGCCTAGGAAGCGAACCGCGAACAGAAACGCCATTCGGGGGAGCCATATATCAATCACTGCATTGCTGTAGCGCAGATACTGACCGAGTTGAAGGTGCCCGCCGAAGTGGTGGCAGCCGGGCTGCTACATGACACCGTGGAAGATACATCGGTCACACTGGCAGATGTGCGCCGCGAGTTCGGGGATACGGTTCGATTGCTGGTCGATGGGGTAACCAAGTTGACTCATTTGCCGCGCGTCTCACGTGGCGACCAACATGCGGGGGCAGACGAAACAGAAAAAGACGAAGTACTCATCCAACCCGCTCTATTGGGGCGCAAGGAAGATATGGTGCCGGAGACATTGCGCAAAACCTTCCTTGCCATGGGCGAGGATGTGCGCGTGGTGCTCATCAAACTGGCAGACCGCTTGCACAACATGCGCACGCTTGGGCACATGCCGGAACATAAGCGCGGTCGCATCGCGCAAGAGACGTTGGACATTTTCGCGCCGCTCGCGAACCGACTCGGTATCTGGCAGTTGAAGTGGGAATTGGAAGACCTGAGTTTTCGCTACGTCCAACCGGATAAATATAAAGAGATCGCCGAGTCTCTGGCAGAACGCCGCCCCGACCGTGAACGTCAATTGGAAGAGATCAAAATTAATTTGATTCGCCTGCTCGACAAGAACAACATCAAAGCCGAGGTGAGCGGTCGCCCCAAGCATATCTATTCCATCTTCAAGAAGATGCAAAAGAAGGATAAATCCTTCGGCATGTTGTATGACGTGCGCGCCGTACGCCTGATCGTGCCGGATGTGCCGGCATGCTATGCCGCGCTGGGCGTCATCCATACCACATGGCGACCCGTGCCCGGCGAGTTCGACGATTACATTGCGGCTCCGAAAGACAACCATTATCAATCCCTGCACACGGCGGTGATGTACGACGACAAGCGCCCGCTGGAGATTCAAATCCGTACGCAGGAAATGCATATGAACGCTGAGTACGGTATTGCCGCGCACTGGCGTTATAAAGAGGGCGGCAAGCACGACAAGCAATTCGAAGAACGCATCAAAGACTTGCGCAAAATGATGGAATGGCGCGGGGACGTGAACGACGCCACGGAGTTCGTCGAGTCGATGCAGAGCGACGTGTTCCGCGACCGTGTTTACATCTTTACCCCGCGCGGCGACGCGATTGACCTGCCCGCCGGTTCGACCCCGATTGATTTCGCCTACACCGTTCACACAGACATCGGTCATCGCTGCCGGGGCGCGCGCGTAAACGGCAAGCTCGTTCCACTCGACCATGAGTTGAAGACCGGAGACCAGGTGGAGATTCTGACGGCAAAGCGCGGAGGTCCGAGCCGCGACTGGCTGAATAACAGCCTTGGCTTGGTGAAGACTGCACGCGCAAAATCGAAGATCCGCATTTGGTTCAAGAAGCTGGAAGATGAACAGAACCTTGCTACGGGGCGTAATACCCTCGAACGCGAGTTACAAAGGCTTGGCATTCCCGGAGTTAACTTCGAGAAGCTCGCGCGTGAGCTTGGCTACAAGACCCCCGATGAAATGTTCATTGACCTGGGCACAGGCGAACTTTCGATCAGCAAGGTCATCAAGCAATTCGCAGAGGATAATGAGATCAAAGACATCCTTGAAGCGAATGCGCCGGCTGTGCCGCATAAGCCTACGGATGCCGTTGAAGTTGTCGGCTTGAAAGGTATGCTGGCTTCGATGGCAAAGTGCTGCAACCCGATGCCCGGCGACCAGATCGTGGGCTACATCACGCGCGGACGCGGCGCGACCATCCACCGGCAGGATTGCCCGAACATTCTATTAACTCCAGACCGCGAACGTTTGTTGAAGGTTGGCTGGGGGCATGTGGAGCAGACTTTCCCGGTGCCGGTCAAGATCAAGGCGTATGACCGGCAGGGGTTGATGAGCGATATTTCGAACCTGCTTTCGGACGAAAATATCAATATCAACAATGTGTCGGTCAATGTCAACCGCAGCATCGCGGATTTGAGACTCATCATCGAAGTGAGAGACCTGACGCAGTTGAGCCGCATTCTGACGCGCATCGAGAATTTGCCGAATGTGATGGAAGCGGTGCGAACCAAGCCTGGATAATAAAAAAGCCATTTACCGCGAAGCACGCTAAGGTCGCGAATTGAGAAAATTTGGGAAGTGTCTAATTTCGTAGGCTTTCCAAAAGATTTGACCACAGAGCCCACAGAGATCACGGAGAAAACCCTCAAAAATCTCTGTGGACTCCGTGATCTCCGTGGTGAAAGATTCTCTTAGCCCATTCTTTTAGACACTCTCAAAATTTGTAGGTCACGTTTGCAACGTGACTGTCACGCTGAAAGCGTGACCTACGGTAATAACAGATTTTAGGATGGGGGTATAATCGCGGCGCTCTGATATGTTTACTGTTACCGAAGCGCGCGAGCGCATCCTTTCCCACTTCAAAGCCACTTTAACTGAAACTGTTCCGCTGAGCGATGCGGTGGGTCGCATCTTGGGCGCGGACATTCACGTGGATGGGGATTATCCGCCTTTCGATAATTCCGCCGTGGATGGGTTTGCTTTGCGAGCGGAAGATTCTTTCGCCGGGGATGGCGAAAGGAGCAGTAACACCGGGGACGGTGAAAGGAGCGGCAACACCGGGGACGGCGAAAGGAGCAGTAACACCAGGGACGGCGAAAGGAGCGGCAACACCGGGGACCGCAAAAGGAGCAGCAACACCACGGGCGGCGAAAAGCGCAAGTTAAAAGACATTGACACCAAAGGCAACGCCGCCGGGGACGGCGGCTTGAACGTTCAGTTAAATGTGGTTGTGGACATCCCAGCCGGTTATGCGCCGACGGTTTCTCTGCAAGCAGGGCAAGCCGCACGCATAATGACCGGGGCACAACTCCCCCACGGCGCGAACTGTGTCATCCCGGTCGAAGAGACGGATTTCAATAACCGCAACGCAGGCATAGCCGCTCCTAACACCATCACCTTCTCGAAACAAATGAAGGTGGGTGAAAACGTCCGCAGGCGCGGCATGGATATTCGCTCAGGCGATGTTGTGATGAAGCAGGGGCGCACGCTCAAACCGCAAGATTTGGGCTTGTTGGCAGCACTTGGCTTTGCCCATGTCACCGTCCATAGAAAGGCGCGAGTGGCGCTGCTTTCTTCGGGCGATGAACTGCTGGAAGTGGACGCTCCGCTCGAACCGGGCAAGATCCGCGATTCGAATTCGTATGCATTGGCGGCGGCAATCGTCGGCGCGGGTGCAGAGGTGATTCGGCTTGGGGTCGCAAAAGACACGCGCGAATCTGTGACGGGGCTGCTCGATAAAGCTGCAAAAGAAAACGCGGATTTAATTCTCTCGTCGGCGGGGGTGAGCGTGGGGGCATTCGACTTTGTTAAAGAAGTGATCGAAGCAAACGGGAAGATGGATTTCTGGCGAGTCAACATGCGCCCCGGCAAACCGCTGGCTTTTGGTTTATATCGTGGAATCCCGTTCATTGGGCTGCCGGGCAACCCGGTTTCGGCGTTTGTGGGGTTTGAAGTTTTTGTGCATCCCACGCTTGAGCGGCTGAACGGCAAAATGGACGGAGGCAGGTTACAGGTCCGGGTACGAGCCGCGGAGGAGATCGAATCCGATGGTCGTGAGAGTTATTTGCGGGCGAGAATCCATGTTGAAAATGGCATCCGCTCCGCTTTTTTGACGGGTCACCAGGGTTCGGGCAATCTACTCTCGCTAGTACAGGCGGATGCTTTACTAATCATCCCCGCTGGTGTAAAATGCGTGCCTGCTGGTTCGGAAGTAGACGCTATTCTATTGTGAGGAAGCATGGATAAATGGCTTTACCGCGTGATGATCGCGCTGGTGATCGTTGGTTTGGCAGTCTCGGTATATATGACAATCTATAAGATCAGCGGCAACGACGGCATGTGCCTCGGCTCTGGTGATTGTTCCACTGTGAACGCCAGTGTTTTTTCGGAAGTGAACGGAATTCCCGTAGCGGTGTTCGGCATCGTTGGGTATGCGGCGATCTTGATCGTGTTGTTCTATGAGCCCAAGAATGAATTCTTCCGCAAGAACGGCACGCTGCTGGTCTTCGGTATGTCGTTGACGGGTTTCCTATTCACGGTCTGGCTGGTGTATGTGGAACTTGAAATCCTGCAGGCGATCTGCCCGTTCTGCGTTACATCGCAGGTTGCCATGACGCTTATCTTTATTATCGCGGTTGTACGACTATTCCGAAACGAGAATTAGGAGGATGCGAAATGCCACGTATTAAGTGTCACTATGTCGATTGTGTGTTCCTGGATGAAGGGTTGTGCGGCGCCGCCGCCGTTGAGATCGACCCGGATACAGGCTGCGTGACCTATTCTCCCGCCGATGGCGCCGCCGCCAAGGATGAGTGGGAGGACGAAGAAGAAGCCGACGAATGGGAGGATGAAGAAGTGGACGGCGAGGAAGATGATGAGTGGCTGGAGGAAGAGGACGAGTTCTAGCCCGCGCTTCTTCCTCCATTTACAGTTGAATCTAAACAAGAAGCCTTCTCTATGCGAGTGGGCTTTTTTGTTTGGCGAAGTCTTTTAGTCGAGAGGAGACTTGACAGCAAGCCCGCCACGCTGGAGGACATGGGTATAGATCATGGTAGTTTTGACGTCTTTGTGCCCGAGGAGTTCCTGAACAGTGCGGATGTCATAGCCGTTTTGAAGGAGATGGGTGGCGAATGAATGGCGGAAGGTGTGGGGTGAAACTGTTTTATCTATCTTTGCGGCATGGGTAGCCTGCTTTATGGCGCGTTGAAGAACACTTTCATGCAGGTGATGACGCATGGTCTTCCCGGTTTGAGGGTCATGGGAGCGTTGGGAGGCAGGGAAGATGTATTGCCAGGCAGGTTCGCGGTTGGCATTGGGGTATTTACGTTCGAGAGCATAGGGAAGGCGAGCTTCACCATAGCCTTCTTTGAGGTCTGCCTGATGGATTTGTTTGACGTTTTGGATGTGTTCCCTGAGCGCCGAGGTAATACTTTCGGGGAGGGGAACGGAACGGTCGCTTTCACCCTTGCCATCGCGGACGATAATCTGGCGGTTGGCGAAGTCTACATCTTTGATACGGAGGCGAAGGGTCTCCATCAGCCTGAGCCCGGAACCAAATAGAAGCTGAGTCATCAGTTTGGGAATGCCGCTCATATGTTGGATGACGGCGAGGGCTTCGGCTTTGGAGAGAACTACGGGGAGGCGGTCCGGCTTTTTGGCGCGGATCACATCGGTGGGGAATTCGATCTCTTTAAGAAGGACGTTACGGTAGAGGAAGAGAACGGCGCTCAGCGCTTGATTCTGGGTAGACGCGGCGACGCTGCGTTCGACTGCCAGGTGCGTAATGAAGGCTTGGATTTCAAGGACGCCCATTTCGGCGGGGTGGCGCTTGTTGTGGTGAAGGATATAACGCTTGCACCAGTCGATATAGGTTTGTTCGGTGCGATAGGAGTAGTGTTTGGCGCGGATGGCATCCCGAAGCTGGTCGAGGAGCTTTTTCCCCTTTGGGGAAGAGTCTGTTGGCGGGGGTGGTTGTTTCGGCATATTAATTCTCCCTGTGCAGAGTAAAATGAGGCGTGCTATACTGTTCAAAATAGATTGTACCAGCCCTGCAATCTAATTCCTATATTAATTTGGGGGATTAGATTGCAAGAGAAAATGCAGTCCAAAAGCAATTATATTCGGTACAGTCTAACCGTAGTTAGCTTGCCCCTTGCAAAATTGAGTTCTTGAAAATATTATCGCTTCGTGATATTATCAGGCTATGATTGAATCCTTCGCCTCTGATGAAACCGAAAAAATCTTTCGTGGTCAAGTTTCAAAAAAGTTCCCGAAAGATAT
>JACPVC010000147.1 GCA_016191955.1 Chloroflexota bacterium
CACCGCTCTGGCAAGCGGCGTGGGTATTACGATGCATACGGTCAACATCCCTGTTGGCACAACATACGCCCGCTTCTCGCTGTTCGATGACTTCACCGACGGCGACGATGACCTGGATATGTACATCTTCGACTCTAACTTCGACTTCGTTGGCAGCAGCGGCAGCGGTACCTCTGCTGAAGAGGTCAATCTGGTGAACCCGGCTGATGGTGATTACTATGTGATCGTTCACGGCTGGCAGACGGATGGAGCCGATGCCAACTACACCCTGTTCTCATGGGCGCTTGGCGCGGTCGATGCAGGCAATATGACGGTCACTGCCCCGGCTTCAGCCACCCTTGGTAACACGGGATTGGTCAATGTTTCATTCAGTGGTCTTTCCCCGGCTACCAAGTATCTCGGCAGTATCTCCTATTCTGATGGCGTGGTGTCTCTGCCTGTGGTGCCCACAATCATCCGAATTGATACACCGTAACAGACCCCTGCTTTACAAGAATTAAACAAAAACAGGCTGGCGGCACTCTCTGCCAGCCTGTTTTTGTTTAGCCCGTCGAAATATGGGAAGTTTTGACGGAAAACCGTGAGAATCTATTGGAAGGTTGCAACCTGGTTTAACAATTAGCTTGCCTTATTCCCTAAAATTTGTCATAATAATTTAGCAATCTTCTTGTTTAACCCTAAAAGGCAAACCCATCGTGAGGTGGGGACGCAAAGTCATGGATCCCGCCGAGGCGGGACCGCCAGACTGCTGAAGGTAGATTCGCCTTGGCAGTTTGTTTTTTAAACTGCCTGATAGGAGGTGCTCTGGAAGAAATGCAGGTTGTAATTGACTCAGTTGGAAAACCCGATATTCATTCAAATCAAAGAGGAGATTGATCGATGAAGAAGGTAACAATTGCAATTTTGCTCGCTGCAGTATTGATTCTTAGCACGGTTGGAATGGCAGCCGCCATCACGGACGGCGAACCCGATGGTGATGGTCACCCCTATGTGGGCTTGATGGTTGCCCAACTGGCAGATGGAACCCCCCTGTGGCGCTGCAGTGGCACGTTGATTTCCCCCACCATTTTCCTGACAGCCGGACATTGTACGGATGGCGCTGAGCACGTTGAACTCTGGTTCGCTGCTGGCCCGATCCCGAGACCCACTGATGGTAGTGGTTACCCGTTCTTTGGCGAAGTAGGCGGAACCCCGTTCGTTCATCCGAATTATGACCCGAACGCTTTCTACCTGTTCGATCTTGGCGTCGTGGTGTTGGATGAACCCGTCGACATGCCGACCTACGGCGCTTTGCCGGAATTGGATTCGCTCGACGCCTTGAAGCCAAGCCGCAAAACGACATTCACCGCTGTCGGATATGGCCTCCAGAAATCCTTCCCCGATGCCGCCGGTTGGAAAGACGCCGCGATTCGGGAAAGAATGGTGGCTTACCCGCACCTGATTCAAATCAATACCGGCTTTACGGGCGATTCCTCCCTTTTGCTCTCTAACAATGCCGACACCGGCGGGACCTGCTTCGGTGACTCCGGCGGTCCGAACTTCGTTGGCGATACCAATGTCGTAGGCGGCGTGACCTCCTTCGGCTTGAACGGCACCTGCGGCGGTACCGGCGGTGTATACCGCGTTGACCGCGCCGATGACCTTGAGTGGCTCGCCACATTCTTCGAATAAGTTTCACCGTTCGATACGTTCAAAACATTGTCGCATCCCCCGCAGAAATGCGGGGGATTTTTCTTATAGAAAATCTACCAGGCGTTATTAATTTTCTTACACTGCGGACTTAATATTGGCAGCATTGATAAAACAAAAAGGAGATATCAAACATGACCCTCTATATTCAACCTTATCCGTTCCGCCGCATGGTTCGCCGTGTTGCGCCCCAGCCTCAGCCGCGCGCTCTTAGCGTTAACGTCCGCGAGGAAGATGACTCTTATGTGCTCTATGCCCTCGTCCCCGGTTTGAAAGCCCAAGACTTGAACATTCAGGTGCTTGAGAACGTCGTCAGCATCGAAGGCGAGTACAAGGCGGAGGAAGAGGCTTCCTTCCTCATGGATGAACTTCCGAGTGGAGCCTTTCGCCGCAGCTTGCGAATGCCGTCTGAAATAGATTCAGAAAAGGTCGAAGCAAGAATCGCGGACGGCATCCTGACGCTGACTCTGCCCAAGGCGGAATCAGCCCGACCGAAGAAAATCCAGGTCACAGTTCACTAAAAGTCCGGCAGGTCACGTGATGAGCGTGACCTGCTTTTTTTCCCGTTATAATGTTCCGGACATTTATGTTTCGGAGAAATTCTGTGCGTGTAAAACAAACTCTGTTCGTACTTCTTTTCGTTGCAATTTTGACCGCTTGTGGGGGGAACGACTCTCCAGAAGTTGACGCCCCGACGGTCGTCCCGTCTCATACCCCGCCGCCATCTGCCACCCCCATCCCGACCTTATCCACGCCGTTGGCTTTGCTCATCCTCCCCACGGACCTGGATAAGCCGACATCCGACCTGTATCAAAAGACAGTCTACGATTTGGCGTTGGCTTCCGGCTTTCGCTTTCAAGTTCGCAATGGGATCACTCCTGAAGATCTCGCCGACCCAACGCTTAAAGTTGTCATTGCCCTGCCGCCAGACCCCGGTGTGGCGAATTACGCGCCGACTGCGCCCAACGTGCAATTCCTCGCGGTGAACATTCCGAATGTAACCGCTGCTGGAAATGTCAGCGTCCTTGCGCCAAGCACACAGGTGGAATTGCCCGCCTTTTTGGCTGGTTATACCCTGGCAATGATGACCTATGAATACCATGTCGGCATGTTGTACCCCGAAGGGGACGCCAATGCCCAGGCGGCGTTGAACGCTTTCAGCAATGGCATGCGTTATTACTGTGGTCTGTGCGATGGCATTTATATCGACTTGGTGAGTTATCCCGCTATCTTGGGAATCCCAACCAATGAAGACCCCTCGAAATTTGGCGGTTATGCCAACGTGCTGATTAACGATAACAAAGTAGGTGGGTTGTATATTTACCCGTCGCTCGCTACGGATGACTTCCTCTCTTACGTTGGAACGCAAGGTGTGTATTTGGTCGGTACCACCAGACCAGAACCCCGCCCCGGCGGCTGGCTGATGACCATTAGCCCCGATACGATCAAAGCCATCCAGACTGCCTGGCCCCAGTTGATCGCCGGTCAGGGTGGGCAGAATGTTCAGTCCCCACTGGGTATCGCGGATGTGGACACAAACATCCTCACTGAAGCGAAACTACGCCTTGTGCAGCATACGTTGGATGAGTTGATTGCAGGAAGAATTCTTCCTTCCAATCCGTAAGAAAAGTTCCCTCGTATACAGAGTACGCTCAAGCCGCCGTCCCCAGCGGCGTTTTCCGAGGAAACCCTTGCGCCGGGGACGGCGCAAGGAGCAATTTATAGAAGCAAAAACGTGCCCGCGAAGTTGACTTCGCGGGCACGTTTTTGCTTTAAGACAGCAGATTGCCGATGGAGGAGGAGGGCGGCAGCCTGCCGTCTGCAAGTTGGTTATGCCCAAAGTTGTGCGGACTGCCTACGTGGCACGATCCAATCTTGCCGCGCCAGCCACGCCAGCGACTTGACCAGCAGCGCCATCGGGCTGATGGAGTCATCCACGGTTTCGTCGACCCCGGCACGGTGATATTCCAAGACGTCAAGATTCTTGTAACTTGAATTGATAAGCAGGAGCGTGCCATTCGTGGTGGCGCGCAATTTCCGGCAGAGCGTTAGCCGTTCGTTATCAGGGATGTCCATATCGAGGATAATGAGGGTGGGGGAGAGCAGGCGGGACGTTAACAACCCTTCCTGGGCGACGGTCTCGCTGATGACGTGACAACTTCGCTGCTCAAAGAGCATCTTCCAGACCCGGATCATATCCGCATCCTGCGAAATAATCAGGACGCTATTCACTTCATTTTGGTTGGTGGAGACTACACTAGCAGCCATGTTTAACCTCTTTGAAAACTAAGTTGCCAATAACGTCGAAAAAGGTTCGTAGTTCAGGGCTAAATTCCACCCAATATTGCTTGAACAAAGTCGATTGACAGCGTAAAACCAAGGTCAAAATCTTAACGCGAAAATTTCGCGCCTTTCGCCCACTTCGCGTTTTTCGCGTTGAGGGTTTCTGACTTCGTCACAGCCGTGATCCCACCAAATATCCTACTTGACGATGTTTTGATTCGCGTGATAAACTCGCCTCACCTGAAAAAGGAATCCGCAAGAAAGGAGCGCACTACCCATGTTTATGAACAAGTTCTACATCACCCTCGCAGCCGCCAGCCCCGCTGGAGTCGATAGCCGTAGTGCGCCTGTCCGTCGTTAGGTTTTTCAATCAACCTTTGCGACCACGGCGCGTCAAGCCCGTGGTCGTTTTTCTTTAACCGCTCAAAACGGCCACGGGAGAGAATCTTGTGACCGTTTTTTGTTTTGAAAAGAAGGAAATCATGTTTACCATTGAGACTCAGTTGTTTGAAGCACAGGATGTCCGTCTCGGTCCCTTGGATCTTGAAACGCATCCCGCTGTTGAATCTCGTTGGACGCACGACGCCGAATTCATGCGCCTGATGGAACTGAAGCCGATCCGCCCGATTTCACCGGCGATGGTAAAGAAGCAATACGAAGCCATCGAAAAGGAAATGGAAGAGCAGAAGAATCTGTTCTACTTCACCGTCCGCGCGCGTGAGGATGACCGCCTGATCGGCAAAGCCCTCATCGAATATGTGGACTGGTCGAACGGCAATGGCTATCTTCGCTTGGGCATCGGCGAGGCAGAGTCCCGCCACAGGGGCTATGGCTCACAAGCGTTGAGTCTGCTGCTGCGATACGCATTCGACGAGTTAAATCTGTTTCGCGTTACTGCGGTAGTGCCTGCTTATAACGAAGGTGCGCTGCGCCTGTTCGATAAGTTCGGTTTTATGGAAGAGGTGCGCCGCCGCAACGCCCTGCACCGCGACGGAGAATTTTGGGACGTCATCGGTTTCGGCTTGCTGAATGCCGAATGGCGCAACCAACCTTGATGAAAGAATGAACCGGAATATATTTGGAGCATAAAAATGTTGACAGAAAAACCGCTTCTTGACCTTAACCTGAAACTGCGTGCCACAACCTGGGCAGACGTCCACACTGTTGCCGATCTCATCTACGCCGTGTGCGAGGCGGATGGCGATGTCACCGTCGCCTCCACACCCGAAGAATTGGATCATGAGTGGCACAATAACAAGTTCAACCCTGAGACCGACAGCCACGTGATCGAAACATGCGATGGGCGAGTGGTTGCTTATGGCGAGTTCTATAATCATCAGGTCCATGCCGACCTGAACGCAGACCTTTACATTCACCCCGAATTTAAAGAGCACGGACTTTTCCCCTCCATGCTGGCGTGGATCGAGGCGCGCGCCCGTGAAGACATGAAACTTGCCGAACCCGACCTCCGCGTGTTCATTCGCAGCACGATGGATGGAAAAGATGAGATTGCCATGCATGCCCATGAGGCAGAAAGATATAAGCCAGTCCGTTTTCATTGGCGCATGGAGATCAACCTCACCGAAGAGCCGCCTGTATCTGATTTTCCCGCTGGCATTGAATTGCGTCCCTTTGATAAAGCGGCGCATGCCCGTCTTGTAATGGAGGCGGAGAATGACTCCTTCAGCGAGCATTGGGGCAGTCATGCCGCTGTGTTCGACGAGTGGTCGCACCGCAAACTTGAAAATACCGAATTTGACCCTTCCTTGTGGATGATCGCCTGGGATGGCGACCAGATCGCGGGCTTTTCACAGAACCGCTTCCGTATGGGAATCGGCTGGGTCAGCACGCTGGGAGTCCGTAAGCAGTGGCGCAAAAGCGGGCTGGGATTGGCTCTTCTTCAGCATTCCTTTGGCAAGTTCTACAAACGCGGCATGAAAACCATTGGCTTGGGTGTGGATGCCTCCAACAAGACCGGGGCAACCCGCCTGTACCAGCGTGCTGGGATGAGCGTAGCGAGCGAATTTATCACGTTTGAGAAGGAAATCCGCTCCGGCAGAGCACTGGAGGATGCCAATCAGCGCGAGTAAAAGGGGCCCCTGGTGAATTTTCCGAAACTTGATTCGCAACGTGGAAAAAATCGGTGTAGAATCAGACAATATCACGAGTAAATCCACGAAAGGGCGTTCTCATGCTAAATCTACGTTGCCTTTATTGTCAGACCCCATTCACAGTGGGACGTGCGGAAATGCTTACCGCGCTGGTTACCATGGACGAAAAGAACCAGAACCACCACGATGCGCACTGTCCACGCTGCCGCCGTGCGAATTCCATCTCACGCCAGCGGATGGAGCTTTTCTTCCCGAATTGGCGTGAAGCCGCCAAACAAATGGCATCCATGCCTGTGGCGGAGGCTGTCCCTGCTTCGGCTTCCTTGAAGACCGAACCGCTGTCAAAGGCGGTCAAGAGCGCGGCAGTGAAAACTGCCGCCACCAAAAAGACAACTGCGACGGCAGCCAAACCGTCCGCTTCAAAACGGCAGCGCGCTTCCAAGCCTGCAACTGCCAAAAAGACGACGCCTTCCTCAACGAAGACCAAGGCTTCAACTTCCAAAACTTCCAAGACGCCCAAAGCCAAAACGTCTACGAAGCCCAAGAAGAAGTGATCCGCTGGTTCCAGTCAATGACCCGCAGGCGTATAAAAATCGCCTGCGGGATTTTTTATGCCCGGCGGGTATCAAACGAACGGAATAGACCATGAATATTCGAGCAATATTTTTTGATTTTGGCGGTGTCATCCAGCGCACTGAATACCAGGCTCCGCGCCAGCAGCTTGCCCAGCGCTTCGGCATGGAATATGAAGATATCGACAGGATCGTTTTTAACAGTCCCACTGCCGCACAAGCGACCATTGGCGAAATATCGGTCGAGAAGCATTGGCAGGCGGTTGCCCAACGCTTGAAAGTTGGAAAGGCTGAGATTGCCGCCGTAGAGCGCGAGTTCTTCGCGGGCGATGTGGTGGACTTAACGATCCTTGGGTATTTGCGTTCGCTGCGTCCGCGTTATCTTACGGGACTCATCAGCAATGCCTGGTCGGACATGCGCGAGTATCTCATCCGTGCGAAGATCGGCGATGCTTTCGATCACCTGACCATCTCTGCGGAGGTGGGCGTGGCAAAGCCAAATGCGAGGATCTATCAACTTGCGTTGGAACAAGCCCAGGTCAAAGCAGGCGAGGCGGTCTTCGTCGACGATGTGATTGCGAATATCGAAGCGTGCGAACAGGTCGGGATGAAGGGCATCCTGTTCAAAGACCCGCACGCATCCATGGAACAATTGAAAAAACTTTTGAAAGAATAGACCATGAAAACAAAATCTGAACTTTTTATCCGTGACCTTGGTGACGGATTGATTTTGCGCCGCGCCTCTGTGGAAGATGCCGACGCACTGGCGGACATCAACAGCCGCATGCACAGCGACGATGGACCCGATAAACCGAGTTTGGGAATCGCCGAATGGATTCGTGATTTGGTTGCCAAGCCGCACCCGACCCTAAATGCCGGCGATTTCACGCTTGTTGAAGAGGCTGCCACGGGGAAGATCGTTTCCACCTTGTGTTTGATTCCGCAAACGTGGACGTATGACGGTATCGAGTTTGGCGTAGGGCGACCTGAGTTGGTTTGCACCCTGCCCGAATTCCGCAGGCGCGGACTGGTACGTCTGCAAATGGAAGAGGTGCATAAGTGGAGTGCAGAGCGCGGTCATTTGGCGCAGGTGATCACGGGCATTCCGAATTACTACAGGCAATTTGGGTACGACATGGCGTTGAATTTTTCGGGTCGGCGTGGCGGGTTCGAGCCGCATGTGCCTAGGTTGAAAGAAGGCGAGACCGAGCCGTTCAACATCCGCCCGGCAGGGGAAGGGGACGTGGATTTCATTTTGCAGCTCTATGAAGCAGCGGAGAAAAACCGGTCCATCTCGTGTAAGCGTACGCCGGAGATCATCCGTTATGAAATATGCGGTAAGAGCCCGATGAACATCAATCGTTATGAAAAGATGGTTATCGAAGATGTTGCCGGGGAACGGGTTGGATTCTTTGAGCACTCTATCGAACTCTGGTATGGCGGAGTGGCTTGCGTGTACTTCGCTCTCGTGGAAGGCACTTCCTGGCTGGCGGTTTCACCGAGTGTGGTGCGATATCTATGGAAGAAGGGTGCAGGGTATGCCGAGCGGGAATCAATCCCTCGTACTTCCTTTGGGTTCAACCTTGGCGAACAGCATCCTGTTTATGAAGTTTTGGATGATAAGCTGCCTGCTGTGAGAAAGCCGTATGCGTTTTTCGTCCGCGTGCCGGATATGCCCACGTTCTTGAATCACATCCGACCGGCGCTTGAAAAACGTTTGGCGGGGTCTGTCGCGGTGGGTTACAGTGGTGAGATGAAGATTGGGTTTTACGCCAGCGGATTTCGCATGGTCTTTGAGAATGGAAGAATCACGCGGATCGAGCCGCTCGAATATTCTTCCTACAGCGAAGTCGATGCCAACTTCCCCGACCTGACGTTCCTGCATCTTCTTTTCGGTCACCGCAGCGTTGACGAACTGCGCCATGCCTTCGTGGATTGCTATATCCAGAACAACACGGCGCGTGTTCTGTTGAATGCTCTCTTTCCGAAGTATCATTCGGCTGTGGCTCCGATTTCGTAGTAGAGCGGCGATTGCCAATGACAAGATGGCACCCGCCCTGTATTTTCAGGAAACGTGAAAATCTCGTGGGGCGACCCGTCCCCATCTGACAGGTCGCCCCCACCTATACTTGGCGCGGTCATTAATTTCGGTTTTCCTTTTTTAACGCAAAGCCGCCACACATGCACCGCAGTGCGGATGCAGTGCTGGTGAGGCGCAAAGATTCAGTGGATTTTCCTTTGCGCCTTTGCGTCTTGGCGTTAAGAATTCCATTCGGCAAAAGCGCAATTTGTTCCCGCGTTCAGTATATAGGACAACTCACAGCCTAAAAAAGAGGCGGCGGCTAATGGGGTGGGGAACTGACAGACAGATGCCCCCTCATTTCGGAGGAAATTCGGATATTTTTGCCCATACAAGAGTGCAAGCATGTTTAATTGACGCATTGTCACTTTACCAAGTATAATTTTGAGCGCTCCCTTAAAAGGGAATTTGAGGAATTATGGCTCTGCGCGGCAATTTACGAGATTTTACGATCACTCAACTCTTGAACCTCATTAATCTCGCCAGCAAAACGGGAACGCTGGTGATCGATGGAGCGTCGGAACAGGCATATGTGTCGTTCCGCGAGGGGAAACTGGCGTACGCGCGCATTGGCAAGGAAGACGGCAGTCTTGCGTCGGTGCTTTATAAATCGAACAAGATCAACGCCAATCAGTACAAAGCCATTATTGAACGTTCCGGGCAGATGTCTGATAAAGAATTGGGGCTGTTGTTGATCAATGCAGGATACGTCTCCCGCGATGATATCTTGCTGAATTTGCAGGCTTATTTTACAGACATGATCCGTCGTCTGTTCACATGGGTGGAAGGGGTATTCCGTTTCGAAGCGGAGATGCTCCCACCCGATGACCGTATCAATGTAAGGCTCGACCTTGAAAACATCATCATCGAAGGCTCGCGGCAGTTGCGTGAATTGGAGCAGTTGCAGGATGAAATCCCGAGTCTTGATATGGCGCTCAAGTTCACTGACCGACCGCTGACCAACGTCAACCTAAGTGTGGACGAGTGGAAAGTGGTCAAGTTCGTGGACCCGAAGAACACGATGCGTCAGATCGCGAAGACGAATAAACTGACCGAAGTGGAAGTCCGCCGGATTGTGTATGGTTTATTGCAGGCAGGTCTTGTGGAATTAGTGCGTCCTGCTGGTTCTGCTGCCCCACAAGTTGCGAAACCGCTCGCCCCACAGGAAATGGAAGACAAGAAGAATTTGGTCAACAAACTGATCGGCCGTATTCGTTCGTTATAATTTTTCGAGGCCGAAAGGATAGGAATTATGCAAACGGTCAAAATGGTAGTCACGGGTCCATTCAGTGCTGGCAAGACCCAGTTCATTCAGTCTGTCAGTGAGATTGATGTGGTTGCCACAGAACGCAAGATTTCCTCGGACGAGGAACGCTCCGTCAAATCGGCTACGACAGTGGCAATGGATTTCGGGCGCATCACAGTTGACCAGGATCTGGTCCTGTACCTGTTCGGCACCCCGGGTCAGAAACGCTTCGACTTCATGTGGGAGATCCTCTCTGAAGGCATGCTGGGATTCATCGTGATGGTGGACAGCACCCGTCCGGAGACCTTCCGCGAAGCGCGTTCGATCCTCGAAACCTTCCGCGCGTATGCGCCCACTCCCTTTGTTGTCGCTGCGAACAAGCAGGATAAAGACGACGCTTGGGAATTGGAAGATATGGGTCATGCCTTGCGTCTCGATAAAAATACAAAGCTGCTTCCTTGTGTTGCGACAGACCGCAACTCCGTCAAGACCATTTTGCTTGAGTTGTTGTACAGCATCATGAGCGAGATGGAAGGAAAATAGCGGGCGGGTGATGACCTACTGTGTCTTCAATTACGACTGATCAAGGGATCGTTCATTACGAGGTTTTCGGTCGAGGGAAACCGGTCATTCTTTTGCATGGATATCAGGGTTCGTGGGGGTTGTGGCAGGAGACCATGGCGTATCTGGGTGCGTTTTACCGCACTTATGCATTGGATTTTTGGGGGTTTGGTGAATCGGGTACCAAGCGTTCCACATATGCTGTAAAAGACTTTGTTGGTCTCGTTTACCAGTTCATGGACCAGTTAGGCATCGTCCGTGCGCCTTTGGTGGGGCACAGCATGGGCGGCACGGTCAGCTTGATGACCGCCATTCAACATCCAGACCGGGTGCAGAAAGTGGTCGTGATCGGTTCTCCGATTTCCGGTTCTTCGCTTTATTTTTTCCCACGTGTCTTTGGCTACCGCACCATGGGCTGGCTGACGTATCATAATTTGTGGATCTACAAAGGGTTCTATCGAATCCTTTCCCCCTTTTATTCAAAAGATAAAAATTGGGCGCAGATGATGGACCGCGACGTTTCGCGGACTTCGCTGGAAGCGTTTTTTTCCAGCATCGGTTCGCTTCGCCGCACAGACCTGCGTCCAAGTCTGCACCAGATTCAGTCTCCTGTTTTGGGGATGTACGGCGACAAGGACATCGTGGTGAACCCGAATCAATGGAAGCCGCTTATAGAGGGCGTATCGAAAGTGCGCATCGAGCGCTTCCATACCGCGGGTCATTTCATCATGCTGGATGAACCCATCGATTTCAATCAGAAGCTGAAAAATTTCCTGGACGAAGAAATAACAGCAACCTCATGAGCGAAACAACCTATCATTACCCCCAAAAAATGGGAAGGATCATCCTTCTCGGCATGGAGGAAGTGATCGGCAAGGGCGGAAAGGATGCCATCCTCAGCTTCGCCAAATTGGGCGATTTGACATCGTCCGCTGCCAACGAGCGGACGTTCTCATTTGAAACGGTAAGCAAGCTCCAGCAGGCCTTGGAGCAGCTCTACGGTCCGCGCGGGGGGCGGGGATTGGCGTTGCGGACGGGACGCGCTTGTTTCAAGTATGGCATCAAAGAATACGGTTCCATGCTTGGGCTGACTGAGATGGCATTCCGTCTATTACCGTTGCCTACAAAATTACACACCGGCGCGCGTTCCTTTGCAGACCTGTTCAATAAACATACAGACCAACGGGTACGTGTAGAAGAAACCGATACGCATATTCTTTGGCACATCGAGCGTTGTCCACTTTGTTGGGAGAGGAAGGCGGAGGAGCCGGTTTGTCACTTGGCGGTGGGGTTGTTGCAAGAGGCATTGTACTGGTTGAGTGGGGGCAAGGTCTTCAGCGTGGAAGAGACTGCCTGTCATGCCCGCGGTGATGCTTGTTGTACGATCACCATTCAAAAAACTCCTCTTACTTAACTGATCTTACGCACTTGCGCTTCGACTACGAGCGGGAGGAGCACCCGCTCTCCGCTCAGCGCGGCAGCCGCCCTGAGCGGAGCGACGAGTGAACGTCGAGGAGCGCAGTCGAAGGGCGAGGGACGCAAGAAAGTAGAAATCGCGTAACATCAGTTACTTAATGCAGGGCAATTCTCTAAATTGCTCTGGCACGGTGGCATAACAATTTTGTTTTTTCACATAGTGTGCCGAGGGGCACGCTTTGATTTATAATTCCAGCCATGCTCAAGATCATCCTTCATGCGCCCAACCTAGTCATGCCATTTTGCGAGCCTGCGCGTGAGCTTCGGATCCAGAATTCCCCCCTTTGGCTACACCAGCGAAACCTGCTTGCCCCCTACGTGACCCGTGAAATGGAACTCAAGCAGGGTGAGCGCCTCCAACCGGTGCGCGAACCGACCATTGTCTACCGCGACAACCTATTCTTTGATGAGCCGTTCATCACGACGTTCATGTCACAGGCGTTGAAGCTCAACCGTCCGGTGCGGGCTGCCTTCCGAGCAGATGACCCGGCGTTCCGCGAACATGCCCTGCCGCTTTCCACTTCTTATACTCCGGCGGGGAGTTTGTACCTGGCGGACTTGTGGTATTACCCGAACGGTCCGGTGGCGGGAGCTGAGCCGCTCGTGATCGACATGCAGGCGAAGGAGATCGGCTATTACCACGTGCCGACTTACATGGCAGACCAAAGTGGTGACCTGGTTTTTCAAGTGCCGCTGCGTTCGATGATCGCCATCGACTCATGGGTGCATATCTTTATTGCCGATATGGTCTTCGGTCAGTTCACCCGCGGCGCCCGTTTTGAAAAACGCGCTAATGACGAACTGAGTTTTAAATTCAAGATCCTGGGTAAAGCCATTTTTGAGGGACGTCAGGTGTTGGAATGTTCTGAAGCCGTCATCGTTGGCAAGAACTGTGTTATTGACCCAAGCGCTATTATCAAAGGACCAACGATCATTGGCAATAATGTCACCATCAATGCCGGCGCTGTGATCGATAACTGTTTGATCGGGAATAACGTCAATGTTTCGCAGGATGTTCAATTGATGCTCTCGGTGATCGGCGATGGCGCCTTCCTACCGTTCCGCACCGCCTTGTTCATGACCACCGTGATGGAGAACAGCATGGTGGCGCAAAATACCTGTCTACAAATGTGCGTGGTGGGACGTAACACCTTCATCGGCGCCGGTTCCACGTTCACAGATTACAACTTGATCCCCGCGCCCATCCGCGCCCGGGATGGGAACGGCAACTTGAGCGTGTCGAACCGCCCGGTGTTGGGCGGCGCGGTGGGGCACAACTGCCGCATCGGCTCGGGCATGATTATCTACCCGGCGCGCACCATCGAGTCGGATGTGGTGTTGGCGGCTTCAACGGAAAGACGCGTAATCGACCGCGATATTACGTTCGACCAGAGTGACCATCACAAATTGAAACTGGCTCACCTGCATCAAACTCCCTATCATCGCAACCGAAAAGCAGAAGTTGAGTCATGGTAAATGGATAGTTTCGCCTTCATCATTCACCCCATCGATCCCAAGCGCGATGTCAGCCGAAAATACCCTTTTTTAGGCAAAGTGCTCACCGAGAAGCAGATCGACTTTTTTTCGACCTTTTTCCCCCCGGTTTACATTTCTGAAATCGAGGGAATCACTTCTCAGGCGACCGGAAAGCAGATAAAAGGCTGGTTCCTTGCATGTCCGTATACTCCGCGGCGCATGATGCAGTTGCCTGAGCGCACGGTCTATCGTAAAATTATCCAGACTGGTCGCGCGGCGGAGAAGCTCGGCGCGGATATTCTTGGGCTGGGCGCGTTCACCTCGGTGGTGGGGGATGCCGGTGAGACCATCGCCAAAAACCTCGATATCCCCGTCACCACTGGCGACTCGTACACGGTGATGCTGGCGGTCCAAGCCATCCGCGAGGCGGCGAAGGTCATGGATATCAAGATGGCGGATGCGACGGTCGCCGTCGTAGGCGCTACCGGTTCGATTGGGCGCGTCTGCGCTGAACTTTTGGCTGGTGAGGCCGCCCGGACTTTGCTCATCGCCCGGGACGAGAAAAAGCTCGAGGCTCTGCGAGACAAGCTCAAGGTCCACGCGCGAAGCGAGCTTTGCATCAGCACGAAGATGGATGTACTGAAGGAAGCGCAGCTCATCCTGACGGTGACCAGCGCGATCCATGATGTCATCCACCCTGAACATTTGCAGCCGGGTAGTGTGGTCTGCGATGTGGCTCGCCCCCGCGATGTTTCTGCAATGGTCGCGGCGGTGAGAGATGATATATTAGTGATTGACGGCGGCATGGTGGATGTGCCAGGTCCCGTTGATTTCCATTTTAACTTTGGGTTTCCGGAGGGCAAAGCGTATGCTTGCATGGCTGAAACGATTGCCCTCGCGTTGGAAGGAAAATTTGAAGATTACACAGTCGGCAAGGATATTACGCTGAGCCGCGTGCAGGAGATCACAGCGATTGCCGAGAAACACGGTTTTCGAATGAGTGGGTTCCGCTCGTTCGAGCGAGAAGTAACAGAAGAACAGATCGAAGCCGTTCGTCGAAATGCCCGCAGAGGACGTGCTTACAGAGTGCCGCAATAAAAAATGCATCAGAACAATGCTGCTTGGTTGAAATATCGGATAGCTTTTGAAAAAAATTCGACAAGCGGCAGGAGGCTTACATGGGAACTGCTCGCCTTTTGGTAGTGGAAGACGATGTCGACATTGCCAACATGCTCAAAATCTATTTCACCGGGTTACAGTTCGACGTGGACGTGGCAAACCGCGGACGCGACGCGCTGGATAAAACCCGGCAGGTTTTGCCGCACCTGATCGTGCTGGACATCATGCTGCCCGATATCGACGGGTACGAGGTCTGCCGCACACTGCGGACGAACACGCGCACCAGCCACATCCCTGTGATCTTTCTGACGCAAAAGGATGAACGCAGCGACAAGCTTCAAGGCTTGGAACTCGGCGCGGACGATTACATCACCAAGCCCTTCGATATCGAAGAATTGAAACTGCGCGTGACGGGCGCGATTCGCCGTGCGGAACGGGAAAGCCTCACCGATCCGCGTTCGGGTCTGCCTGCAGGGCGTTTGATCGAAGAGCAGTTACGCCGCATCATCCGCGAGAAATCGTGGGCGCTGCTGGACTTACGTGTTAATAATTTTGAAGCGTTCAAGGATGTATATGGTTTTGTGGCAGGCGACGATGTGATGCGCTTCGCCGCGATGTTGATCGGCGAGGTGGTGGATGAACTCGGCACACCGAACGATTTTATCGGTCATGCGGGCGGCGATAACTTCATCATCATCACGACCAATGAGGCGGCTCCGTTGATCCGCCAGAAGATCAAGGACCGTTTTGCCGAGGAAGTGCAGAGTCACTACAATTTCATCGACCGCCAGCAGGGCTTCATTCAAGCGCCCAAGGCGGAAGGCGGCGTTGAGAAGGTGGGTTTCATGACGTTTTCGGCGGGACTTGTTTCGCCCGAACTGCATTCCTTTGCCGATATTCGAGAAATCACAGAACTGGCGGCTGAAGCGCGCAGGCAAGATCCTGCGACGGCCGCTGGTGACTAGTCGTTAGAGAGCTTTTTCAATGTCTGTCGGGTTGGGCGTTGGTGTATTCATCGCCGGGCTGGTGATCGTTACACTGGCTCTTCTGATGCTGCGCCTTGTCGCCCGTACCCATATTTCCGCAGAAGATAATATCACTTCCCCCGTTCCAACAAAATCAAATTCGCGTGAGGCGGTCATCGTCCTCCAGCCCGGTGGGCGCGTGGAGTATATCAGCGCGGCGGCGCGTCCGTTTTTCAACCTGCGCGACGATGAACCGTTCGATCTCGAACGCCTTGCCCGGCATGTGCGTCCGTCGGACGATTTCATTGACCTTTGCGTCGTTCCGGGTATAAGGCGGGTTTCCATTAATGGAAAGCCTGCCGAACTGGCTTCGTATGAAGTTCCGGGCGCCTACCCGCGCATGTTGATCTCAGTGCGTGGAAAAGAAATTTCTGTCGCCGCGGAGAATGGCGAAGGCTCCGGTGAGATTCTGCGGGTGGCAACGGAGTTCAGTCACGGCATTGCGGCGAGTCTCGATCTGGAGACGACCGTCCGTTCCATTCTCGATCATGTTGGGCGGCTTGTCCCTTCGGACGTGCTGGAATTGAAGTTGTGGGATCAGGAACGCAATACGCTCACACCGTTCCGTTATCAACACGCCACGTCTAGTAAAGTGGTTACAGCGTCGCTTTCGCGCTTTGGCGGGTTGACCGACCAGTTATCGGCGCAGAGAGAGCCGGTCATCTTTAATGACCTTGCCTCGATCCAGGAGTTTTCCGCAAGCAATGAGTTGAATCCAATTCATTCTTATATGGGCATTCCGCTCATGGCGGGTGGCGAGTTGGTGGGCACGCTCGAAGCCGGGCAGTTAAGCAGCGGGGCGTTTGGTCAACATGACTTGAATCTTTTGTACCTGATCTCGGGTCAGGCGGCGGTTGCCATTCGCAATGCAAGGTTATATGAAGAGGAACAAAAACGTCGCGCCGAGCTGACAGGTCTTGCGAATCTGAACCAATCCCTCAGCTCTGTGCGTGACGGGCAGGATGTGATCGCGCGCCTGGTGGAAAGTATTGCCCCGTTGTTCCCGGTGGAGATCGTCGGCTTTTTGCTTTACGATGAAAACAGGCGCACGCTCGAAGGCAAGATTCCCTTCCGCGGTTTGCCTGCGCATTTTGTTGAAATTTATAGAACCAGCATTCCGGTAGACAGCCCCGCCGAAACCATCCTCACACGGCAGGAGCCGGTGATTACCGCCAATGCGATGGGGGATGAGACCTGGCGGGCGCTCGGGCTTGGAGACGTGGCGACCGCGGCGAGCCTGCGCGATGTTGCCCTGATCCCGCTTCTTTCTTCGGGACGCATGCTCGGCTATCTGCAAGTGGGTCATCACGTTCGGGGTGTGATCGCCTTCGGCGCGGAAGAGGTGCGCTTGATGAGCATCGTTGCCAATCAGGCGGCTTCCATTATTGCCAACGTCCTGCTCGTGCAGCAGGCGCGGTCTCGTGCGCAACGTGCCGATGCTTTGCGGCGTATTGCCAGCCTTGCGGCATCTTCTGCGACTCTCAATGAAATCTTGAAATATTCTGTTCAAGAGTTGGCGCGGCTGTTCAATGCCGATACTGGCGCGGTCTTCCTGCTGGATGAAACACGCGGTATGCTGCTTTTGAATCCGCCATCCATGTATGGAGTCCCACGCGAAATCGGTGACTCTTTCATTCAAATCTTTTTGGATGATCCGGAATATCGCCATACGGTTTCCGGCAGCAAACGCCCCTTCCTCTCAGGTCATATAAGCACGGAGCGGCGCGTTCTGCCCGCTTATCGTCCGCTGGCGACGGCGCTCGCCATGGAATCAGCCATGGTGGTTCCGCTGGTGGTACGTGACCGCAGCTTGGGCGAGTTGATGCTGGGGAGCAAGAAACAGGATCACTTCAACGCCTCAGACCTGCAAGCCGTTTCCACGGCGGCGGGTCAGCTTGCGGCGGCGGTTGAATCAGCCGAACTCCTTAATCAGACCGATGACTCGCTGCGTCAGCGCGTCGACCAATTGAACACCATCACGCGTGTCAACCGCGAACTGGTTTCCTCTCTTGATGTAAAACACCTACTTCATGTGCTGCACGAGGAAGCTGTTCGCATTTCGCATGCAGATTGTTCCTCGGCGATCCTGTTCGAACAATCCAGTTCACTCGTCGAGCCTGTCATTCAATTGACGATTGGCTGCGAACGCGCCGCATCAGTGACCTCGCCCGAATGGACGGTGTTGAGGAGCGGCGAGCCGCTGGTCATTTCGGATTATTCCCGCGAAGCCATCCTTCCGCCGCATGATAATGCGGTCTCAGCTGTGATTTTGCCGATCATGTTCCAGGCGCGTAACCTGGGGATTTTAACTGTTCACTCGAACCGCCCCGCTTTCTTCACGCCCGAGTCTGTGGAACTTCTGCAAATGCTGACGGCACAAGCTGGCATTGCAGTCAACAATGCTAATCGATATCAGGTCGAAAAGCAGCACAGCGAGTTGATGCGCCGCCGCGCCGAAACACTCGTGCGCCTCACGGAAGTCAGCTATAACCTTGGGCACGACCAACCTCTCGATCAGGCGCTTCAAATGATCGCGCGCGCGATTCGAGATGCCACCCCGTTCCGCGTGGTACTGGTCAGTATTTTCGAAAATGAGACGGGGCAGTTGCGCCGCGTTACCGCGGTGGGTCTCACGCAGGAAACCTGGAACGAACTCTCGGCGCGCAAACAGCCCATGTCCAGCGTGCAACAGCTTATGCGACCTGAGTTCAAGATCAGCCATTCCTACTTCATCCCCGCCGATCAAACTCCGATCATTCCGCCGGATGTTCACAGCGTTACGTTGGATGTATCCAAGCCTGCGGCGAAGAGTTCCAATGAGTGGAATCCGGAAGACTTTCTGCTGCTTCCGCTTGAAAATTCTGAAGGGCAGGTGGTGGGGCTTATCAGCGTGGACGATCCTTCCGATGGTTTGCGCCCAGACAAGGCGACGATCGAAGCGGTGGAAGTCTTCTCTGCGCAGGCGGCGCTGCTCATCAGCAATACCCTGCGTCAAACCGAGTTGCGTTCGCGCATCGAGTCGTTATCCTCTGCTTTCGACCGCCAGCAAAAATTGATCGACATGGCGAAGGATGACCTGCCGATCCTGCTTCGTAAGGACCTTGAGCAGACCATCTCGCTTCATAACCTGGACCGCCGCGCACAACGCGTCCGTGCGGGGTTGGCGATCACTGAATCTGTCAGCCGCCAATTGGACGCCGGTTCGGCTCTTTCCGCGCTCGGGCGTGAGACTCTGACCCAGCTTGGGATGTCCGTTGCGCTTGTTGCGGAAAACACGCCGGAGGGTCCGCGCCTCCTGCATGTGATGGGCAGCCTGCCGCGTTCGACCAATGTGGAAGCTTTGTTCGGTCAACGCAACCCGTTGCGCGCCTGCCTGCAAAATGGACAGCCCATTCTGATTCCAAATCTCGATGAAGACGATGAATGGCGCGATGCCTCCCTGCTGACATCCCTGCGTGCCAAAGGCGTGATCTGTCTGCCCATCGTGGTGGAAAACAAACCGGTGGCTGCCATGCTGGCGGCAAGCCCCGAACCGATGCCGTCCTTTACGGATGAAGACCGCCACGTCTATACCCAGATTTCCCAGCAGACCTCGGTTATCCTGCAGAACATCTCACTCTTGAATCAAACCCGCCGCAGGTTGGATGAAGTGAACCTGCTGCTCGAATTCAGCCGCGGCTTGTCCGGCATGGACGCCGACTCGGTCGTCGAGTCGCTGCTTGTGAGCGCGCGTCGTGTCATTCCACACGCGCATGCGGGTGTGGTGCTGGTTTGGAACACGAAGACCGAGCAGCTTAGCCCGCGCGCCGTTTCCGGTTATGCCGATAACGATAGTATGATGAAGATCAACTACCGCCTCGGCGAAGCCCTGCCCGGCACGGCATTCATGAATCGCAAATCACGCCGCGTAGATGAGATTAACTTCCCGCGCGATTACAACCTCAATACCGAAAACCTCGCTCACTACCGTCAGGCAACCGGCGGACGTTTGCCCGTCTCCTGCTTGATCGTACCGATCGTGTCTGTGGAACAGAACCTGGGCTTGCTCGTGCTCGATAATTTCAATACCACTGCCGCCTTCCGTGCTGAAGACGAAACCTTGTTGACTTCGCTTGCACAACAAGTGGCGCTCTCGCTCGATAACATGCGTTTGGTGCAGACCTCACAGGAGCGTGCCGGTCAATTACAGGCATTGAACGATGCATCGGCTTCTTTGACCACCAGTTTGAGTACCGAGCAGTTGATCCAATCCCTGCTTGACCAGCTTAATCCGATCCTGCCCTTCGATACAGCGACCTTATGGCTGCGTGAAAAAGACCGCCTCACCGTGATTTCCACTCGCGGTTTTTCGGATGTGGAAGAACGACAGGGCTTGTCCATCTCTGTAACCGATAGCGCCTTGTTCAAAGAACTTGCACAAACGGGTCAGCCCATCTTCGTCAAGGATGTGCGTGAAGACCCGCGCTTCCCGCCGGTGGATGCGCCGCGTCTTTCATGGTTGGGTATCCCACTCATTTACAAGAATGAACTGGTGGGCGTGCTCGCCGTGGAAAAATGGCAGCCGAATTTCTATACCCGCGAACAAATGCAGGCGGGTCTGACCTTCGCTAGCCAGGCGGCGGTTTCGCTCGACAACTCACGCCTCTTTGAAGACAGCGTGAAACGCGCCAGCGAACTGGACCAGCGCTCGCAACGTCTCACCGCGTTGAACCGCTTCACATCCACCCTGACCCGTTCGCTCGACACAGACCAGATTCTGGCTGCAACTGCCGACGAATTGTTCCAGGGCTTGAGCGCCAGTCGCGTCTCTCTTGTCACCTTTGAGCGCGGTCAAAACTTATGGAAGTACACTACGCCTCGCATCCGCGCCAAACTGCCGCGCATTCTGCCGGATGCACCCATCTTCAGCCGCTTGCGCGATTCGCAGGGCATTTTCAACACCGACGATGTTCGCAGTGAGCCGGACCTTGTCTCCATCCTTGAAATGCTGGGTGAGCAAGCCCGGGCGTTGTTGATCTTGCCCCTTGTCAGCGGCGGATCGCTGACTGCGCTCGTATTCGTCCAATTGGTTGGCGAAACTCGTTTCAGCATCAACGAATTGGAAGTGGCGCGTACCATTACCAACCAGGCAAGCATCGCGCTCGAGAATGCACGTTTGTATCAGTCGTCCGTCCGTATGGCAGACCGCTTTGCCGTGCTCAATGAGAGCAGTTCGCTCATCAGCGCCAGCCTCAACCCCGAGGAAGTGTACGTTTCCGTTCACCATGCGGCAGAGCGACTCGTACCGCTCGACTCGTTCGTCATCACCTTATTGGATGCTGCCACAAATGAGGTTGACCCCGTTTACTTGTACGACCGCGGTAAGCGTTTAGTCGGGGAACGGGTCGCATTCGGGAAGGGTTTGAGTAGCGAAGTCATCCAATCAGGCAAACCTTTCTTGATCGACGATGCCACAAAAGACTCTACGACCGATTATGTGCAGGCGGGTAATGAAGAAGAAAACACGAGATCGATCCTTGCCGTGCCCATGATCCTGGGAGGGAGGGCGCTGGGCATGCTTTCGGTACAAAGCTATCAAGCTGGCATTTACACCGAGGAGGATACGCAACTGCTCGGCACGCTGGCGAACCAGGCAATCGTCGCCATCCAGAACGGACGTTTGTTCAACGAGACCCAGAAACTTGCCGCTGAACTTGAAATGCGCGTCTTGGATCGTACCGGTCAGTTGCAGCGCGAAAAGCAGAACACCGATACCCTGCTGCGCATTCTCACCGAAGTGTCTTCGAGTCTCGACCTTGACCGCGCCCTGAACCGTACGCTCTCCTTGCTGAACGACGCCTCCGGCGCGGAGCAGGGCACTATCCTGCTGGTCCATGCAGAGGACAATCTTTTGCATTACCGCGCGGGCTATGGTTACCTCTCAGACCGAACGTCGTCTTCAAACAAGGGCTTTACGTTGAAGATCGGCGAAGGCTTGGCGGGCTGGGTCGTCAAACACCGCGAAGCGGTGCTGATCGGCGACTTGTTCGAGGATCCGCGCTGGGTACGCAGCACAGCTACAGGTCAAGACCACCGAAGCGCGATTGCCGTCCCAATGGCGGTGGGTGAGGATGCCATCGGCGTCCTGATGGTTTTCCATCGTGCCAAAGACTTCTTCAGCCCCGAACTGCTCAACCTGGTAACGGCGATTGCAGGTCAGGTGGCAGTGGCGATCAATAATGCCCGCCTCTATGAGTTGATCCGCGATCAGGCAGAACGCCTCGGCTTGATGCTGCGCAAAGAACAAGTGGAAGCCAGCCGCTCGCAAGCCATCCTTGAAGCGGTGGCAGACGGCGTCTTGGTGACGGGCGCTGATAACCGTGTTTCCTTCGTGAACTCTTCCATTACCCACGTTCTTGGTGTGGACGATACGCAACTGCTCGGAAAATCTCTGGATGGTTTCACCGGATTGTTCGGCAGTTCTTCGGTCGATTGGATCAAGACCATCCGCCGCTGGTCCGAGGACCCGTCCACTTATCAGATCGGCGATATGTACGCGGAGCAATTGGAATTGGAGAACGGGCGCATCGTCCTTATCCACCTTGCGCCGGTAATCCTCATCAACGACTTCCTCGGCACCGTTTCCATCTTCCGCGACATTACGCGCGAAGTCGAAGTGGATCGCCTCAAGTCTGAATTTGTGGCGACGGTCAGCCATGAACTGCGCACACCCATGACCGCCATCAAAGGTTATGTGGATATTCTGACGATGGGCGCGGCTGGAGCCTTGAACGAGAATCAGATGCACTTCCTCGAAGTAGTGAGGAATAACATCGAAAGACTCAACATTCTGGTAAGCGACCTGCTCGATATTTCCCGCATCGAATCTGGACGTGTGAAATTGGAGCAGGGTTCGGTCAACCTGTATGAAATCGCCGAAGAAGTGGTGGCAGAGGTATTGCGCCGCTCGCAGGACGAAGGCAAACCCATCGCGCTGTCGCTGGATGCGCCGAAAGACCTTCCACCCATCAAGGGCGATGGCGCACGCGTCCGCCAGATCATCAGCAACCTGGTCAACAATGCGTTCAATTACACGCCGGAGAATGGCGCCATTCTGGTGATCATCCATTCGGAAAAAGGCGAAGTGCAGGTGGATGTTCAGGACAATGGTGTTGGCATCAGACCTGAAGATCAGACGCGCGTCTTTGAACGTTTCTATCGCGGCGAGCATCCTCTGGTGCTTGCCACGCCGGGCACCGGCTTGGGTCTGCCCATCGTCCGTCAGTTGGTCGAAATGCACAATGGACGCATTTGGATGAATAGCACAGGCGTGCCGGGTGAAGGAAGCACATTCTCCTTCACATTACCTGTCTATAAAAACGGAGCATAAACATAAATGGCAAGAATTTTGATCGCAGAAGACGAACCTGATATCCGCGAACTGGTGGCTTTTACCCTGCGTTTTGCCGGGCACGAAGTGACAACCACCTCGAACGGAGAAGAGGCATATCATAGAGCACAAGACCTTATCCCCGACCTTATCATGATGGATGTGCGCATGCCGCGCATGACTGGTTATGATGCCTGCCGCGCCATGAAACAGATTCCCTCCCTGAAGGATATTCCCGTAGTCTTCCTTTCCGCCAAAGGGCAGGATGCCGAAATTCAAACCGGGCTAGATGCCGGCGCGGAGGAATACCTGCTCAAACCCTTTGCCCCCGACCAACTTGTGGAACGGGTGAAAGCCATTCTTTCGAAATTCGGAAAATAAATGAGCGCAATCATTCTTGACGGTTCGATGGTGCATTATGAGGCGTTGGGACGCGGTCGTCCCATCATCTTCCTGCACGGCTGGGTCGGCTCATGGCGTTATTGGATCAACGCCATGCAGGTCGCATCCACATCGTTCCGCGCCTATGCCATCGACCTCTTCGGTTTTGGCGATACCGTCCGTGATTCGAATAACTACTCCATCGAAAAACAGGCGCTGCTGCTCGACCGCTTCCTTAATGAAATGGGTATCGGCAAGGTCGCGCTCGTTGGGCATGACCTTGGCGCATTGGTTGCTTTTGAGTATCTCAAGAAACACTATGAAAGCGTTGACCGCATGATGGCGATCAACGTTCCATTGCAGTACGATTTACTCGCCCTCCGCATGCGAACGGCGCCCGCCACCGAACTTGCCGAATGGCTGACCGGACGCCAGGCAGATGCCATGACCGCCCTTTCAGACGCCTCCAAAACGGACCCGGTGGCTGTCAGCACCTCGATGGGCAGTTTACAAGCTGACAGTATCTTTCCACATGTTCGAAACTTTGGTGTACCCTGTCTGTTTGTTTATGGCGCAAATGACCCGGCTTTTACTGCTGTTCCCTCACCAGAATCCAATGGTTTACCGATGCACATGCATCAGATCAACTTTGAAGGTTCCGGGCATTTCCCCATGCTCGATAACGTCTCCCAATTCAACCGCCTCTTGATAGACTTTCTGGCTTTGGATTCGGGCTTAAGCCCAAGCGAGCTGCAAATGAAGGAAGAATGGAAGCGCCGGGTCCGCTAAACGTACCGTGAGTTTATCTCGCGGTATTTTTTTATCTAATCTCAAGTCGCCGTACCCTAAAGGGCACTTTCCCCGGCGGCGAATTTTTTACTTGACATTCCATCCTCACCGTCCTATACTCAAATCACAACTGAACGGGGAGTCCCGCCGTACGGGACTGAGAGGAGCGTGAACGCGCTCGACCCGCCGAACCTGATCTGGTTAATACCAGCGGAGGGATTTCTCATTACTGCAAACATCCTCCGCTGCCGAGGATGTTTTTTTTGTCCCCCGCCCGGAGTGCGTCGCACCGAACGGGTTGGACAAATCCCATTAACCAGCAAAATCTACCCTGTGGACTTATCTTCTTAAGTCTGGTGCGACGCACCCACTGCCTATGAAAATCATTATCTTTGCCAACGGCAACCTGCCCAATCTCGAAAAAGCCCGCAGCCTCATCCGCCCCGATGACTTTATCCTCTGTGCAGACGGCGGCACACGTCATGCCATAGCGCTGGGAATCACGCCCAACGCCGTCATTGGAGATATGGATTCATTGCCTTCAAACTTCCAACCTTCAATCTTTGACGGCGAACTGATCCTCTTCCCCAAAGACAAAAGCGAAACTGACCTGGAACTTTCCATTAACCATGCCCTGACCCTCAACCCCGACCAAATCCTCATCCTCGCTGCCCTCGGTGGTCGTATTGACCAGATCCTTGCCAACATCTCATTACTCTCTGACCTTCGACTTTCGACCTTCGACATCCGACTCACCGACGGCGTAGAAGAACTCTTCTTTTGCAGAGACCAGGTCAAGGTCGATGGGAGAAGCGGAGACATCGTCTCGCTCATCCCCTGGCAGGGAGAGGTCACGGGCGTCTTCACCGAAAACCTGCGCTGGCATCTTCATTACGAAACGCTTTACCCCGATAAGACCCGCGGCATCAGCAATGAAATGACATCCGATGTCGCCGCGGTTTCAATCAAGAGCGGCTTGCTACTTGTCACTCATATCATTGGTTACTAAACTTGAAAGGAATACCTATGAAAAAACTCTTACTACTCACCGCCCTCTGCCTTCTGCTTTCCGCATGTGCCCCTGCTGGTCCAACCACCCTCACCGTAATGACCCACGACTCATTCGCCATCACGGAAGATGTTGTTACCGCATTTGAAACCGCCAATAACGTCGATGTTGTCTTCCTGCAAAGCGGTGACGCGGGTACGATGCTCAACAAAGCCATCCTCGCCACAGACGCGCCGCTGGCAGACGTGATGTTCGGCGTGGATAACACCTTCCTCTCCCGCGCCCTCGAAGCGGACATCTTTGATGCCTATGAATCACCCGCACTCAGCGACATCCCCGCCGAGTTCGTGCTTGATTCTTCTTTCCGCGCCCTACCCGTGGACTACGGCGACGTCTGCATCAACTACGATAAAAAATATTTTGCAGAAAATAATTTAGCCGTGCCGGGTTCATTTGAAGACTTGGCAAAGCCTGAATACAACGGCTTGCTTGTGGTCGAAAACCCCGCTACCTCTTCGCCCGGTTTGGCGTTTATGCTCGCCACCCGCGCCCACTTCGGTGACGGCTTCCTCGATTACTGGCAGAGCCTGAGAGATAACGGAGTGATAGTCGTGGATGGTTGGGAAACTGCCTATTACACCAACTTCTCTGCCTCTTCCGGGCAGGGACCGCAACCGATGGTTGTCTCCTACTCTTCCAGCCCTGCTGCAGAAGTCATCTTTGCTTCCACGCCGTTGACCGAATCCCCAACTACGTCCATTGTCGCTTCGGGCATGTGCTTCCGCCAGATCGAATTCGTAGGCATCTTAACGAATGGACAGAACCGCGAGCTCGCCGAAAAATTTGTAGACTTCATGCTGAGTAAACAATTCCAGGAAGACATGCCGCTCAATATGTTCGTCTATCCCGTCAATCAGACGGCTCAACTGCCTGACGCTTTTACCCAATTTGCTCAAGTCGCTGAACAGCCCGCATCCATCACCTACGAAGACATCGCCGCCAACCGCGATGCCTGGATCGAAGCGTGGGTGGAAGTGATGAAGTAGGGGAGACACGTCAACATCCTTTAGAACCTTGTTGCACAAAGGGAGGGTCGCCCTGTTCGAGAACGGGCAACCCTCCTTATAAGATGAACGCGATGTACAGACTGGACGGGTTGCCCCTACAAGAAATACCGTATAAAGAATTTAGTGAGCAGTGTTGAATTTCTTTGTTGGCTTTACAACATTCCAAACGGCGTCTGGATAGCGTGCTGCGACTTGAAGCAATACGCGGGCTGGACCCTGCGGCGTTCGCCTGCCTTGCTCCCAATTCCGCAGGGTTGCCGTGCTGATGCCCAGCAAAGCGGCAAACTCCTGTTGGGAAAGTTTATAGCCTGCGCGGATACGTTTGATGTTTGGCGCAGTAATCTTGAAGGCACGCGCCGGTTTTTTCTCGCCACGCAGAATCGCCCCGCCTTCGCGGACGCTATCCAGCAATTCGTTGAACAATTCGTCTTTCATGGGAACTGCTCTTTCACGATCTTCCGCAGAATTTTTAACTGTTCCTGCGTCATATCGTCTTTTACATTCTTTGGGTAAATCAGGAGCATCAAAATGCATTCCTGTTTTACCGCCCAATAATAGATCACACGCACGCCGCCGCGTCCGGCATGCCCCGCACGGGGATAAACCCCCGTGCTATTCCTACCAAGTCCGCTCAAGCGGACTAGTCCCGCAAGGCGGGACTTCGTAATGATAGCATGGACGTTTACGTCCGTGCGGGTATGGCAGAAAACGCACCTTATTTTGCTGGATTCATTTGAACGTATTGCGCTTCATTGGCGTAGCCCCTGGAAGGGCAAAATTATGACTATAACCAAAAACTATTTCACCCCATCAACATCTCGACTTCTCCTCTGGATTCCGCCCCTTCTCTTTCTTCTTTCCTTTTTCTTCTTCCCCCTCTTCAAAATCCTGACCCTCACCTTCAACCTCGAAACCCTCACCGACCTCAACAACCTTCTCATCGCTCGTAACTCGTTACTCTTTACTTTTTACCAAGCCATCCTCTCCACCCTCCTCACCTTCGCCCTTGGACTCCCCGCCGCCATCCTTTTTTCCAAATTCAACTTCCCCGGCAAATCTATCCTTCGTGCTCTCACCGCCGTCCCCTTCATGTTGCCCACAGTGGTTGTCGCTGCTGCCTTCAATTCAATTTTTTCTCCGCGTGGACTCTTTTCTTTCTTCTTTCCTTCTTTCACGCAAAGCGTTCATCCTTCACCCTTCATCCTTATTCTAACCGCCCACGTCTTTTACAACACCACTATCATCATCCGCATCGTTGGCAATGCGCTATCTAAACTCGACCTCCGCATCGAATCCTCCGCCCGCGTCCTCGGCGCAGACTCATTCCGCACGTGGCGTTACATCACCTTGCCTCTGCTCCGTCCCTCGCTCCTCGCCGCCGCCCTGCTCGTCTTCATGTTCGACTTCACCAGTTTCGGCGTTATCCTCTTGCTCGGCGGCTCGCAATTCGCCACCCTCGAAGTGGAAATTTACATCCGCGCCTTGCAACTGCCCAACCTCAACCTCGCCGCGCTTCTTTCAGTTATTCAACTCATCTTCACCCTCATCTTCTCCATCCTTTACACCCGCACCATCAACCAAGTCCAAGTCCAAACCCAAACTGCCCCCCGCTTTTCTACATCTCGCCCTCCGAAAACTCTACCCGAACGTATCTTCGTCATCGTTCTTTCCTCGTTACTCGTTACTTATTTCTTATTACCTCTTGCCTCCCTTCCCATCCGCTCCCTCACCCGTCTCGAAGCGGACCGCGGACAACGAGATCAAGTCCAATACGGCTTCACGACCGATTACTACGAAGAACTCTTCATCAACCGACGCGGCTCGTTGTTCTACGTCCCGCCAGTGCAAGCCGCTCTCAACTCGCTGGGATTTGCTGGCATCACTGTTATTCTCTCTCTCGCACTTGGTTATCCTGCTGCTTATGCCCTCGCCAAACCGTCTCGTCTTGAAAAAATCCTCGATCCCTTCTTGATGCTTCCACTCGGCGCTTCCGCTGTGATGATGGGACTTGGCTTCATCCTTTCTTTTGGGCGGCTCATCGCTTCGCCGTTCTTCATTCCTATTGCTCACACTCTTATCGCACTGCCCTTTGTCATTCGCACACTGCAACCAGCACTTGCTTCCATCCCTGAGAGACTTCGCCAAGCCGCCTCCACTCTTGGCGCATCACCTTTTCGTGTTTGGCAGACCGTGGACTTCCCCATCCTCTCGCGTGCCACACTCAGCGCCGCCACCTTCGCCTTCACCGTCTCGCTCGGCGAATTCGGCGCGACCCTGCTCATCACACGCCCTGAATACCCGACCATTCCGATTGCCATTCAACGCTTCCTCTCGCAGCCTGGCGGACTCAATTACGGTCAAGCCATGGCGATGGCAACCATCCTCATGCTGCTGACCACGCTCAGCATTTTGCTCATCGAAAAACTACGCTTCAACAACGCCGGAGAATTTTAATGCTCGAACTTCGCAACGTCGCCAAATCCTACGAAGGCACCCCGCTCCTGCGCGACATTTCTTTCACCGTCTCGCAAGGCGAAACCATCTGTCTGCTTGGAGCATCGGGCAGCGGAAAGAGCACCATCTTGAG
>JACPVC010000148.1 GCA_016191955.1 Chloroflexota bacterium
CAATCTGGGGTGCCTCTAGACATCCAGGTCAGACTTGGGATCAGGCTCTTGGCACCAATTGCTTGCGGCCTCGGGATTGGCTGCTGCTTTCGGTTGTAGCACATTTTCATGCTCCAGGGTGAACCCCGTTCATGTTGACTTAGGTTATATAATATCTGCCATGCAGAATATAAAAGTTGGCGAGCTCATCCCCGTCCATGCCTGCAAAACGGATGGGACAGTGTACCGAAGCTGGCAAGCCACAGTCGAGTCTGTAAGCTCGAACTTGCTTGTTACCGTAGCGCCTGCCGGGTCGTCTGTCTTGAATATCCAAGGCGAGGACTATCCCCTTACACATCATTATCGCGCCTATTACTGGTTCGATAAATTCTATAACCTACTTGAAGTCTTTGAACCGGATGGCAGGCTGGTTCACATCTACATCAAGATCGCTTCGCCGCCTGAATTCAGGGACGGTGTGATGAGTTTCAAAGACCATGAGCTGGATGTTTCGAAAGTACTGCCCAACCCAGCCACACTCGTAGACGAAGACGAATTTGCCGAAGCCATTCTGAAATATCGATACTCCTCCGAGTTTCAAGAGAAGATGTATGCCGTAGCAAGAGAAGCTCTTGAAATCGCTGAAAGCTGGAACGCAAAACCCTGTCCCACATTTTGAAATATCCCGGTGGTCGAGTAGCCTGAGACGACAGCCGAGGGCGTATCGAGACCACGACTAATAGGCAAACATAAAATTACACAATGTGGTCTCGGTACGTGTCTCACTATCGTTCGACACTACTCGACCACCGTTAGGAAACGGAGAGTATCATGCTAAAGAAAAAAATCGCATTTATCGGACCCGGCGTGATGGCAGAAGCCATGATCGCAGGATTACTTCGCAAGAAACTCGCGGATGCCAAGAACATCATCGCTTCCGGTCCGCGTGAAGCGCGTGGCGAGGAATTGACCAAGAAGTATGGCATCAAATTCACCACGGATAACTCCGCCGCCAGTCACGGCGCGGACGTGGTAGTACTCTCCGTCAAGCCGCAACGTCTGACCGAAGTAATGAAGGGACTGAAAGGCGTCCGCCCAGATGCTTTGGTCTTATCCATCATTGCGGGGGCGACCCTCAAGAAGATCGGCACAGGCTTGAAGCACAAAGCCATCGTCCGCTCGATGCCGAATACGCCGGGGCAGATCGGCGAAGGCATCACGGTTTGGACAGCCTCGAAAGAAGTCACCGAAGAGCAGCAAGAAATGACCCGCGCCATCCTCGGTGCCTTGGGCGAGGAAGTTTTTGTTGAAGATGAAAGCTATCTCGATATGGCAACCGCGCTCTCCGGTTCCGGTCCCGCCTATGTCTTCCTCTTCACCGAAGCCCTGATCGATGCCGGAGTCCACATGGGCTTTCCGCGCCGCATTGCCGAGCAACTCGTCTTGCAGACCATCAAAGGCTCAGCATCCTACTATCAAGGCGCGGCAAGACACCCCGCCACGCTGCGCAATCAAGTCACCTCGCCGGGTGGCACTTCTGCCGAGGCGTTGTATTATTTAGAGAAAGCAGGTTTCCGCACGGCGATTTCGCGGGCAGTTTGGGCAGCATATCAACGGTCGCTGGAGTTGGGCAAGGAAAAGCCGGGTCATATTGATACGGATGAGGAGAAGTAGTTTTTTTCATCAATATTTGAAGGGTCTTATATGTCAGATTCATGGAAAGCAAACGAATCCATCGAAATTATCGAGGGGTCAATAATACATCACACTCGAATAGCTCGAGATAAGACTGATGACTTCTTTCTTATGTATCAAGAAATGGCATCTACTGATGTCATCAAGATATATAGTCTGTACTATAAAGACGCGAAGGAAGAACTTGATCCTTACCTGGATGAAATGGGACCCATTCAATTAAGAAAGATCGGTCCTACAATAACAGAAATAACAATTCCCAATCCATACAATATAAAAACAGACGAAGATCGAAATCGACTGACGTTTTCGAGAATAAAAAGTCAAGATGCTTTTACTCGAAACACCGTTATTCTAGAAAGAATAAAAGCAAGAGAAAGAATTATTAATGAACTCCTCAATGGGTTGGAGGATGACGGTTTGCTAAACAAAAAAGGCAATCCGCTCAAGAATTCAATTACAGATGGCCCGATTGCCACACAAGCATTTGTAAATCCTAATAGAATTGAGGAGTTATCAAAATCTGTTTCTTCAGATTTTGATTTAGCAAAACTCGTAAGAATATGTGAAGAAATAAATTCTTCTTTCTCAAACGAAAATTTCTTTTCTGTAGCTATGTTGCTCCGAGCCGTACTTGACCATGTTCCTCCCGTATTTGAACTTGATACATTTGAACAAGTAGTAGCTCAACATGGTAATAAATCATTCAAGGAGCATATGAGGCATTTAGACAAGTCCTTGAGAAAAATTGCCGATTCTTATTTACATTATCCAATCAGAAAGAAGGAAGTTTTACCAAATCAAAACCAAGTTAATTTTTCAGCAGATTTAGATGTTTTATTGGCTGAAATTGTCAGAATACTTAAATAAATACAAAGCAAATGTTTTTGGTCTACCTGCTTTATAATTCGGGGGCGATTTTCACTGGACACTGTCCACTGATTACTGGCAACTGACATGGCACTCATCACCACCTCCAACCTCACCAAATCCTACGGCGTGAGCAAGGAGAAACCGGGTATTGATACGAGCGAGAACGAATGAAACCACCTGAAACCATCGAAACCGAACGCTTGTTTCTCCGCAAGCCATGCATGGATGATGCGCCCGCCATCTTCGAAGGCTGGGCAAGGCACCCTGAAGTGACGCGTTTTCTGACGTGGTATCCGCACCAGAACGTGGAGCAATCGCAGGTGCTTTTACAAAGGTCAATCGCTGCATGGGATGGCGAAACCCATTTCCGTTATCTGCTCGAAGTAAAAGAAGATGCCAGCCTGGCGGGGATGATCGAACTGCGAATGGAGCCGTTCAAGATGAGCTTCGGTTACACAGGAGCCATCCGTCACTGGGGCAAGGGCTACATGACCGAAGCCGCGCGCGCCGCCATCGATTGGGCATTTCAACAGCCGAATATCTTTCGGGTCTACGCCACCGCCGACGTAGAAAACGTCCCTTCGCGCCGCGTGCTCGAAAAAGCAGGCATGACCCGCGAAGGTATCCTCCGCAAAGACAGCATCCACCCAAACATCAGTGACGAGCCGCGCGACTGCTACATCTACGCCATCGTCAAATAACGTCGAATCGCTCACTGGGCTTTATAATTCGGGGGCGTTTTCACTGATTACTGATAACTGCTATGGCACTCATCACAACGAACAACCTCACCAAATCCTACGGCGCGACCGACATCTTCGCGGGCATTACCGTCTCCATTGAGAAGGGCTCGCGACTGGGCATTGTCGGTCCGAACGGCGTTGGCAAGACCACGCTCTTACGAATCCTTGCCAGCGAAGATGAAGCTTCGACGGGCATAGTCACCCGCACACGGGGAGTCCGAAGCGGATATTTGTCGCAAGAAGCAGACTTCAAAATGGAAGGCACGCTTTGGGACGCGTGTCATTCCGTCTTCGAAGATTTAATCCGCCAGCAGAAAGAACTGCACCGACTCGAAGAACTGATGGCGACCGATCACGACGTCATCGAACAATACGGCAAGATGCAAGAGGATTTTGAACGACGCGGCGGCTATACCTATGAGACGCGCATCAAGCAGGTGCTCACCGGTTTGGGATTCGACGCCTCAGACTACGCCCTGTCTTTGGATCACCTCTCAGGCGGACAGCGCACTCGAGCCTTTCTCGCCCGCCTCCTGCTCTCGAACCCCGATGTGTTGCTGCTCGACGAACCGACCAACCACCTCGACATCCGCGCTGTCGAATGGCTCGAAGGTTATTTGAATCAGTGGGAAGGCGCAGCAGTCATCGTTTCGCATGACCGTTATTTTTTGGATAAGGTCAGCAATGTGATTCTGGAAATGCTGCCCGGCGCGTATGAGACCTACACCGGAAATTACACCGCGTATTTGAAGCAACGCGAAGAACGCATTGCCCGCAGGCAGGAAGTGTTCGAGAGCGAGAAGGAAAAACTGCTCAAGGAAGTGGAGTACATCAAGCGCAATATCTCCGGGCAGAACACGCTGCAAGCCAAAGGCAAGTTGAAGCGACTCTCGCGTTTGGTTCAGGCGATTGAACAGATCGGTTTTGAAGCCGCGTTGAATCAAAAATGGAGCGAGACCGCCGACGAGATCAGCGTGACCACATCTTCGTTCAGTGTGGAAGAAGCCGAACGCCGTGTGCGCGGACTCCGCTCACCCGTGCGGATGCTGCCACATTTGCATTTGCGATTGGGTTCAGAAAAACGCTCAGGCGATCTTGTGATTCGTACCAAAGATTTGAGTGTGGGCTTCCCCGATAAATTCCTGTTCAAGTCTCCCGATATTGAACTTCGGCGCCAAGACTGCGCCGCATTGATCGGACCGAACGGCGCGGGCAAGTCTACGTTCTTGAAGACCATCTTAGGTCAATTCGAGCCGCTGGCTGGCGAAGTGGTTTTGGGTTCGAGTCTGCACATCGGCTACTTTGCGCAGGCACACGAAGGGCTTGACCCTGAAAAGACTCTCTTGCAGGAAATCGACTCGGTCATGCCGAACTGGCTGCCGGGACAAATTCGCGATTATCTCGGCAAGTATCTCTTCAGCGGCGATGACGTGTATAAGAAAGTGTCCATGCTCTCCGGCGGCGAGCGCGGACGGTTGGCATTGTCTAAACTGGCTTTGCAAGATACGAACTTCTTGTTATTGGATGAACCGACCAACCATCTGGACATTCCTTCGCAAGAAGTCCTGGAAGCCGTCCTCGAAGATTATCAGGGCACGATCTTGCTCATCACCCACGACCGTTATCTCGTCGATGCAGTTGCTACGCAAATCTGGGATATCGACACTGAAGAAGCCAATCTGATCGCTTTCAAAGGAACCTATTCGGAGTTAAGAGCCGAGCGCGAACAGAAGGAATATGAAGCGTTCATGGCTGGGCAGAGAAAAACCGATATTCGAGATTCGAAAAGCGATAGTCGAACCACGCTCCTGAAAGGGAATAACGATGGTCGAAAGTCCAAGCAGGCGATCACAAAAGAAGAAAGAAAACGTATCGCACAATTGCAAGAACTAGAAAATAAGATCGCCGAGCTGGAGTCCACACTGGCGAATCTGGGAACGCAATTGGAGAGTCCCATGGTCAAGCCGGATGAGGTGGTGAAGATCGGCAAGGAATACAACCGCGTCCAAGCCGAGATGGATGAGAAGCTGGTGGAGTGGGAACGAATGCAGGGATAAATACTCGCTCATGTGGGGGCTTAGCCCCCAAACGAGCGGATATAGGAGGAAATAAATATGCCAGTTCATCCAAACTTCGACCCTGATTTCTTATACTTCATTACAACAACGGCGGAGCAACATCACTATATCTTCAAGAGAGAATCCATCATTCGGATTATTTTGGACAGCTTGCATTTTCTCCGAACCAGCAAGCGCATGGAATTATTCTGCTTTGTCATCATGCCCAATCATGTTCATTTGATCTGTAAATTCAGCAGGGAACATCCCATGTCTGATTTTATGCGCGATTTTAAACGACATACCGCGCGGCAAATCATCCGTCAATTAATGGCAGAGGAAAAAACGGGACAACTGGATGTTTTGCAAAAGCTGAATAAACATGATGATCAACAGTATAAGATTTGGGAAGATAGCTACGACGCGCGCGATGTGTTTACAGCCGATTTTCTCTGGCAGAAGATGGAATATATCCATTACAATCCCTGTCGCCCCAAGTGGAATCTGGCAAACACCCCGGAGGAATATCCCTGGTCAAGCGCAAGGTTTTACATGCTGGACAAGCCCTCTGTCATCCCTGTGGATGACGTGAGAAATTTATTTGTGTAACTGCTCTTATGGGGGCTAGGCCCCCATAAGAGCAGAGAAGGAAATAATCATGACCAAACGCGTAAAGTTCGACTTTGAAATTGACTTCACCAACGGCGGCGGGATTCAGGGACAGGACTTCCGCCTCGATATTCAAGACGACAATATTTCCGATAAGGAGCTTGCCGATTACATTGTGCAAGATATGCGCCTCTTAATGGTTGGACAGGTGCGGATTCTGAACAAGGAGATCATTGCCGAATCTCACAAACGCCAGCCGATCAATCTTATGGGCGATCCATCCTACATTGATCTCAGTCACACCATCCACGATGGGCTGGTCACCTACAAAGGGCTGCCCGCCGCCATCGTCTGCGACTATCTCAGCCGCGAAGCCTCGCGCGGACGATATGAACCCGGTACGGAATTTCAGATCGGCAAGATCGAAATCGTGACGAACACCGGCACATATGTGGACAGTCCCTTTCATCGTTACGCCGATGGCAAAGACCTCTCCGAAATGGAATTGGAGCATTTTGTAGACCTCGAAGGCATCGTCATCCGCGCGGATTATCGCAGCGGATTAGCCGTTCGAGCGGAAGATTTCAAAGGGAAGGAATTGCGCGGGCGCGCCGTGTTGGTCCACACGGGCTGGGCGGAGAATTGGGCGACAGATGCATATTTCGAAAACCATCCCTTCCTCACCGAAGATGCGGCGATCTATCTGCGTGACTGCGGAGTCAAACTCGTAGGCATCGACTCGCACAACATCGACGATACACGGGGGAACGCCAGACCCGTCCACTCCACGTTGTTGCGGCATGAGATTATCATCGCCGAGCATTTATGCAATCTGGAAAACGTCCCAGATGAAGGTTTCCATTTTACGGCTGCCCCGCCCAAGATCAAAGGAGCCGGGACGTTCCCCGTCCGCGCGTTTGCAAAAGTGAGATAGCAAAACTTCCGATGTGATGAGCGAAGAAGTATCGCGCTCTTTGGGTTGAAATTGCGGAAGGCTTGATCTGGTTTTGGATAGGCACGCATGCAGAATATGATAAGTTGATCGAGTAACAAAGAACTCCGAGAGCATTCTCGGAGTTCTTTGTTACTGAAACGTAATCTCTTCCACGCGCCAGTTTTCTTCGCCCATCAACTTCTTGAGGCGTTCGAGCAGTTCGGGGCAGATGCGGGTGGTGTCGTTGGGGAAGTCGATCAGGTGTCCCTTGCCGTTCTCGAAGATCTGGAAGCTGAACTTGTCGCGTCCGTGATAGGAGATGAGCGTACCGTACAAGGTCTTGATGCGGCGCTTGTCGCGGTCCCTGTCACCGGTGGGGCGCAGGAGGATGGTGATTTGCTGGGGCGGATGTTCCTTGTCCTTGTTCTCTTTGGCAAGCGGGACATACAACGACGGAATGAACGCCTCGTCCCGGTCTTCGGTCTGATTCAGCTCTTCAACTTTTGCCAACGCCTCGACAGCGCGTGTCACCAGCGGAGGAGTGATGGGCTCATCTTTCTTGAATTTCGGCGCGGGTTTCGCGGCGATGGCGGCTTCGTCGAAAGAGGGCTGCCATTCCATGTCCCAGCCGTCGGGGAAGTTATCAGGCGGCGGGGGCATGTCGTTGTCGGTGTTGTAGGATGCTGCGGGTTCGGCGGTTTGCTTTGCGTAAGTCACGCTTGTAGCGTGACTTTCTTGCTTGGGGGAGTCTGTCACGCTAAAAGCGTGACCTACATTTGTCGGCGTGGGATTCGGTTTGGGTTGTGTGGCAGGTGTCGGCTTCGTTTGATCCGGGCGGCGGGGGGATTGGGCTTCGGTTCGAGCGAGAAGCGGCTTGGGAGTCGCATCATACTTGACGATGGAGTCAGGCGAAGCCGCTGTTGTCACAGCGATTTCAGTTTTGACCGTATCCACCAAAATCTTGGGCGGAGTGCTGCCCTGGTCCACTTTGCCTTCGACGATGACGATCTGACCGACGGTTAGTTTTTCGCGCGATTGTTCCCAGGTCTTGGGGAAGAGCACGAGTTCGACGGTACCTTGGATGTCTTCGAGCGCGGCGAAACCCATAGGCTTGCCGGTTTTGGTGGTGTAGGGGCGCACGCCAGTGATGAGACCCGCGATGCGGACCTTTTCTTCGTGGCTGGCTTCGGGCAGTTGACCTGTGAAGTAGCTGACGATTTGCGCGAGGATGGCTTGATATTCGTTGAGCGGATGATCTGAGATGTAGAGACCGATGAGCTCGCGCTCCCAGTTGAGCATCTCGCGCTTGTCCACGTCTTTGACTTCGGGCAGGTGAATTTCTTCGACGATGCCCGTCGCCGCACCGAAGAGACTCATTTGCCCCGCATCGGCGGCGCGGAAGTGATTGCTGGAGATGGCAACGATGCGGTCAAGCGAGGCGAGCAGGGAGGCACGGTTACCGAATGAGTCGAGTGCGCCGACTTTGATGAGACCTTCGAGCGCGCGCTTGCCGACGGTGCGAAGGTCGACGCGGCGGGCGAAGTCGTTGAGTTCGGAGAATTTTCCGTTGGCGAGGCGTTCTTCGATGATAGGTCTGACCGCGCCTTCACCGACGTTCTTGATCGCGCCCAAGCCGAAACGGATATGTGGTATTTTCTTGCTCCTTTCGCCGAGGACGGCGAAAGAATTGTTGGCAGAAGCGCCGCCGGGGAAAGTGCCCGTTAATGGTATGGCGGCTTGAGCATCTATTTCGACATCTTCAATGTCGAAGTCCCACATTGAGGAGTTGATGTCGGGTTGCAGGACGGGCACGCCCATCGTGCGCGCATCCGCAACATAGAAGGCGACTTTTTCGGTCTGCCCAGCCGAAGCGGACATAAGTGCGGTCATATATTCGGCGGGGTAGTGTGATTTGAGGTACGCGGTTTGAACGGCGATCACACCGTAATCTGCCGCATGGCTCTTATTAAATCCATACCTTGCAAACTCTTCCCAGTCGGTATAGATGGCATCGGCGGTGGATTGTTCAATACCTTTTTCAACGGCGCCTTTCACGAACTTGGCGCGGTGTTTATCGATATCTTCTTTCTTCTTTTTCGAGATCGCCTTACGCAGCTCATCGGACTCGGAAGGTGTGTACCCAGCGAGTTCAACGGCGGCACGCATCAGTTGTTCTTGATAGACCGGGATGCCGAAGGTATCTTTGAAGATCGGCTCCATCGCGGGGTGACGATATTCCACTTCCGCTTCGCCGTGCATACGCGCGATGTAATCGGGGATGAACGCCATCGGACCCGGACGATAAAGCGCCACCATCGCAATGATGTTATCGAGGTTCTGCGGCTTCATCTGGACGAGCCAGCGCGTCAGGCCGCCGCCTTCGATCTGGAACAGCCCCGCGGTCTGTCCGCTGCCCATCAATTCAAAGGAGTTGGGGTCGTCAAGTGGAATGTTATTCAGATCGAATTTGATGCCATGACGTTTGAAGATCAAATCACACGCACGCGCCATGACGGTCAGCGTGATGAGACCGAGGAAGTCGACCTTCAACATGCCAAGCGAATCGAGGATGCCCATTTCGAACTGGGTCACCGACTTGATGGGTGTATCCTCCGAGTTGGAGGTCGGGCGGTGCAGCGGCAAATACTCAAGGATGGGTTTATCGGAGATGACCACACCTGCCGCATGCGTGCCTGCGTTGCGAACCGTCCCTTCCATTTTTGCGGCGATGTCGATCACTTCGCGCATCTTTGGATCGGTGTCGTAAATTTGCTTGAATTCCCTGATCTCGAGCGCTTCACTCATGGTCGTGCCGCCCGCCGCGAACGGAACCAGCTTGGCAACCTTATCCACTTCTGGCAGCGGAATTTCCATCACACGCGCCACGTCACGGATGGCAGCTTTCGTGCCCATCGTGCCGAAGGTGATGATCTGCGCCACTTTGTCGTCACCGTATTTGCGCGCGCAGTATTCGAGCATCTCATGACGGCGGTCGTCGCGGAAGTCGAGATCGATATCAGGCATCGAGATACGCCCAGGGTTGAGGAAGCGTTCGAAGATGAGCGCATGCTCGAGCGGGTCGACCATCGTAATTTCAAGCGTGTACGCCACGATGGACCCCGCCGCCGAACCGCGCGCGTTATACCAAATGCCATGCTCGCGGGCGAAGGAACACAGGTCCCACACGATGAGGAAGTAGGCATCGAATCCCATCGAGTGGATGACGCTCAACTCGTAGTTCAGCCTCTCGCGGACTTTTTGGCTGTCTGCGTCATCCTTATACCTTTTCCTCGCCCCAGTCTCGCACAACGAGCGCAGATACGTCTCAGCGGTGTAGCCTTCCGGGACGGGGAATTCGGGCAGGTGATAGCCTTTGAATCCAAGGTCAACGTTGCAGCGTTCGGCAATGAGCAAAGTATTCGAGAGCGATTCGGGGACCTCCGCAAAGAGCCGGCTCATTTCCGTGGGCGAGCGCAGAAAATACGAATCGTCGGTCATGCGCATACGTTCGGGGTCGTTGTATGTGGAGTTGGTCTGGATCGCCAGCAATACATCCTGCAATTTCGCATCTTCCTGGTTTACATAATGGACGTCATTGGTGGCAATATAACGTGCCGAATAGCGCGCCCCGAGTTCGAGCAGTTTCTTATTGAGATCGAGAATTTCGGGAATATTGTGCTGCTGTAACTCCACAAAGAATCGGTCGGGGCCAAAGACGTCGTAATACCAGTTCCACTTGCGCAAAGCCTCCTCGGGGTTTTCGTTCAACAGCGCGCGCGGAATCTCGGCAGACATACAGCCCGAGGTGCAGATCAGCCCTTCGGAGTGTGCCGCTAAAAAGTCATGGTCGATGCGGGGATAGTAATAGAAACCGTCGAGTTGGGCGGCAGAGGCGATCTTCAATAAGTTCTGGTAGCCCGTCTGGTTTTCTGCGAGAAGCAATAAATGGAAGGAGGAACGGTCGAGCTTGGAATCCTTGTCCTTCATGCCGCGCGCCGCCATGTAGGCTTCCAACCCGATAATGGGCTTGACACCCTCCGACTTGGCGGCTTTATAGAAGTCGATTACGCCGAACATTGTGCCGTGGTCGGTGATGGCGACCGAATCCATGTGCATTTCTTTGACGCGTTTGACCAACTTCTTGATGTTCGAGAAGCCATCGAGCAGGGAATATTCGGTATGGACGTGGAGGTGGGCAAAAGACATTTTAGTTGTATAGTTTAGATAGCCGGGTAGTTTGGGTAGTGGAGCGGTTGAGTTGTGAGTAGTTTGGCAATGGTGAATTGCGTAACAACCGAACTTAACGGCATTATAGCACGCATGTTCATATTATCACCCTACGCCCGGCTTAAAGTTTTGGATTGGTCATAGAATCGCTGCTGCAATCAATCGTGGATGAATTACAGGATAAAATAAAACTGATCCATACAAGTTGTTCGCCAATTGGATGGGCAAAGAATCAATGTTCC
>JACPVC010000052.1 GCA_016191955.1 Chloroflexota bacterium
CGTTCAACGAGGCTTCCACACCGGGCACGGTCTGCTGGTCGGCTGCCTGTGCCGGGGTTTCGCTCACTGCGCCGGCACACGCGCTCATAAGAACAGCGAACAATGCAATACAGATGATAAGTAAATATTTTTTGTTTTTCATGTTGACTCCTTTTTTCAAATGGTTTAGTTACGACATACTGTCGTCTGACTGGTAAAGTAAATTTGTTTTTCGTTTGACCATGTACGCTCCTTCGTTCGATCTTGAAGCTATTGTATGGATGCAAAGGCTTTACAAGGAGTGTGCGCAATCATCATCTTTGCAGAACTTCCATGCACGCCATCACCAACCGACATGACAGGTGTCATGGATAAAACCGTAACGCGAGATACTTGTCCTGAGCTTGTCGAAGGGGTATCTCGCGCTACGAAAAACATTAGGGAGGAGGTCCACCCGCGGGCATACATGCCAGTTGCGTTGAGTTCGGAGGCGCTCCGCAGGTTCCACTCAGGGTTCCATTCGGGGTGTTGATGGAGCAGGATGCGCCGACGGATAATCCACTGCACGCGCTGATGGCTTCTTGCGGAGGTTGCTGCCCTTGCCCACCCTGCGCGCCTCCAACCGGACCTGTGGACTGATTCTGTCCAGCAGGCTGATTCTGCCCCTGACCTTGTCCACTGTTGCCTTGCGGCACACCGCCCGTGGAAAGCGCTCGCACAGCAGGCGTGCCATGGAAACAACCAACCGTATATGGGAACTCATGCGTGGCGTGATAGTGATACATCTCCACCATCTGCCCGTCCCATTCGACCACATGCGTATGACCGTGGCATGCGTCCAAGTCTTCATTAGTCACTTCCGCGCCGTCCTCGCCGTAGTAACCGTAGATGCCATAACCATCGAAGGCATAACCGACCAGGGAGGAATGCCCGCTGGTGGAAGTGTCTACAACACAATCGCTCAAGCTATGATAGTGATAGAAGCCAGAGACCTGCGGATGTCCATCGCAGCCATCCTGCACCTCATGCGCAACAGCATCGTGTCCTTCTGCATCGAAAGCGTTGAAAATCGCCACACCGGAGAGCAGGATGCCAACTTCGCCGCCCACACAATTGGGCTGTGCCGCTGCAATTGGGTTGACGGGCAAGCTCAAGGTGATGGACTGTTCTTGAATGGAATTGGGGTTGCGATCCACGGCATAGGCATCGTCGCTGGATGAGACAGGGTAGTTGCCCGTGGGGTGATCCGGCAGGTCGTTGCCGGTGAACACACGTTGGTCGCCTTGAAGAGAGACCGTGAAGCTGCTCGGCCATGTTACAGAACCGTCCACGACCGCTTTCTTGGTGGCATCCCAGGTGCCGTCGCCGTTCATCCATGAACCGGTGCCGGTCGCGCCGCCGCCGTTGAACTGGGTCATACACGAATAGACATACCCAACCTGCGGGCTGGTGGAATATTTTCCATCGCCCACTTCAAGGTGGGTCAGGTCCACATCGGAGTGATGGTCGGCACCTGCCTGCGCATTATTGGATGATGCCGCTGCGGGCTGTTCCTGCGATGCGCTCGATGGGTTCACAGCCGCTACGGGCTGAGAGTCGCTCAATGGGATGAACCCGCTCGACGTCGAAGAAAGAGGCGGGGGCGCGCACGCCGCCAGTCCGATACAGACGATTACAAATGCTACGAATAATTTGTTCCTGTGCATGTTCATTCTCCTATGGTGAATTGATTATTGATATTGTATGGCTGTAACTGCGATGTAAAGAGTGTGTAAAATCATCAATCCTCGCGCGCAGGCATGAGATGAATCACAACGACCCATGACAGGTGTCATGGGTCGTTGCGATTCTCCAGGTGCGTCGCACCAGACTTAAGTGGATTCTCTCAACCTGTGGACAAATCCACTTAAGGAGACGAATCCACCCGTCTGGTGCGACGCACTCCTTCGGAGCAAATTAACGATTGAGTTCCCAGATCAGGCGCAGACCTTCGAGTGTGAGCCAGGGAGAGATGACGTTGATGACCTTGGTCTCTTTGGCAACGACTTCTGCCAGCCCGCCCGTCGCGACGACTTTCATATCCTCCCCAAGTTCAGTACGAAAACGGGTAACCATGCCTTCAACCATGCTGACGTAACCGAAGAGCAGCCCCGATTGCATGGCATGAATGGTGTTGCGCCCGATGACCGAAGGCGGCACTTGCAGGTCGATGCGCGGAAGTTTTGCGGCGCGGGTGTAAAGCGCTTCGGCGGCGAGATTGATGCCGGCTGTGATCGCGCCGCCGAGATATTCGCCGTCTTTCGTGATGGCGTTGAAGGTGGTGGCTGTGCCAAAGTCCACCACACAGGCGGGACCACCGTACATTTTCATCACCGCCACCGCATCGCAGACTCTATCCGCGCCGACGGCTTTGGGGTCTTCATAGCGGATCTTGATGCCAGTTTTGACGCCGGTATCCACCACAAGCGGCTCCTGTTTGAGATACTCGCGGCAGGCTTGGATGACGCGCCCCGTCAACGGCGGGACGACGGATGCAAGCGATATGCCTTTAATGTCTCTGATGGTCTTGCCCGCGTTTTGCAGCAAGCCTAAAAACTGCAAGCCGTATTCATCGGGCATACGGTTATGATCGGTGGCGAGACGCCAATGCGCGCCAAGTTTGTCGCCTTCGTAGAGTCCAAGTGTGAGATTGGTGTTGCCGATGTCGATGGTGAGGAGCATGGGTCAGTCCATGAGGCGGTTGAGGATTTCCTGAGGGACGTTGCCGCGCAAGCCCGGATATGATTCAAGGATGCGGGAAATGTCGGCGAGGTCTTTTTGGCGTTTGCTTCCGCGCCGTTCCGGGTCTGAAATCGCCCAAACCTTTCCCTGCAACACGTCTTCCACGCTGGCGACCGGCAGTTGCATGCCCAGCACATTTTGCTCGCTGGCATTTTTCAGGAAGGCTGCGTATCGCTCATCGGTCTGGATTTGCACACGCACATCCGAGTTGGGAATCGAAATATTCAGGCTGTGAGGAAAACGCTTTACCATAAATTGCGTTTCAAGCAGGGCTTCCACCTTTTCGATCTGATGGACAGCTACCGCCAGGTCCAAATCAAGGCTGACCAGCGGCTCGACATAGGCGTTGACTGCCTGTCCGCCAATCACACAAAACTGAATATCCTGACTTCGCAAAAATGCGATCAGGCTTTCAAGCAGGTTTGAATAGTCCATGGTAACGATTTTCCAGAAATCAAGAGCATGCATATAAGATCATCCGAATTCTTACAAATCATTCTACCACGCAGAAAATAGGCGGTTTATGGTTGTTTCTGCGGGGACTTTAACCAGACAAAAAGCCAAAGGAATGCAAGCGGAAGAACGTGCAGATACAAACGGTCTAAAGATGTATTCAAGTGCCAGGTCTGGTCGTTGGGAGTGAGAAGGAAAATCCCAAAGTATGCTGTCAATTGCAAAAGGGTCACGACAGCAATCACCCACATGCCGTGGACGCGATTCGCAGACCTGCCGATGACGAGCGCCAATAAAATTATAAGTCCGATCAGGCCGACGCCGCCAAGTTTCCGGAGCATGACGCCTGCTTCTCTGAAAATAATCAGATATCGTTCGGCATCTAAAATCTTGTCGAACGGGCTCCCGTGCGCCGAGAGCAGGTCATTGGATGGAGCGAGGAAAAGTTTGAAGAGGGTAGTCACCAAAAGCGGAAACGCCAGCCCGAAAATATAATTTCGAAACGCGGGTCTTTCCTCTTTTTTCAGGGCAAGCAAAACCCAAACTACCGATACCCCAACGATCGCCATCAAGCCCTCGTTCTTCGCCCAACCGCTAACCCCGGCTAACAATCCTGCCAACACTGCAAGCCGAGTCTCTTTTGTTTGCAAATATAGCAGGGTTAAGCCGCCTGCGGCGAGGATGAGATAAGCCAGCAGTAAATCTGCATATTGGCGCATGCCCTGCCCGACTGTGAAGGGGAGCGAAATGAAGATCATCGTCGCCAAAACAGCTTGCTTGAAATCTCGAAAGCGATTCACGAGCGAAAATAAAAGCCCTGCTGTGAAGAAGGTATTGACGAAGTGAAAGGCAACAGATCCCCAGGTGGACGGTTCGCGGATGAGCGTCCAGGTGATGGCATTCGTCACCGCCACGAAAAGCGGATAATCGGGATGGTCCCACTGGCGCAGGAAGGTGGCTTGCCAGTCTGCACCGCCGAGGTAAATAAAACGCGCGACCACGTTCCAGTTGATCCACGCATCCGGGCGGCCGTGCGGGTATTGCAGGGCGTAAAAAAAGAGATTGAGGGCGAAGATGAAAACGCCTGCCGCAAGAATCGAACCCCACACAAGGTCAGGCTTATCTATCAGTTTTGGAAAGCGAAGGCGACGCGCAAAAAACATCCAGCCTGTCAACGCAATGGCAACGATACTTTCAAGAATGGCATACATCGCGAGCGGCAGTCCCAGCCAAATCCACAAGAAACCGAACAACGAAGAAACACCAAACCCAACGCCCCCCGATAAAAACACCTTAACCAGCAGGGACTTTCCATCCATCGCATTCCAAATGAAATGAACGAACCAAAACCCCAGCAGGAGGCGCGGCAACAATGCGGCAAACGACAGGAGCAGCGTCATTTAATTTTCCATGTCATGAATGAGATACAAGCCGAAGCCGAACTCCTGAAGTTCAAATATCCCCAACTCTTCGGCTAGCCACGCTTCAAGATTTTCATCGTCTCTGAAATTGCCGACGATCCACTCATGACCCATCCCAGCCTGAATTGCAACCGGCGCAACCGAATACTGCATCAGTTGAAATTCGTTGACATCCAACTGCGACGCATCGCCACTCAACGCGGCATCGTCCACATACCCAACCTGACTCACCCCCGCAGGCAGCGCCTCATGCAACGCCTGAACCCGGTCCTCCCATTTGGAGACCATCTCGTCTGACGAATTTCTCCACTCACCAGAAGAAAAGGTCAATGTAAATTGGTACCCTGCCAAGACAAGAGATAGAACCGCCAGAGCCAGCGGCGCGGATTTTCGGAGGATCGTCATGCATGTATTTTAATGGGTAGACACGGAAAGGGGTAGATGGGTGAAGAAGTAGACAGGTAAACAAGTAGACAAGTAGAGAGGTCTATGGTGCTGCCGCGTAAAAGGGCGCGAGGGCGCGGAAGATGTTGAAGATGAAATTGAAGTTATTGACCATCAACGCCAATACGGTGACAGTAAGACCCCATTGAAACCAGTGTTTTTCCGAAAGGTCGGAGAATGCCAGCGCGATAAACAGCACGAACGCATAGACCCAGTATGGAGTGTAAAGAAAGAGTTCTGTGCCATAAAACAGATGCATGAGGAAGTTGAATCCCAACGCACCGAGCAGACCGAGCATGAGTGGAGTATGTTTCGAAGCGCGCCAGCCTTTCGCGAACATGAAAAATGCGCCTACCAGCAAAGCCAGCCACAAAGCAAGGGACAGATTCGACCATCCTTTGTAGGAAGCAAGCATTCCGGCGCGGACGTCGAAAGTTTTGATGTCGATGGTGGGGAATGGCGGTTTCTCGGATACGGCCTCGATCACTTTGGGTCCCACTGCGCCATAAAGGATGACGGAGCGAGACACCACATTCAGTTTACGAACGATGGATCCCGGTTCCGACAACCGCATTGGGTCGGAAAGGACACCGGCGGAAGAAGTTTTAACAAAATTAAATTCAAAGGCAACATCGTTCGGTACGAAAAAGAAAGTGATGAAATTCGGATAAATGATGTTTGTGGCGATGGTCAATACAATCCCAAGCGCAAGGACGATGAAAGAATATTGAAACAAACGCTTGAAACTGAACTTATTGAAGAATAATGCAATCACGCCTTGGGCGATGTTGGTAATCGTGACTCCAAATAGCAACAAACCAGCGGGGACAAGAAACGAGGAACGAGTCTCGTTCGATTGAGTGAGAAGAAAGAAGAATATTAATGTCGCCGCACCGAAGATGTAGTTCTCCGTCAACGAACCGAAGAGCAGATGTGTGGCTGTCGAGCCGAGGAGGATGGCGAAGAGAAATGCGTAGGTCTTTGATTCCGTGGCGCGTTTGACGAAGAGCCAGGTCATGAAGACACATAGCCCGGCAACGGCAGAGACGACCAGCATCCCGCCGAGGGCGTAGTGTTCGCCCATCACGCTGGAAACTAATCTCACTAACGGGCGGATGATGAGCAAACTCAACGGATGCACCGAGCGATTGATGGCAGCACCCTCCGGGCTGGCGAGGATGGTCATCCACGGACCGGCATCGGCTTCGAAGAGGACGGTGTTGGTTTCGAGCGCAGGGTGGTTCAAAGCGCGGGAGATGATGAGTTCGATGAGGAAGAACATGCCTGCGGCGTAGAGACCGGGGGAAGGATGAAGGATGAATGATGAATGATGAATGAAGCGAGTGATGAGTGACGAGTGATGAGTGAGAATGAAGAGTGATAGGAAGATAGTGGCAAAGGCGGTGAGGAGGAAAAGGGACATCCATTCTTGAGGGACGCGGATGTAGTCTGGCAAGAACATGGAGGGGAATTGTGCGGCGGCAAAGGTGAAAGCGACCCAGAGAATGGGAAGGGATAGTACGAGGATAACGTTCAATGGCTTGCTGAGAAATCCGCTGCGGAAGGATGTCGCTGCATGCTGAACGAGGAAATAGCCAAGTGTTGTTCCCATGGTCATAAAAACGGATGTGAATAGGAACATCCCAAACGGGGTACGGAGGACGGATTGGAAGAAGCCGATAGCACCGTAGGTTAAGTTAAGAGTAACGAGAAATGAGAGGAGGAAGGAAGGTTTGGAGCTTGGAGATTGGAGATTACTAATCCAAGCAGAGATGGCGGGGAAGGTTTGGTGGAAGAGAATGCCAAAGGCGAGTGTCGGGATAAATACGAGAAAGAGGCGGTCTATCAGCGAGGGGAAATCCGAATAGTGGAAAAAGGTCACCGCCAGAAAAAGGCTGGTGAGGAGACCGGTCAAAGCGCTGAAAAAGATGCGGGAAAATTTCATGCGTTGATTATAAATTGCTCCGCCGCCGAGGACGGCGGCGGAGCATTATTTATTCTTTCACAGCCACAATGATCTCGGAGGCTTGGTCGTAGCGGTGGAACTGGGGCATCATGTAAATGCCGCTTGCCCAACTTTTGATTCCTTGAATTAATTCAACCGCCAACTCCACGCCGACTTTTGCAGCGCCATCACCAGCGGATCCGATGCGGGCGCGGGCTTCGTCGGGGATCGAGATGCCGGGGACTTCGTTGTGCAGGAAGTTGGCATGTTTGGCGCTGACGAGCGGAAGGATGCCCGCAAGGATGGGTTTATTGAGTTTGCCGTGTTTGGCTTCGTAGGCTTCGATGAGTTTTGGACCGTCATCGGCGCGATAGATGGGCTGGGTGAGGAAGAAATCTGCGCCGGCTTTGATCTTGCGATGCAGGTTCTTGACTTCGGTCTCTATATCTTGCGGGCAAAGGTTGAGCGCCGCGCCGACGAAGAAACTGGTGGGCTGACCGATGCTCGTGCCGGAATGATCGACACCCATGTTGAAGCCTTGCTTGATGAGTTTGATGAGACCAGACGGAACGAGATCATAATTATCTGTCGCTTCGGGGTAATCGCCGATGGAGGTCGGGTCGCCCATGACGACGAAGACATTGCGCAGACCGATGGCATGCGCAGCAAGCAAGTCGCCTTGCACGCGCAGGAGGTTACGCCCACGGGTAGGGAAATGCAAGGTGGTTTCGACGCCGATCGTGCGTTGAACCACGTCACACACTGCCCAGGCAGACATACGCATACGCGCGAGCGGACTGTCCGCGACATTGATAATGTCTGCGCCGGAGTCGTAAAGCAAAGATGCGCCTGCCAGCAGTTTGTGAGTCGAGAGTCCGCGCGGCGGGTCCATCTCGATGCAGATGGTAAATTTGCCGTTTGCAAGTTTTTGAGCAAGCTGGGTCGGTTGGTCTTCAGGCTCGGCGGTCTCTGCCTCTGAAACCTCCGAGGTCTCCAAGACCTCGGAGGTTTTTGCGCGCATGGATTCCAACGATTTTTTCATCGCGGCGATGTGTTGAGGGGTCGTACCGCAGCATCCGCCCACGATGTTCGCACCCGCTTCGCGGAATTGAATCGCATACTCGCCGAAGTATTCTGCATCGGCAGGGTACATGATACGTCCGCTAACTTGTTCGGGCCAGCCCGCGTTGGGCTTGACCCAGAATTTTCCATTCGGTTCGGCTTGCCGCATTTGCTTGAGAATGCGCAACAGTTGCGAAGGTCCGCCGGAACAGTTGACGCCGATTACGTCTGTACCTGCCGCAGCGAGCCGATGCGCCACTTTGACAGGGTCATCGCCCAATACGGTGCGGTCGTCGCGGGTGAAGGTCACAGATGCGATGATCGGAAGCGCGCAGTTTTCCTTTGCCGCTTTAATGGCTTCTTGAATTTCATACAGGTCAGACATGGTTTCGATCAGGATCAAGTCCGCGCCTGCATTTGCCAGGGCTTTGATTTGCTCCGCAAACGCCTCTCGCGCCTCCTCGAGCTTGACTCGTCCATACGGGGCGATTCTCACCCCAAGAGGACCAACGTCCCCAGCGATGAGCACATCTTTGAATGAGGCAGCGACCACGCGTTTCGCCAGCTCCACACCTGCGCGATTGATCTCAGCAACGTCATCCTGCAAGCCATGTTTGGTCAACTTATAGCGATTCGCGCCGAAGGTATTGGTGATAATCAACTCCGCGCCCGCTTCGATGTATTCGCGGTGAACGTCTGCCACGGAGGCGGGGTTGGTGAGGTTCAACTCGTCGAAGCATTTGTCGAAGCCGACTCCGCGCGAATGGAGCATGGTTCCCATCGCGCCATCGGCAAGTAAGGTTTTTTTGGTAATGGTTTCAAGTAGGTTCATCGTTTTCTCTTTCAAATGGCATTCAAGGTTTTCTAATGACAGCCAGCACCACATCATCGCGGATGATTTCATATACAACTTCCGCGTTCGGCTGGGCGGTTTCATTTGAGATAAAGCGGTAGGACGCCACCACATACTCATATCGATCAACCGGGTCTACCGAACTCCACGAGTTGATCTTCAGGTCTTCACGCGCAAACGGGGAGAAGGTATGCCCGGGTCCATCGACCCAGACCCCGGCGTCGGGAGAGGCGTGCTCGTTGATGTACTCCGCCGCCGCGCGGTAGGATGTCAGCCAGTATTCAGTTTCGAAACGTCCCTGCGCTCCTTTGAGTCCGCCAATGAATTGGTTGTAATAAGCATACTCATAGGGATGGAGGGAGATAATACCAAAAATACCCGGCAAAATACACACAACAATGGCAGCAATTCGCCAACTTGTTTTAGCGATTCTTTCAAAGACACTGCCTGCCATGAGAAAGACCGCTGGCAGGATGAAAAGAACATGCCTGAAATTGTCGAAGAGGATGGCGTTACCCAGGAAGAGATACAAAAACGGCAAGAGGAACCAAAGCGAGAATAAAACGACCAGGTCTGGTTTTCTCTGATTACTAAAAAGCGAAATGCCCAAGCCAAGCAAAACCAATATCCAAACCGGCTCGGTCATTTGATACAACAACAAGGTGGGCAAATAGACAAATGGAATATCCGCAGCCTTGTAAAAATTCCCATTGAACAATACGTCGCCCGCCCACGGGAAGGCGGACATTTTTTGCACGCTCGCCAACAGGTTCCCTGCCGGATTCATCCACAGGAAGGGCCAGGTCAGATATGCCGCGGTGATGGCAATGGATGCATACATCAAAATCGCTATAAAAGAAATCCGCGACTTGTTCCGAAGCATGAAATAAGCAATGATGACTCCGGCAAAGGGTCCCAGCACCCGCGTGGAGGTCGTAAAGCCCAACAAGACCGCAGGGACGAGGACAATCGTCAACACTTTCAATAGAATCGGCTGTGTACGATACCAGAAATAAAGAATGAAAGCAAAGGATAGAGCCGTGTAAACAGAACGCGCACGCAAAAACAGAACAAAATAGCGTTCGATATAAACCTTCGCAGGAACTTGATTCAATTTTGAGGCGAGCATCAAGACGATGTTTGCCTCGCCTGCCTTCGCTGAAACGACAAGTTCCGTAATCAGGTTATGCACAGATTCGGTAAACAGAAACAGAACCAGCACAGAAGCAAGCCACAACAGAGACACCACCCATACCCGCGGCTTGGTAGTAGGCAAATCCGAATCGGGCTGGGCGTGAACGGCATCGACCATTTTGAGTCCCGCCGCGATGCTGATAACCATCATCGACATGAACGGCGCATCTTTTGGGTTGATAAAGGCATGTCCCCACAGAAGCGGCTGAGACGCATACAGAAACGTCGCGCCGATGGAAGAAAGCGGGTCAAACCAGCGACGGGCAATCGTATAAAACGCGACGACGCTGGCAAAGTAGACAAGAAAATAAATCAGGTGGCGCAAGTCCGCGATATTGGCTTGAGATATATTGCTCAACCATCGGGAAGTCGTTTGAACCGTCATCATGAAAAAGGGACCGTAATACTGCAAGGTCTCATGCTCAAGCTTGACCTCGCCCTGTTCACGCCATTCAACGTAATTCTTTAGAGACTGATCCGCGTAGACCTGCATGATGTTTTCGTCCCAGCTCGCGCCGTAGTCGTTGAACACAACAAGACCCACAAGCAGGCATACGAAAAACAAAGACAACACCCAAAGGTTTTGTCTTTTGATACCTTCCTTCACAGCAGAAACTATCTTCATATCAAGTCAAGGTTTTTTGATGACGGTCAACACAGCGCCATCGCGTTCGATCTTATGGGCGATCTTTGCATCGGGATAAATAGAATCTTCAAATCCATAACGAGCGAGGGTCACAACATACTCATACGACTCTGCGCGTTCCGTTTCACCCGTCGAGTAAATTTTCAAGTCTTCGCGCGCGAACAATGAAAACAATTGCGCCGGTCCTTCAACCCAAATATTTGCATTCGGCGAAGCGACGCCGTTCACATACTCCGCCGCCTCGCGATAGGATGTTGCCCAATAATCCGTTTCAAAGCGACCGTCCGCGCCGTTCACGCCGCCAATGAACTGGTTGTAATAAACATATTCATAAGGATGCAATGAGACGATTCCCAAAATGCCAGGCAACAAACTCAACACGATCAACGCGGCTTGCCATTTTACATTCTTTACCGCTTCAAACGCAACACCCGCCATCAAAAAGATGGGAGGCAGGATGAAAAGAATCTGGCGGAAGTTATCGTAGAGCGCGACTTTAAAACCGATGAACGCAAGGAGCGGGATTACAAACCATAGCAGCGAAACTTCGACGAGAGTCCGCTTCTTTGACTTGTCCAGAACTGCCACGACCCATCCGGCAATGGACAACAACCAGACCGGTTCGGTCAACTGAATTGCTAGCAGGGTTGGTAGATAAGAGGTTGGTAAATTGGTAGATTGGTAAAGTGTGCCGTTGAAGATTACTCCGCCCAGCCAAGGATACAGCGACATCTCGCGCAGACTTTCAAAGAAACGCGGAATGGGATTCATCCACAGATAGGGCCAGGAGATGTAGGTTGCCATCAAAGCGACGACGGCGTACATGGCGAGGGCAGGAAGTGCTTGCTTGCCTTTTGTTCGTCCCACGGGGAGGCTTCGCACTAATGCGTAATACGTGATGAGTAATCCGGCGAACGGTCCGAGGATGCGGGTGGAGGTGGAGAATCCGAGCAGGAGGGCGGCGGGGAGAACGGTAAATAGGTAGATTGGTAGATTGGGATTTAGGCGGTAGTATGCAATGAGCAGGGTCAGAGTAACGAGTAACGAGTAATAGGTGCGGAGTTGGAGGAAGAGGATGAAGTAACGTTGGATATAGGTTTCGGCGGGGACTTCGGTGATATTCTTGGCAATGAGAGAAAAGAGATTGGTGTGACCCGTCTGCGCAGAAGCGACGAGGGTTTCGATATAGGTGAGAATGGCTTGGGTGAAGATAAAAAGCCCGAAGACGGTGACAAGCCAGAGCGCGGTCAGAAGCGTGAGAGTCCGTTTGGAGCGTGGGGAAAGGTCGATGGGTGGATTCAGTTCGAGCTTGTTGAAGGCTTGCATCCCCAAAGAAATGGAAAGAAGAAAGAGCGAAAGGAACGGCGTGTCTTTGGGGTTGATGAAGGCGTGACCCCAGAAGACGGGTTGTGTCGCGAAGAGCAGCGTTGCGCCGAGGGCAGGGATGGGGCTGAGCCAGCGTTTTGCGATGGAGTGAAAGGCAAGTACGCCCACAAAATAAGTGAGATAGTAAACAAGGTGGCGCAGGTCGGGCAGGGAGAAGGGCAGGAACGTGTTGAGAGATTTGGAAAGCACGTCCGTGAGCATGACGAAGAAGGGGCCGTAAAAGCCAAGGTCTTCGCGCCCGATGTTGACTGTGCCTTCCTGCGGAAAAGTAGTGTAAGCGGCAATGGATTTCTCGGCGTATTTTTGGAGCGAACGGTCATCCCAGCTTTCGCCGTATTGGTTGAAGGTGAGCAAGCCTGCGATGAAGACACAGGTAAGGATAATAGTAGGAAAATATTTCTTCATGGCTTAGTTCGCAAATTTCGCAAGCCATTGATTTGCAGAAGTGATGAAGGGAGAAGGCTCATCATTCTTGCGCGTGGCAAACATGAGCCACAGAACGACCATCGGCGCGAGGAGGCGACCATACGACCAGGGGAAGAAGTCGAAGGAGGGCAGCATAAATTCGAGGAAGTAGGCAGCGAGGAAGATCATCCAATGCGTGGGGGATTGGATACGTTTGAGCATGAGCAGAAAGGCAAGCGTGACGAACATGCCGTGATGGTCCCAGACGATGGGCGAACCGAGAGTCATGAAGATGAACAGGGCGGGCACAGCGTTGAACAAGCGATTCTCTTTGGAGAAGGATTGCGCGAAAATATTCTGCGCCATCGTGTAAAGTGTGGCAATGAGAAGAAGAACCTTTGCGCTGAGCGCCATCAGACGGGTCGTCTGGATTTGAATCCCGAAGAATGGATTGAGGAAACGCAGGAATGAGTCGAAGGAAGTATCGTGGAAATTCGTGTCGGGGATTTGCGTCAGCAGGACGGCATTGTTGACATACTGGAGATACACATCGATTCCATTGACGGCGGCGGGGAAAAATCCAATGGCAAGAAAACAAACCGCAAACCAGAACATCCAGCGCCAGTTGAATTCGAGCAGGAAGGCAAGCACGATAACAGCCGGGGATGTTTTGAGGTGAACGGCAAGCGCGAGAGCCAGCGCGGAAAGAAAGGTGTTCTTTGGGTAAGCGAGAAGACTCAGAAGAATCAAGTCCATCGTCATCAGGTTGACTTGGATGAAGCCCAACGTCCGCATGAGGGGGGTGTTGATGAGCAGGAAAAAGATGGTGATGGCAATTGAAAGATAATGTGAAAAGCCGTAGCGTTCGAGAATGCGAATGAGGAGAAAGTAGAAAGCGGTGAGTGCGATGACGTTGACGGCCCAGAGAACGATCATCACGCCCTGGTCACCGAGCGAAACGATGAATTGCAGCAGGGTCGCCCAGAGAGGAAGATAAAGATAGGTATCGGGGATAGGTTGTCCGTTTGCGAGGGCGGTGGCGGCTTCGAGGTAGTAGTGATAGTCACCATAGCGGAAGCGCTCGCGCAGGATGTTCAAGTACACGAACATTACGAGAAAGAATCCGGTAGTAAGCCAGAGGTTATCTTTGTTTATCTTTTCGTTGGTGAGCAGGGTAAGCAATGCGCCTGCCAACAACCAGGTCAGTGTTGTGGATGCGAGCGTAACGGCAAGATTGGATAAAGGCCACTCTTGAATAAACAAGGCAAGTCCCGTCATGCCGTTACGAAGATAAACGGCAAAAAGACTCGCAGCGATTAAAAATGTCACCGCAACCCAAACACGAAATGTATTTTGCAAGGCTGATTTCATTTTGTATCCTGAAACGCCTTATTATCCCTTAAAACAGTGAATTGCAGAACGAGCCCAAGCAGGATGAGGGCAGGCGGCAGGAAAGACCAACTGTAACGCGGGAAATATCCAACCGGTTTCAACACGGCATATACAGGCAGCATACTCAACAGGAACAGGCTCAACCGCAGGTCAATTTTCGCGAAGATTCCTTTGCGATAAAACAAAGACGTCAGCGCCACAAGAAGCCCGAACAGAATCGGAAGAGTGATCAACACCAAATCCAGTGGATTTCTTTTGATCTGATTCATCAGAAATTCCTGGTCGCCGCCAACGATCACACTCGCCAAACTCATCAACACGGACCCAATCGAAGTCTGGTCGTTCATTTCGTGGGTCAATGTATAACCGGGTTTGACGCGCGTGTAGATAAACGCAATGAACAAGGATGGCAAAGGGATCGCAATGAGATAGGAAACCCAACGCTTCCAACTTAACCGGAGCCAGTTTACGAAAGAATCCCAGGCTTGAGTAAACCCGCCAACGAAGGCAGGTGCAAGGAAAGTGATCGACGTGAAAATGGCGCCTGCAAAATTCAGCCGCAGCATCCCGGTCACCAAGCCAATGGCGAACATCGCACCGAATTTTCCTTCTTTGGCAAAATACATCCCAAGCAGTAAGGTCATGATCGCAAGCGGTTCGATCAAGCCAAAGCGAAAGAAGAAAATAAAGCTGACTGGTATCATCAAAAGCAGGAACGACAAGCTGGCAATTGCAAAAGAAATGCGCTTTGATAAGCCGAAGTAAACCGCAAGCTCAATGGTCAACACAACGGACAAGAGCGCAGACCAAGCATTGAGGAAGAACTGCGCCGAAAGTGATTGCCCAAACAGGATGTGCAATAACCCAATCACATAGGGATAGAGTACCTTATATGCCCACGGCGGAGATTTGAACAGGAATGCATCGCCAGCGACATAAATATTCCGCGCCAATATTTGATAATCTGAAACATCTTGATACTGCGGCAAGAGCACCACGCTTTGCAGATTGGGTATATCCAATGCGAGGAACATCAGCAGAATCGGCAGTCCCAAGGAGAATAAATATCCCTTGTTGGAGTAGGTCCGCGAGCGCAGGATAAAGTCCAGCAGTTTTACAAGGACAAGCACGAAAGCCATTGGCAGGAACAAGAGATGGATGCTGGGTTTATCGGCAATATCTGCAACGTAGAACAAGCTCAAGCCCGTCAACACCAGGTAAATATCAAGTATGTCAACAATGCCCTGTTGATACGAATTGGATATTCCACCCAACAGACTATAGAGGATGCATCCCAGCAAAGATAATGCGATCAAATTTTGTATGAACTGAAAAGCTCCAGTCGGAAAGTCCAGCGCGGACATGGAAAGCCATATTTGCGAATACGCCGAATCGACAGAGCCATCCGAATTTAAAATTACAGGCTCGAAACGTCCATTCCCATAGTTAGTGAAGAGAAGAGAACCTTTTAATTCAGCGTTCCCGACATAGGGGAGGTCATTGAAAGTACCCACATCAAGGTCATCTGCGAACTTGGCAGTGGCAACCTCAAAGCTTTCACCGGTCGCCATGTCGATGAGCTCGATCTGGCGCTGCTCCGCTCCTTGAAGGATAAGGATCAAGCGTTCATTCTCATTCAGCGAGATTATGCCGTTGAATTTCATCGTCATCCAAAATGAGGCTTTATCAAAGCCGTGGGTGTTTATCGATTCAACTGGAAATTCAAGGAATGACCGATATGGGAGTTGTGCCACCTGACTATAAGAGGGCGCGAGAAACGATTCATAGGTCCGTTCCCATGTATTGGAAGCGAGCGCCTCTTCACTGAAGTAGATATGAACGCCCAAACCGGCTTGAGGAAGGAAAAAGCTCAGGGCAACTTTGAAAACAAGCAGGAGCGCGAGGAGAAGCGTCACTGCTTTTTTGGAGAGAAAACTCCGCCCGAAGAAAAAGACGAAGGGCAGGAGCAGAGTCGCAGTGATGAATTCCAATGGTGTGTTCCAAGGGAAGCCATCCAAGAGGGATGGAACGCGCGAGGGAACCAGGAGAATGCCATATGCGAGCAAGATGGCGAGAAATGCCAAGCGATTGGGCGAGGCTTGCTCCGGTTTTGTTTCTTTGGACGTTTGAAAGAAGAACAGGGCTTCAATGCCGATCAGCCACACACAAACCAAAAGTGGACTGATGATCTTCAATGTGTCGATACTGGGATTGCGGAGGAAGAGAAACGCCGAGAGGAAAACGGGAATGGTAACTGCGCCGAGCTGACCAAAGCCACCGCCCAACACTGCAACAATATTCGTTGCGTATTTCTTCAAGAAGGTTGGCGCTGCCAACAAAGCAACTCCAATACCGGTTACTGCCACAGCGAGCAATGTTGTGGTGTGCAAACTTTGAGAACGCGCAATGAAGAGTGTCCATGCACCGGCAAGGATGAGTTGAAGCCCGGCAAGGGACAGGAAGCGAGTAAAAGATACTGTATTGGGAAAATGGTTCATGTTCTGCTTTTGTGGTGCGGATTGATAATCCGCATTACATTTTACGGTTTGAGTAATTCCACTTCCAATCGGCTTGCTCATTTACAAGATTTGCCTTCACCGGGTTGTATAAAACATATTTTATGATCCGTTCTAGTTCCGCCTGATCGCGAATGATATGGTCATAACTCTCATCCTGCCAAAACGGACCTGTCCTGCCCAACAATAAATTTGATTGCCGCGCCGTATGGCGTTTAAGCGACTGAAAGATCTCAGGGAGGCTATTGAATTCGCCATTCCCTTTTTCAAGAGGGGTACATATTACATGAGCATGATTGGGCATGACGCAAAAAGCTTCGAGCGTATATACCTTTCCATCTCGATAATGTAAAGCTTCCGCCACAATATCTGCGACGTTTTCGTTTTTCAAAAACGTTTCACCGCATAAGGCACGATCAAGGTAATCGTCGAATATTCCAAACCAACGACGTTGTTCAAGGTCGATTTGGGCAACCGGGAGATTCTTTATCTTTTCTGACTCTTCAGCCAATTTTTCAAGAGCTTCTTTTGGCAAAGAATTTGCCAGGCGAAAGGTGACAAAGTAGGTTGACCCTGCAATTTGAATATGCGGCAATCTTCTACGATAGTATTCACGAAACCGAAGGTGGCTCATAGATTCCTGGAGCGCGGTGGTTCCCGCTAATTCCTTGGGTCAAGAGGCGGATTACCAATCCGCCCCACGAAGTTATTTCATCAATTGTTCCACGCGGCTTTCACCCACCGAGTAATACTTCGCGTCCTTATGGTGGACGATGATGGCGGCGGTAGATTGTTCGGGGATAAGCTGCCCGGAAGTGGCAAGGCTCATGCCGAGTTCTGATTCTACAGCAGGAAGCAGTTTGAAGACTTTGAAGTGATCTTCGAGTTCAGGGATGGCGGGATAACCCCACGAGTAACGTTTGCCCTGTTCTTCGGCGAGACCAAGTTCGCGGCGAATGTGTTCGTGGAGATAATTCGCAGTCGCTTCTGCGGTTTGGACGGCGAGACCGTGGATGAAGTAGGCTTCGGTATAGTCGTTGGCGGCTTGCAACTTTTCAAATTTTTCGGTGGCTTCCTGACCAACGGTGACGACTTGCAAGGCAACCACATCCATTTGACCGGACTCGACGCTGGCGTAGTAATCAGAAAGCGCGAGGTGATCGTCATACGGCTGGCGCGGGAAGTGGAAGCGCGCGATCTCTTTAAGCGGATTGAGAGCGGATGTACTCAACGGATTGGAAACGGATGAACGGATGTTTTCAACGGATATGGAGTCGTAGATGATGAGGTCATCACCATCAGCTTGACAGGCGAAGTAGCCGTAGACGGCTTGCGGTTTGAGCCAACCTTCTTTGAGGGCATCTTTGGTCATCTTGGCGAGGCGGGCGTCAAACTCAGCTTTGAGTTTTTCCCATTCCTTGCCGTGGGTGTTCTTCGCACCCCATGAGAGACGATACAGCTCATTCATGTTGAGGTGTTTGAGAACCATTTCGAGCGGCATGTCTTTGACGATACGTTGACCCAACTTCGCAGGCAAAGCAATCGGCGCAGGGACAATGTTAGAGCGCTCCCCTTCTATCTTGCGATGGTCGGGAGTTTGCGAAGCGCGTCCCATTTCCATGTCTGCATCCTTGCGGAGTTGTTCGAGCATGGCAGGTTTGCGGTTGGGGTCGATCAACTGGTCCATCGTCTCCAAGCCTTCGAAGGCGTCTTTACAATAGAAGACACCCGGTTCGTAGGCTTCGCCGCCTTCGGTAAAGAGGATGCGGCGTCCGAAGCGGCGGTTGATGGCGGCGCCACCAATGAGGATGGGGACCTTGTGTCCGCGCCGCTGCATTTCGTTGACGATGAGCGGCATCTGCTTGGACGTGGAAACGAGTAATGCGGACAAGCCAATCGCCGTGGCATTTGCTTCCACAGCTTTGGTGATGATCGTCTCAGCCGGGACTTGCTTGCCGAGGTCAATGACGGTGTAGCCGTTGTTGGCAAGGATGGTCTTCACTAGATTTTTGCCAATGTCGTGTACGTCGCCGTAGACTGTGGCGATGACGACAGTGCCCTTGGTGACGCCTTCAACCTTCTCAAGATAATTCTCAAGATGAGAAACTGTCTTCTTCATTACTTCAGCGGATTGGAGCACGAAGGGCAGGATCAACTCGCCTGCGCCGAACTTATCACCGACTTCTTTCATGGCAGGCAGAAGCACAGTATTCAAAACATGGACAGCCACTTCATGGCGGGCAGAACGTGCTCCCGTCGGTTCGCGGTTGATGATCTCGTCAATATCGGCTTCGACGCCGTCCTTGAAGCGGTGCAGGATCTTCCAGTGCAGTTTCTGCTCGGAGGTCATGCCTTCGGTCGGGTCAGCGACATTGGAGCCAGTGGTGACTTCGACATTTTCAAAATGCTGGATGAAGCGCTGAAGCGCATCTTCGCGGCGGTTGAAGATGAGGTCTTCGCATAGTTCACGTTCTTCGGTATCGATCTCAGCATATGGCTGGACGTGCGCAGCGTTGACAATTGCCATATCCAAACCTGCTTGCACGCAGTGATAGAGCATAACCGAGTTGAGTGCAGGGCGAGCTTGCGGGGCAAGACCAAAGGAAAGGTTGCTCACTCCTAATGAAGTCATCACACCAGGAAGATGCTGTTTAATGAGCCGAATGCCTTCGATGGTTTCCTTGGCAGAGTCAACGAATTCAGCGTCACCTGTGGCAAGGGTGAAGGTTAGGTCGTCGAAGACCAAGTCTGCGGGTTTGAGTCCGTGGTCGTTGATGGCGATGTCGTAGATGCGCTTGGCTACTTCGTATTTGCGCTGGGCAGTCTTTGCCATACCGTTCTCATCGATGGTGAGACAGATCACAGCGGCGTTGTACTTCTTGGCGAGACCAAAAATTTTATCGGCTTTTTCGCGCCCCGATTCAAGATGAGTGGAGTTGATGAGACAACGTCCAGGCGCGGTCTGCAAAGCAATTTCAAGAACATCCACTTCGGTGGAGTCGATCACGAGTGGAACGTCCACACCCATTTGCAATTTCTTGATGACCTTGCGCATCTGCTCGCCTTCGTCCGCACGTTCGGTGACGGCGACGGAGATATCAAGCGCGTGCGCGCCACCAGCGACTTGTTCACGCGCAATGTCGAGAATGCCATCGTAATCTTCTTCGAGCAACAAGCGCTTGAACTTACGCGAGCCCTGCGCGTTGCAGCGTTCGCCGAGCAGGGTCGGGGCGGGGTCCTGTCGCATGGCGATGGCTGACATGGCAGAGGCAAGTTGAGGCGTAGATTGAACCGGTCGCTTGGGATGCGGATGATTGTTCAGCTTTTCAACAAGCAACTTAAGATGAGCAGGCGTCGTGCCGCAGCATCCACCCACAACTGAGATATTATGCTTGGTCACGAACTCGTACATGTCATGGGCATACGGTTCCGGCTCAAGCGGATACACAGCCTGCCCATCCACATTTAACGGCAGCCCGGCATTTGGAATGCACGAAACGGGCAGCGTGGAATTTTCGCCGAGGAAGCGGATCGGCTCGCGCATGTGCTCGGGTCCGGTGGAGCAGTTGATACCGACGACGTCGATGCCCATGCCTTCTAGGATGGTGAGGGATGCGTTGATGTCGGTGCCGAGCAACATGCGCCCGGTCGTATCGAGCGTGACCTGAGCCTGAATCGGCAAATAGACATTTGTTTCGCTGAAGGCTTTGTGAATGCCCGTAATGGCGGCTTTGACTTCGAGAATGTCTTGCGAGGTTTCGATGAGCAGAAGATCAACGCCGCCTTGAATGAGACCGACGGTTTGCTCGCGGAAGGTTTCGATGAGTTCATCGTATTTGACGTTCGAGAGTTCGGGGTCATTCGTGGACGGCAACTTACCAGACGGTCCGATGGAACCAGCGACGAAACGCGGCTGGCCTGTCTTCTCGCCGTATTCATCGGCAAGTTTGCACGCAAGACTCGCAGCAGCAACGTTGATCTCAATGATGCGGTCTTGCAGTTTGTATTCCGCCATCGTCAAACGGTTCGAGCGGAAGGTATCCGTTTCGAGTACGTCCACGCCCACATCGAGGAAGGAGCGGTGGACTTTTTCCACGGCTTGCGGGTACGAGATGACGAGGTAATCGTTACATCCATTGTATTGTTCGCCGCCAAAATGTTCGGCGGTCAGGTTTTGCAATTGCAGGCTCGTTCCCATCGCGCCATCGAAGACGAGGACTTTCTTTTCGAGTGCGTCGAGGTAGCGGCGGTTGGTGTATTTGCGTTGGGTCATTAATTCTCCTAAACAATCCAATCAATTGTCAATTTCATTTATTGTTTTGATCATTTCTTCTTCCAAACCTTCTGATTCACCTATAATCAATAGAAGGTAGTTTTCAAATATATCATCATCACAAACTGTACACATTAGCCAGAACCAAACAATCTCTTCCAAACTTTCTTTTTCGTGCCACGATGTCATCACAAATCGAGACTCTGGCGGGGAATAATTGGGATCACTTGCGATGTATGCCCAATCAATCGCGTCATGCCATTGGGAGCAATTCGTGCCTGCACAAACGGCATAACGACAACCAGACGATATGATCCAGTTTGAAACTTTTTCCATCTCTTCTTTTTTCACATCTTTTGTTGAATACACCAGACATGCATATGGAGCTTGGATTTTTATACTGGAAACATCAAAGGGACTTCTTAGTGTTACTGTTGAAATGTTTTTTTCGTTCATTTCAAGGTTTCAATCCTTGTACCTCTTCCCGCGCAGGGTCGGTTGCGGGATTTTGCCCGCACGGGGATGAATCCCCGTGCTATTCGTACGAAGCCGACTGAAGTCGGCTAGTCCGCTTTAGCGGGCTTTGTAGGCGTAGCCCGACGGTTTA
>JACPVC010000136.1 GCA_016191955.1 Chloroflexota bacterium
ACGCTGAGGATGAGTCTCCGCTCCGCAGGCGCAACGGTGGATGAGGTCATTGCCTATCACACGCTCAAAACGCAACCCGAACCCCAAGCCATCGCCTCCCTCCGCTCAGGCGTGGACATTATCACCTTCGCCAGTCCATCCAGCGTGCATGGATTTGTGGATGTGTTGGCTGAAAACGAAATAGATATTCATGACCTGCCGAGTAATCCGCTCGTTGCCTGCATCGGTCAAGTCACAGCTTCGGCGGTGAGGGAGGTAGGGTTGCCAGTCCACATCGAAGCGAAGGAACATACGATCAGGGGGTTGGTCACGGCAATGAAGGAAATATAATTTCCGTCATTGTGAGGGCGTTCTTGCTCTTGCCCGAAGCAATCCCCAACACGATGAGGAGATTGCTTCGTGGCGCTAAGGCGCCACTCGCAATGACGGGGAGAAATTTTAGGAGCAATACATGAAACCACAATTTACCTCCCGCCCTCGGCGGTTACGTCATTCACCAGCCTTGCGGAATATGGTACGGGAAACCGAACTCAACGCAAGTGACTTTATTTATCCCCTCTTCGTGCGGCATGGAGAAAACGTCCGCGCCGAGATTAAATCCATGCCGGGCATTTACCAATTCTCTGTTGACCAGCTCGCACAGGAAGCACGGGAAGTTTTCGAATTGGGCATTCCTGCTGTCATCCTCTTTGGCATCCCTGCAGAAAAAGATTCACATGGCAGTGAAAACTTTGCGAAGGATGGAATTGTCCAGCAAGCCATTCACGTCATCAAAGCGGCTGTCCCTGAGTTGATCGTCGTCACTGATGTGTGCATGTGCGAATACACCGATCATGGACATTGCGGGATTATTAATGATGGCTCAAATCCTAATCTCCCGAAAGGCTATGTTCTCAACGACCCAACCCTCGAAGTCCTTGCGAAGGTGGCTGTCTCACACGCTCAGGCAGGAGCCGATATCATCGCTCCCAGCGGCATGATGGATGGCATGGTCAAAGGTATCCGTTCGGCGTTGGATGTGGCGGGCTTCGAGCATCTTCCTATCCTCTCCTATTCGGTGAAATATGCGTCGGCGTTCTACGGTCCATTTCGGGAGGCGGCTGAATCCCCTCCGCAATTCGGTGACCGCCGCACACATCAAATGGACCCAGCCAATGTGCGTGAGGCGTTGCGCGAGTCTGCACTTGACGTCAATGAGGGCGCGGATATGCTCATGGTCAAGCCTGCGCTTTCGTATCTGGATGTGATTCATCGCGTCCACACTTCGTTTCCTGAATTGCCGCTTGTAGCGTATAACGTCAGCGGCGAATATGCCATGGTCAAAGCCGCATCCGCTAACGGCTGGCTCGACGAGCGCGCGGTTACGCTCGAAATGCTAACCAGCATCAAACGCGCGGGAGCCGATATGATTATCACCTATCACGCGAAGGACGCGGCAAGATGGATAAGAGATCCGAGGGAATCATAAAACTTTGGCTCAAGCCGGCGGCGTTCTGCGAGTAAATCCTTCGCCGAGGCTTGTCCTGAGTTCATCGAAGGGACGGCGAAGGGAGCAGGTCATCTACAAACTTTTAGCGCACCCATAAGAGATTTGAGGGAATCATAAAACACAAAAATACCGTAAAATAACCGATAGAACACATCCCCTATCAAGGAATGGACCATGTCTCAGTCTGGCTTGTTCGATTCTCCCCGATATAACTCCCTCGACGAGGTTCTTAACGTCATTCGCGGTCTAAAAGATGACCCGCTTGCGAATGCGGGCACGAACATCGTCATCAGCCGCGGAAACCCGAAGGCAAAGCTTCTTCTCATCGGCGAAGCGCCGGGTCCGCAGGAAAATATTAAAGGAAAACCGTTCGTGGGTCCCGCCGGACAGTTGTTGGATAAGATTCTCCAAGCGGCAGAGTTCGACCCTGAGACCGACATTTACATCACCAACTCTGTCTTCCGTATGCCACCCGGCGATGATGGCAAATCTTTCCGCAAGCCCAACGATAAGGAGATCGAGTTTTACCGTCCGTTCGTGTTTGAGATCGTCCGCCTGATCGACCCGCTCGTCATCCTGTTAACCGGCAATGTGGCATGTCAATCTGTGCTGCAAAAAACAGGCATCACCACCCTGCGCGGCAAGTGGACCGAATTAGACGGGCGCTGGCTCATGCCCATCTTCCACCCTTCGTATTTGTTGCGTAATCAATCTCGCGAACCCGGTTCGCCCAAGTCGCTGATGTGGGAGGACATCCGCGAAGTGCGCAGGAAGTACGATGAATTGAACAAATAGAAACGAAGGGATCTCCTTTGGAGATTCCTTTTATTTTTGCAATTCCCGAATATTGCTATTTGTTCAAATACAGCTAAGATATATACATAATAG
>JACPVC010000107.1 GCA_016191955.1 Chloroflexota bacterium
CCGAATTCAAAACGAGAAATAGTCTTTGATCGTATTTTTGCCGACCGTCACGATTTAAATCTTGGCGATCAAGTCGAGGTCATGGGAAAGGATTTCACCATTGTCGGCTTATCGAATGGGACCACCTCCTGGATGACAAGTTATTTCTTTGTGCGGAAAGATGCGGCAGAGGATTTGCTCCTGACTTCAGATGCGACCAGTTTCCTTCTGCTGACGACTTCGGATGATGTCAATCAGGATGATATCCTTCGGCGATTAAACGATCTGTCCGGGGTCAATGCCCTGGCCAAAAGGGAAATGGCCGCCAATGATCTCAAACTATTTGCTAAAGTCTTCTCGGCGCCGCTCAAGCTGATGGTTGGTATCGCCTTCCTGGTCGGGACAATGATCGTTGGGTTGATCATCTACACCGCCACGGTTGAGCGTCAACGTGAGTACGGTGTCATCAAAGCCATCGGTGCGAAGAATCGCTTCCTGTATCAGATTGTGTTGACACAGGCGCTGTTTGCATCGATTGCCGGATCAGCACTTGGCGTTTTACTGGCAAACGGCGCAGCTCAATGGATCATGACTACCCGTCCTCAATTCCTGATTGTCTTCGATCCTGTGGATAGCGGGCAGGCACTGCTTGCCGGTCTGGGTATGGCGCTGATCGCGTCCATCTTCCCAACACGCGTGATGGCCAGGCTTGCGCCGGCGGAGGTTTTCCGCAAATGATTCGCCTGGCTTTCCGTAATCTTTTTCAGAACAAAATCCGCCTGGTCATCTCTGTTGGTGGGGTAGCCCTGGCATTGTTGCTCATCCTTTCACTGGATGCGATATTCACCGGTGTGGAACGACAGGTCACAGCCTACATTGAACACAGCGGCGCGGACGTTTGGGTCTCACAGGCTGACGTGCGCAACATGCACATGGCTTCTTCATCGCTGCCGGATTCCATCACAAGAAAAGTGAAGTATGTGCCCGGCGTTGCCTCGGTCATACCCATCCACTATCTGACGAACAATGTGGTGGCAGGTGATGAGCGAAATCTGGCATACATTATCGGCTTGCCGGAAAATGCTGAATTCGGCGGCCCCTGGGTTATCTCGTCAGGTCAGAATCTGCCCGGTGATAAAGGAGTGATCCTTAATCGCAATATCGCTGAGAAATCCGGAATCGCATTGGGTGATGAAGTTGAGATTCTCGGTGATGAATTCAAAGTAACGGGTTTTTCTGAAGGGACTGCCAGCCTGGTCAACTCGGTGGCATTCATTTCAATGGACGATTTTGAAGAGATGCGCGGCAGTTATGATACCGTCAGTTTTCTGCTGGTGAAAGTTAGTGATGGAGAATCTCCAGAAGTTGTCGCCGCCCGCATCGAGACCCAGGTCAGGGATGTCACCGCCCAGACGCGAACCGACTTTGCCACACAGGAGCGTCAGGTGATTAAAGACATGAGCACAGATTTGATCACCATCATGAATCTAATTGGCTTTCTCATCGGGCTGGCGGTGATGGCGCTCACCGTCTACACCTCCACACTTTCGCGCCGCCGTGAATATGGCATGTTGAAAGCGCTCGGCGCGCGCAACACTGATCTCTACCTGACGGTATTGGCACAGGCGATATTAAGTGTAGTTCTGGGTTTTCTTTTCGGTTTGGTTATCACGCTGTTACTCACGGTGGTGATTCCTGTTTTCGGTTCAAACCTTCTATTAGAAGTCAGCAGCACGTCACTGCTCAAAGTAGGCAGTGTTTCCCTGGTGATTGCCGCGCTCTCGGCGATGCTCCCCATCCGTCAGATTGCCGGGTTGGATCCGGTTATGGTATTTCGAGGCAGGTAAAAATGACAATTATTCCTCAAGTTCAAGGCGAGACTTTGCAGATCGCTCACATCACCAAACGCTATGGTTCTGGCGCAACCGAAGTGACTGCCGTTCATGATGTGTCGTTAACCGTTAGCCCGGGTGAAGTTGTGCTGATCATGGGTCCTTCAGGTTCAGGCAAAACGACACTGCTATCGATGCTCGGCGCTTTGCTCAAGCCGACCGAAGGCGCGATCCAGTTGAATGGTACAACCATCAGCGCATTGGCAGAAAATCGTTTGCCGGATATTCGTCTGAAACAGTTTGGTTTCATTTTTCAGGATTTCAACCTGCTCTCCGCGTTGACCGCATTGGGGAACGTCGCGATTGTTGCGGAACTCGCGGGGTCCAAGCCCGGCGTAGCGCGACGAAAAGCCGCTTCAATCCTAACTGAATTGGGACTCGGCGAAAGGTTGAATTTTCTACCCGAAAAATTATCCGGCGGCGAAAAACAGCGCGTCGCCATCGCCCGCGCACTGGTGAATGACCCGGCTCTGATCCTGGCTGATGAACCCACCGCCAACCTCGACTCGAAGATCGGTCATGAGATCATGCGCCTGCTGCGAAACATCGCCAAAAAACAAGGACGCAGTGTCGTCATCGTCTCTCACGACCAACGCATCAAGGATATCGCCGACCGCGTCTTGTGGCTCGAAGACGGCGAGTTCAAGGAAACGGTCACTATGGCAGTGGAACGCGAGTTTTGATTACCCCTTGATTCGTAAACCCCTCTTATATTCAATGCCACACCAGAATTCATATCCATGACATTCATCATACGCCATTTGGCGCATACGTCATTACGCTATCCTGCGCTGGGGATAATTGAATTGCCAGACTATTATTGGGATATCCGATACTGGAGGCTCAATATGATTTCAAAGGCACGCAAACTTTTATTTCTTCCGCTCATCGTGGTTTTGTTATCCACTGTAATTTCCGCCTGTTCAACCTCAAAATCAAGTGATGTCCATCTCTATATGATGCCGCTGGATCAAATGCCAGCGGAAGTGCAATCCGCGCCTGTGGCAGTGCAGGAGGCGTATCAATTTGCCTCCATCAACCCTGATGTTATGAAGGATATTCCCTGTTATTGCGGCTGTGGCGACATTGGCCACACATCAAATTACGATTGCTATGTTTCCGATGTGGATGCTCAAGGTGTCATCCAATTCGATAACCATGCCCTTGGCTGCTCCATCTGTGTGGATATTACCCAGGATGTTATGCGGATGCTGCAAGAAGGAAAGACACCAGCCGAAACCAGGACATATATAGACGCAACCTACGCCAAGTACGGTCCATCCAACATTCCCTAATCACATGCAATCTCGCTTCCTTCTTCTCTTCCTTATAATGGCTGGACTGGTCGTGGCATTCGCGCCTCTGCCAGCCCCAGCCGTTGCGCCTCAAGCACGGACCTTTCGGATTGATGCGCGACAATATGCCTATTCTCCCTCCGAACTTAAAGTCAACCAAGGCGACACGGTGACCCTCCAACTCGTTAGCACCGATGTTGTGCATGGACTCTACGTGGATGGCTACGATGTGTCCGTTGAAGCCGACCCAGGACAATCTGCAACCTTGACCTTCACTGCCAATAAGTCAGGTTCCTTTCGTTTCCGATGCAACGTTACCTGCGGCGCGATGCACCCGTTCATGATTGGCAAACTAACCGTAGGCACGAACAACTGGCTATATCGTTCCGTTGGTCTCGCATTTCTCGCTGTAGTCAGTGTAAATTTATCTCTAAAGCAAAAAGCATAACTCATCATGGCGAAAATCGAACTTACCCGTAGTACCTTCATAAAGAATGCGCTCAAGAGCCGTTATCCCCAACTGAAAGTCTTTATTGTTATGCTGATCGGGTATATCTTCGCCATCCTGGCGGGACTCATCGGTACGCCTGTGGGAAGTCACAACTTCAGCATTGTCTTCGTGTGGATCGCGTGGTGGGCAATTCTCATCCTTGTTGCTGTTCCATTCTTCGGGCGCGGATGGTGCGCGGTCTGCCCGATTCCTCTGCCTGGCGAATGGCTGCAACGCGGCGCGATCCTAAATCCGCCCGACAAACGACCAAAATGGCTCAACCAGCGTGTTCCGAAAATGTTCCGCAACATTTGGATGCAGAATATTTCCTTTCTTCTGCTGGCTCTCTTTAGCAGTGTCCTGCTCACGACCCCCAATATCACAGGGATTGTGCTTGCCGCCATGCTCTTCGCCGCCATCGGACTCAGCACTGTCTTCGAACGCCGCGCTTTTTGCCGTTATCTCTGCCCAGTGGGTGGATTTATTGGTCTCTATTCCCAGACCGCCCCAATTGAATTACGAATTAAATATAAACAGGTCTGCGTCAAGTGTGAAGGCAAACCCTGTTATAACGGTTCAACAAATGGATATGGTTGTCCGTGGGATGTCTTCCCAGGCGGACTCACAAAAAACACCTACTGTGGTCTGTGCATGGAATGTATCCGCACCTGCCCGCACGATAATATTGCGGTCAATCTGCGTCCGTTTTCTGCCGACCTTGCAAAGCCATCCACACGCATGGATGAAGCTTTCAAAGCCTTCATCATGCTCGGTTCGGCAATGATCTACGCGGGTGTCTTGCTCGGTCCGTGGGGCATGTTCAAGGACGCGGCATATAACGTCGGTTCAAGCGCATGGTTTGTGTATGCCATTATTTTTCTTGCCATCATCTTCGTCATCCTGCCTGGCTTTTTCACACTCGGTATTCTAAATACAAAGAACGTTCTCCCACTTAAGCAACGATTTGCTTCTCTCTCAACCGCTCTCATTCCATTGGGCTTGATGTTCTGGGTCGCATTCAGCTTATCTTTTGTGTTGACGAATGCCTCCTACATTCTCGCTGCACTCTCTGACCCGCTAGGTCTCGGCTGGAATTTATTCGGCACAGCAAATACCGCGTGGCGGCCCATGCTCACGTCCATTCTCGCGCCTGCGCAAACATTGGCATTGGTCGGTGGCTTGATCTGGTCCGCACGCACAGCGCAAAAAGCCGCAAACGAAATAAGAACATCTTCAATTTCTATCATCGTTTTTAGTTTCATCCTCACGCTGGTTATGCTTTGGTTACTTCTATGAAACGTTCGGAACTCATCTCCCGTATTTTGATAACAGCAGCAATTGTCAGCGCGGTTGGAGCGCCGCTATACTTTTGGTCACACACGCCGCTTATCCGTGCGCATATCGCGGAGGATGGCGGCTGGAGTCCAGATGTGATCAAAGCCAATGTCAACGAACCGCTTAATTTAAAACTAACATCGGATGATGTTGTTCATGGATTTGCAGTAGGTCAAATGGATA
>JACPVC010000053.1 GCA_016191955.1 Chloroflexota bacterium
AATGGCGTTGACCGCAGGCTTGCTCATCTTCCTTGGGCTTGATACCTTCAATGAAGCCCTGGAACAAGCTGCCGAACTCCCGTCGACATTTCAAGGAATCGGGCTGATCGGCATTGGCGCGGTCGCTACATACATGCTGCTTGAACTGGTGGATAATCCAAAATCGGCAGACCGAAGCGAATCCTCTCAACGCATCTCCATTGCGTGGAGAATCGCCATCGGCATCGGCATCCACAACCTCGGTGAAGGACTCGCAATCGGTGCCGCGTACAACGTTGGCGAAATTGCATTGGGCACATTCCTCGTCGTCGGCTTCATCATCCAAAACATCACCGAAGGGCTTGGGATCATTTCACCCATCCTGCGTGACCGTCCCACCATTCGTCAACTCGCTTTGCTTGGGCTGGTCGGCGGCGCACCCGCCATCCTCGGCGCATGGATCGGTGGTTATACCCCGTCACCATTCCTCGCTGTGCTATTCCTCGCCATTGGCACGGGCGCCATTTTCCAGGTCGCTGTCGAGATCGCCAAGCTCATTCAAAAAGATACAGCCAAGCAACCGATGCCCGGTTACATTTTCAGCGGCGTGCTGGCTGGCATGTTGATGTTGTGGGTTACGGGTATTTTTATCAAATAGATCCCGGCAGGGTGCGCCATCCCCACATTGTCGGATGGCGCACCCTGTAGAATGTGAGTAAAGTAGCCCATAAGGAGAATACACAACATGAAACAAACACTTTGGGCTGGAATTTTGATGCTTGCGTTGGGCGCTTCCCTCATCGGGTGCGGACCTGTCACCCAGGCAAACACCTTCGCCGGTACATGGACGACCAACCTCGGCATGATGAACTTCGTGCAAAACGATAACGAGCTTATTGGCAACATGGAAGGCTATGGCGGCTTCTGGAACGAAACCTTCACCGGAACCATCAACGAGAACGGCGAAGCCGTCTTTGAAACGGAAATACTAGGTGACTTTACGCTTGCGCTCGATAGCCAGAGCACGTTCAAATCCTCTTCCCCAGACTTGTCCTTCTGCGGCGTCCGCGGCGTGGACATGGAACTGCCCACAGGCTGCGGTTTCAGCGGCAAATGGATCGTGCCTTCCAAACACGTTTTTCTGCCGGGTAGTTATATGGTCCTGAAACAGATCGGCGACAAAGTCACCGGCGACCTGTACGACGAGAACAATAAAATCTACGACTCGTTTTCAGGCTTTGTAGATTGGGGCAAAGGCTGGCGCGCAAATGGAACCTCAAAACAACGCGGTGAATTATCCTTGTGGATCAACGCCGTTGAAACTGGTTTTGAATTCATTTACGGTGACAGCGGAAATTCACAGCAACTCTGCGCCGTCCGCGAGGGAGTTGGCAGCGCCTATCTAGGCAGTTTCTACTGCGAACCATAGTCATACCAAACCCTGTCAAACCTCATATTGACAGGGTTTCTTTTACAGTGTAATATATGAATAATTGCTCATATATTCAACTATTAAATCTTTATGAAACTTACTGAACTCAAAGCCATCAAACTTGCTGAACTCTTCAGCGCCCTCAGCGATGCAAGCCGCATCCGTCTCATCTCGCTCCTCATGGATGGCGAATTGAGCGTGCGCGCCCTCGCCGATGGACTCGGTATGACCGAGTCCGCTGTCTCCCATCAACTGCGCGGGCTGCGCCAAATGCACCTCGTCCGCGCGCGAAAATCGGGCAGGCAGGTCTTTTATTCCATTGATGATGACCATGTCTCACGTCTGTTCACGTTAGGACTCGACCATGTTCAACACGGATAATTCATGAAAATATTTCTCCTCCTTTACCTGTTGCTTTTCTTTGGGCTGGCAATGGTCTTGCCTTCCTATCGCATATGGAAGTCCACCGGCAACAATCCTTACAAGCTGGGCAAATCTGAATCTGCGCACGATTACATCGGTGTTCTCTTCCGCCTGGCATTGATCGCAACTGCGGTCATCGTGACTCTGTTCGCATTTCTTCCAAACCTCTATGAATATCTGGTTCCCATTGTCTATCTCACCCACCCCGCACTACCTATTATCGGCGTCACATTGCTTTGTATCTCGGTTGCTTGGGTGTTGATCGCCCAGATCCACATGCAAAGGTCATGGCGCATCGGCATCGACGAAGACGTCAAAACCGAACTCATTCAAACAGGTTTGTTCAAACTCTCGCGCAATCCCATTTTTCTTGGAATGCGCATCATGCTGCTTGGGTTATTTCTTGTTTTACCCAGCGCAGCATCGCTCGCTGTGCTGGTCGCAGGTGACCTGCTCATCCAAATTCAAGTCCGCCTTGAAGAAGAATTTCTAACACGCACGCACGGTCAAGCCTATCTCAATTACAAAACGCAGGTCAGGCGCTGGCTCTAGTATGCATACCCACACCCACTCGCACATCGGCGACTTCACCCGTCAGACCACGAAACGCCTCGCTCTCTCACTGACCCTCACCGCTGCTTTCGTCATTATCGAAGTTATGGCAGGCATCTTCGGCAACAGCCTCGCCCTGCTCACCGATGCGGCGCATAACTTTACCGACGTGATCGCATTAGGACTAAGCTGGTATGCACTGCGTCTCGCCACGAAACCGGCACACGCCGGCAAGACCTTCGGCTATCACCGCGTTGGGATTCTCGCCGCCCTGATCAACTCCACGACCTTGATTCTGATCGCCTTTGGGATTTTCTTCGAAGCC
>JACPVC010000149.1 GCA_016191955.1 Chloroflexota bacterium
GCGCACAGAATGGGTCTCGCCCGTGCCGATAACATAGTTATCCGGGTGATCCTGTTGAAGCATCAGCCACATGGCGCGGACGTAATCGCCTGCAAAGCCCCAGTCGCGCTGAGCTTCGAGATTGCCAAGGCGTAATTCCTTTTGTTTGCCTAGTTTAATCTTTGCCACCGTATCCGAGATCTTGCGCGTCACAAACTCCAACCCTCGGCGCGGACTTTCATGATTGAACAAAATGCCGGAGGTTGCAAAAATATCGAAGGACTCGCGGTAGTTGACCGTAATCCAATGTCCATAGACCTTTGCCACGCCATACGGACTGCGCGGGTAGAACGGTGTGGTCTCCTTCTGTGGAACTTCCAAAACCTTGCCGAACATCTCGCTCGAAGATGCCTGATAAAAACGGATCTTCGGATTCACAAAACGGATGGCTTCCAACATGCGCGTCACACCCAGGCCGGTCACATCGCCGGTCAACGCAGGCTGACCCCATGAAGTCGGCACGAACGACTGTGCAGCAAGATTGTATATCTCAGTAGGTTTGTATTCTTCCAATAGCGAAAGTAGCGAGCCTTGATCCTGCAAATCGCCCTGCAATACCGTGATATTGTCCAACAGATGTTCGATGCGTTCAAAATTAACGGTGCTGGAACGGCGCACCATTCCAACCACCTGATAGCCTTTCGAAAGCAGGAGTTCCGCCAGGTATGAACCATCCTGACCTGTAATTCCTGTAATAAGTGCTGTGGGCATTGTATCTCCTTGGTTCAAAATTCAGTCGCTGAATTATACACTATGTCCGCGATGAGCCATGCGGTCACGCCAAATCCCCCACGCAAGAATCAAGCTCCACAGCCCCAAAATCAATGCGACCATTCCACCAAACGGTAATTGAAAGCCAATATGCAAATACCGGTTCGCATACCACTCGGCAAAGACCGCCACCAATACAACTTCCATTGCCAGCATACGTGCCGCCCAGGCATTGCGCGTCTCACGCCACCACACCCAAACCTGCCCGGCAAGGATCGCCTGCCACATAAACAGGATGGTGCGATAGCGCGGGTTATCCCATTGATCGCCGCCCCCACGCAGCGCCGTAAAAAGGATCCAGCCCCAGACGACGAAACTCAACCACAGGATGACGCTTCGCCTCTTCCCCGTACTTGGGCTTGACTCTGCCCAGAAAGAAAGGATCAACGCTGGGAGTAAAGCATACCAACCCGCCGCCCGTAGAATCCCGATCACCTTCCAAATGACCTCCGTCGGCACAATGAGAATCGCAGGCAGGACGGGCTGCAACACGCCATAGATCATCACAAAAGGCATTTGCATCCAGCCGGGCATTTCTTCAAATAGTTTCTGTACCCAGCCGGAGCCTTCTTCGATCTTGTAGACGTTCCACTTAAACGACTCGCGGATAAAATTCTGAATCACCCCCAGTGGACTGCCTCCACCCAAATTCCCTTGCTGATCCAACGCAGACGAAAGCAGGAACAATCCAGCCACGAAAACAATTCCCAACACAACCGCCGCCCACCAAGGGAAACGTCCGCGCTCGCTGGAGAAATATAACCAACCGCCGAGAATGACCAAGGTCACCAAGGCAATGGATGGAGAAACCAATAACATTCCCACAATGCCAATTGCAAGCCAAGCCAAAGATTTTTTCTCGCGGTTAACGGTCCAATTTACAAAACCCCACAAGCAGAATGTGCTGAACGCCAATAAATATGGCTCACGCATAGCAACCCCACCCAACAAAACACTCTCAGGGTATAGCGCAAATATCCAGCCCGAAGCCATCGCCACTTTATCACCCCATTGCAAGCTAACCGCCTTCCACAAGAAGGGAAGCCCCAACGCGCCCATCAATGCAGACATCAACACGAGCATCAAGACGCGATGCGCATCGGGAGAAAGATAACGGTAAATCAAGGCGCTGAATGCAAGCAGCCCGCCATACTGGTCGTAGGCAAAGCGGCTGTTGAACGCATCTAAAATGGGACGGTCAGAAACTGCCAAATCCCACGCCTGTTCATCGCGGCGGTAGGCATCCGTGTAAGTGAAACCCGCGCTCTGCTCCTCATCCCCGGCGTGACCGAAGATCGGCAAGGCAAGATAGGTGGTGACCCCGCCAAGCAAACGCAAAGCAAAAGCAAGTGCAACCATCCATGCAAGTGTTTTCGAGTAGGGCAAATTGGCAGTTTGCTCAACCCAGCGGATGGATGAGGTTAGTAGAAAGCAGGAAAGAAGAAAGAGGAAAGAAAATCCCAGCCAGCCCATAAACCAATTCCCCGGTTGGATGCTGGCAATCCCTGCCCCTGCTGCAAGAGACAAGGACAAACTCCACATAAGATCGCCTCTTTGAAAAGTCATCATGTCCCCACTTTTACCATGAAATCGATTGGCAGGATTAACCGCAGCCCGTCACCTGATAAATCTTTGCCGACGGCAAGGCAAATGATCGTAAATACCATTCGGGGCGACTGTCGAGCAAAAGGGGATTAAAACTCTGCGGCAACCCACCGATGTAAATATAGCCAATACTTCGGCCACACAAATCCATATGGACCTGTACCTGGTCAAACAGGATTCCCTGCTCGGCGAGCGCTATCCTTCTGGAAAGAAGCGGCGTGATCCAGATACCCGCATCCACACCAGTTGGGGTTTGGGATGTCTCGAATGGAGTCACGTATAAGCCTGTAGAGGCGATCAAAATATTGGCGTCTGGTGGGAGTGTGTTCTCCATCCAGGTAAAGACAGCAAGGTCATCACGGCTGACGAGGCGACAGCAATTTGACGGATAAAAGTTATAGTGTAGGGCGGCGTTAAGAAGAATGAACCCAAAGGCGAAAAAAACTACGAAGCGCTGAATCAGGTGAGAATCCGGGAAGAAGCGTTTGGTCATACGAATCAAGCCTGCAAAGCCCAACCCTCCCAACATCGAAAGGGGAATGTAACTAAACATCTGCACAAAGGGACGGTCAAGCAGAGTTTGGACACCAAGCATAGGAAAGGTGACCGGGATGAAAAGGCAAAGCATGCAAAGGGCGAGCCATGCAAGGAGGAAGAGAGTTGGCTCAGTGTAGTGAACGATTGATATGACGGTCAAAAGGAGAATAAGAATCAGAATCCGGGAATCATTTTTCAGATAACCATCGAGCAAGGTCTTGAGGACGGGGTTGTTATCGATGGTGTAAAGCTCAATCATGAAAAGAAGCAGGAGTGCGCCAAAGCCGAATAAGCGATACGGAATTCTCAGATGCTTCCAACCCAGGGTCGTGATAGCTGCGATGGTCATCAAGCCATATAACACTATCGTCCGCGAGTGGACGAGAACGGAGGCGAGAATGGCAAAACTCAATAGAATCCAAATTGATTTGCGTTCCCTAAGCGAGTTATCACGATACACCATGTATGCGAGGCTGAATACAAACGAAATACAAACGAGACTCAACAACGCTGGGTACTTCCCCCAGTTCATCAGGTGCGCAGGCATATGATAGCCAAAGCCTGCCAGCAGACAGGTGAAGAAAGCCGCGGAGAGTGAATCGGTTTCGCGTTTTATGATAAAGAAAAGGGGGAAGGGCAATAGCGCAAGAGAGATTTGCCCAAATACAAGCATGAACTCTGCAATATCCACATGCAGGAAATACGAGATGCCTGCCGCCAGGTAATGAAAGCCGAGATGATAAAAGCCGCTATTCAATTCATCGGCAAGGAAACCCAGTTGGTATGACTTGGTCATGGCATTGATGAGACGATAATGCTCGGCGGAGTCAAAGTATGAAGGCAGAAACAAGTCTTTGAGGAAAGCGAACCGAAAAATAATGGATAAAAACAGAAGGAATGCAAAGAGAATTGACGGTGGAATATCCAGCCTTCTTCTAATGAATATGAAACTGGAAATGAGAATCACCACAGCCGCAAAGAGTCCCCCGATCATTGCATTGAAAAACAGAGATAGACCAAATGTAAACAGGGAAAGAAACAAGACCGGCAACACCCAACCAGCAGCGCTGAGGGAAAGCGTATCAAACTCAGTAAGAATATCTCCGAAGAGACGATACAAAAGCCCGCGCATGATGAAAAATCCCCACAGGATGGAAAGCAAGATAACAAACGTTACCCAAGCGTGCTCGGCCAATGCGGAAAGACCGTCCGGCAAAACGTTCATTTATGGGTAACTTGGATAGGACGTAGTAGATGGAGTTTTTGTGGCAGTGTCAGTGGGAGTTGAAGTACCATCTGCGATCTGGGTTGTGACAAGAAAAGCAGTCAAAGTAAAGGTTCCCCGTGCCAGCAGACGGTCATCCTTTTCTGAAAGCATCTGAATCTCAAAACCTTCTCCAAGGTTGATGGGATCGCCAGTGCAATAAAAACTGGTCTTAATACTTTTATTTCCTACGCATTCATATCTACCTTCACCAGATCGCCTAACGATATTCAAATAAAAGGGCGGATATGTCTTTTGCGGCACATATAAATTGACAATGGTATCCCCAAACGCATCGCGTCCAAAAGAGACAACACACAGTTCGGACAACTCAGCGCCACAATAGCCGAAAGCATCAGGTTCGCTGGTGGGGCTGGGGGTCCCCCGTTGACTAAACGCCGTCCAGCCGAACATGGCAAGCAGAACAATGCAGACAAGCGCGAATATCCCGGCAATGGCGGCAGCAACAATCAAAACTTTTGGCTTGGTGATTTTTTCAAGCATCAAAAAGATTCTACCACTTTGAAGTAAGGCAAAGTTTTCACAGATCGACGAAGTCTGTGGCAAAATTGAAACCAAATCAAATAAATCATGGAGAAATAATGACACCCACCGTTGAAACTTCCACCCCGCCCAACACACCGACTCCCATCGGACCCTATAATCACATTGCCAAAGTCGGTTCGTTCATCAGCATCGGTGGGACGGCGGGCGTGAATCCTGCCACCGGTCAACTCGCCGGAGCAGATGCCTTTTCGCAAACGGCACAGATTCTTGATTCCTTCAAGGTGATGCTTGAGTCGGTGAACTCAGACCTGAATCATGTCGTCCATATCAACATCTTTCTGAAAAATATGAGTGACTTCGAAGAGATGAACCGCGCCTACGTCAGCAAAATGGGCGATCATCGTCCCGCGCGGACGGTCATTGGCGTGAACGAACTCCCCAAACCCGGCGTGCTGCTCACGATGAATCTGACGGCGGTGACAAGAGATTAAACAACTCCATCACCCGCTCTTCACGCTTCACCCACGTCAACTGACCTACATCTTTTCGCGCTTGCACACCCAACGCCAAGCGACGCGGCTCATCGGCAAGCAACTTCTCAATCTCCAATCTCCAATTATCAACATCCCCCGGCTCACAAAAGACCGCATTCTTCTCATTCAACACTTCGCGGATCGAAGGCAAGTCTGCGCACACGATCCCCCGCCCCGCCGCCATGTATTCGAACATCTTCATCGGGTTGATGACCTCGGCAATGTCTTGTCCGCTGCTGGCTTCGATCGAGCGCGAATATGGCATCAGCAGCACATCTGCCGCCGCCTGATACACGGGGATGACTTCATGCTTCACGAATCCCGTCATCGTTACGTTCGTCAATTTTGCTTCATTCAATTTTTCGCGCCAAAAACTCACCAGCTCAGGTGTGCCGCCCACCCATAGAAAATTGACGTTCGGCATTTGCTTTGCGAGTTCAAAGAGCAAGTCCGCGCCGCGCCCTGGGTAGATGTGACCGGTGAAGCCAACGGTGAGTCCCTCTTTGAGATTCAACTGACGACGCGCCTCGGTCGGGCTTGGCAGCCCCGCATACTTCTCCAATTCGACGCCGTTCGGCGCGAGCAGCACCGCTTCATCCTTAAACTGGAACTTGGTCGAGCGCTCCAAAGCTTTTCTCAACGCTGACGTGGTGACCGTCATCAGCTTGGGCGTCTTCTGCTTCCAGAATTGACGCATCCACCACGCGCCGAGTCTGCCGGAATTGTCCGCGTGCATTTCGAGTACAACCGGGTAGCCCGACCATGCTCCCAGCACAGCGGATTGGGGCAACCAAGTGTAGATCAAGTCCGCGCCAAATTTTTTCGCAGCCCGCTGGGCATGGATGATAAAGTCGAGGCGTTTGAGTCCGCTGATGGACGGGAGCAGTTCGAGGTCGGGTGTGAGGCGTAATCCGTAATGCGTGAGGAGTGATTCCTGATTTACGGCATCCATTTCTTTTGGGGCAAACATCTTGATGTTGTGTCCCAATTGCATGAGGGCCTGAGCGACCTTCATCGCCTGAATTGAGTTTGCGGTCAGTGAAGGAATCCGTGAGTTGGTGATAAGCGCGATCCTCATGCTAATCTCTAATCTCCAATCTCTTTATCTCCCTTAAGCCACGCAAGACCATCAGCCCCACCGAAGCAATGTAGTAAAACGAAAGTAAGCCACCCGCCGCAGTGACGCCGTACATGGGCACTAGCCAGAATGACAGCGCAAGTTTGATAATGCCCGCCGCCAGCGTGACATAAACGGGGAACTCCGGCAAGTCAAGCGCCAGCAAGAGCGGACGATTCCAAAAGAGGGTGTAATTGAAGACGAGTCCAACGGTCAGCGCAACGAGGGCGGGATAAGCATCGAGATAGTCCGTACCGGAATAAATGCGGATGACCCACTGACCGAAGAGAATCAGCCCGATACCGATGGCGGTATTGTAGGCAAATGAAAATGCAGTGACTTTTTTGAGAAAACTTTTGAGTTTGTTCCAAGCCTTTTCGACAGCGAGGCGATTGATCTCAGGAAAGGTTGTAGCAATCAGCGGTTCAGCAGGGATGGCGAGGAAATGCGTGATGGTGTATGCCACGCGATAATAACCAACGGCGGTGGTATCGAGAAAGAAAACCACCCAGATCGGTTCGCTCTCGCGAAAAAGTTTGATGATGGTCGCACTGATATTAGAGCTGAACGCAAAGCGGAATATTTCTTTTCGCGCCGTGAGCGCAGAAAGCGGCGTGCGCCACCATCCACTGCCGAGTTTTTTATGAAGTTGAATTTGCGCGGCGATGAACAAGCCAAGCCCGATAATGGATTTGCCGATAAGATAAGCAATAAGAACAAGGGTGATGCTACCGTTGAAAAAGAACGCCCAGGCAATAATGATGGTCGTGACCATGGCTTGAATCAGATTGATCGTCCCCTGAAGTTTGATTCGGTCGGTAATTTGAAGAATGCCTGTGGAAGTTTCGGTGTTGAAATTCGCCAGCAGGTTGACGGCGAAGAACGTGAACATCCAGGCAATGTTTGGCGTTTTGGCGAGATAGGTTTCTGCAACGTTTGCAGTTGCAAGAACTACGAGGAACGCAATGAGTGAGACAATGCCTTCGGTCAGGCTTGCGGCTTTCATCAACGCCGAGGCTTTTTCTTTTTCCTGTTTGTTGAGATATTCTCCGCCGTAGCGCACTACCAGTTCGCTCATACGAAATGAGAAGATGCTGTTCACGGTTGAAGCAAACGACATCACCACGCCGATGAGACCGAAGCCCGCTGGTCCGAGTAAGCGGGTTGCCATGATGCCCTGCACCACGCTTAATCCCAACGCGATGGTGTTGTTGCTGAATAACGACCCACTGGAGCGAAGGATTTTGGTGAAAAGGGGATCGTTTTTGAATTTGGAAAGGAGGGACATTGAGAGAAATTATAAACGTTTATAAAAAAGACCTCGGAGGTTTTGAAAACCTCCGAGGTCTGAAGATTACGGCGTTAGAACTTCCTTCGCCCATTCGCGTTCGGCGTTATACCAGGCGATGAGGTTGGAAAGTCCCTGCCGCAGGTCAACTTGCGGTTCCCAGCCAAGCATCTCGCGTGCCTTGGTCACATCGGCTTGATTGGTGAGCATATCCGCCAAATTGGGCGGACCATACTGCACATTGGCAGACCTGCCCGTCAATTCCTCGACCATTTCCACCAACTGATTAATGGAAATGACCTCATGCCCGCCGAGGTTGATGACCTCATAACCCAACGGTTTGAGCGCGGCGATAGTCCCACGCGCGATATCGTCGATATAAGTAAAACCGCGCGATTGGTTCCCGTCGCCGTTGATGCGTACCGGTTGGCCTTCAAGGATCCACTGCACAAAACGGAACATGGCAAGGTCGGGTCGCCCGGCGGGTCCATAGACCGTGAAGTAACGGACGATGGTCGCATCGATATCATAGAGATGATGATACGAATGAACCAACGACTCCGCTCCTTTTTTGCTGGCGGCATATGGCTGCATCGGCTCGCTGCTGGACGCTGTTTCGGGTGTGGGATACGGCGGGTTTTCGCCATAAATACTGGAAGTGGACGCCATGACGATCTTCTTGCACCCATACTGGCGACAGACCTCGAGCATGTTCAAGGTACCGATCACATTCGACTCAAGGAACACCCACGGGTTCTCGACACTGAAACGCACACCAGCCCGCGCTGCAAGGTGGATCACGCCGTCGAGCTTTTCATCCTTGAACAACTCGATGCAGGATTTTTCCGAAATATCGCGTCGATGAAATTTAAACCCCGGCAGCGCCTGTAATTTCTTCAGGCGGTATTCCTTCATGCGTGGGTCATAGGCGTCATTGACATTGTCGATACCGACGACGGTGTGTCCCTGTCCGATGAGTATTTCCGAAGTCCGCGCGCCTATGAAACCAGCCGCTCCCGTTACCAAATAATGAGCCATATCATTCCTTTACGTATTACGTATCACGCATTACTTAATCCGTAATGCGTGATACGTAAACCAATTAAAGTCTCTCCACATTCGTAAATTTGCCGAGTTTTCCGGTCGCATTGCGCGAGTCAAAAACAAACTTCGCCGCAGCGATGATCGTCTTGTAATCGTAGCCTTTATGGTTGGTAACGATCACTACTGCGTCGGCTTCCTTCACGGCTTTCATCACATCGGTGACACTGTCCATCTGCCAGCCGTCATATTCGTGGTGAATGTGCGGAATGTAGGGGTCGTGATATTTCACGTCCGCGCCCTTTTGTTGCAGGAGACCGATCACATCCAACGACGGCGATTCGCGCACATCGTCGATATCGGGTTTATATGCCACGCCCAGCACGAGGATATTCGAGCCTTTGATGGTCTTGCCGAGGTCGTTCATGGATTCCATCAAGCGGCTGACCACGTAACGCGGCATGTTAGTATTGATCTCAGATGCCAGTTCGATGAAGCGCGCATTGTAATTCAGTGACTTCATCTTCCATGAAAGATACAACGGGTCGATGGGAATACAGTGACCGCCCAAGCCAGGACCCGGCGTAAACTTCATGAACCCAAAGGGCTTGGTCGCTGCCGCATCGATCACCTCCCACACATCCACGCCGAGACGTTCGCACATGATCGCCAGTTCGTTGACCATGCCGATGTTAATCATGCGGAAGGTATTTTCCAGCAGTTTTGCCATCTCGGCAGCCTCGGCCGTCGAGACCTTGTGAATGGTCGTGATCGCGCCCTCATACCAGGCAGCGGCAACTTCACCGCAAGCTTCGGTAATGCCACCCACCACCTTGGGCGTGTTGATGGTCGTGTAATCCTCGCGCCCGGGGTCCACGCGTTCGGGCGAAAAGGCAAGGAACCAATCCTCACCCACGGTCAGACCATGCTCCATGCCCAGTTTGGGCAGCAGCAATTCGCGCGTCGTACCAGGGTAGGTAGTGGACTCCAACACCACCACCATGCCTTTGTGCATGTATTTGTTCAACTCCTCCATCGCCGAAACGATGTAGGACATATCCGGGTCGCCGGTCTGACGCAGTGGAGTCGGCACGCAAATGCTGACCGCGTCCATCTCCTTCAACACGGCGAAATCAGTGGTGGCAGTAAGTTTCCCAGCCTTGACCAAGGCGGCAACTTTATCCGTATGCACATCCGGGATGTAAGACTTGCCTTCCTTCAACGCATCGATCTTGCGCTTGTCCGGGTCCACGCCTGTGACGTGGAATCCCGCCTCGCCAAATACAACCGCCAGCGGCAAACCGACATATCCCAGCCCAAGGATGGCAACTTTGGCTTTCTTTTCTTGCAAATTTTTGATCAGAGTTTCTTTTGTAGTCATGGTTACCTTCTTTTTGTAGTATGTAGAAGGGCAGGCGTGATGACCCGCCAGTATTTGAAATGTAGGAGTGTCAGGTCAGGCTTTCAGCCTGACCTACAGCATTCTAAAACAAACTTAACTGCTGCGGCTTTTCAGGTTTCGGGGGGAGCATAATTTTTTTCTTTTCAACCATGGGTCTTCCCAATGCCGCGCGCGCTTCGTTCAACTGATCTGGCAGTTTGGCAAAATCCGCCAGAATGGATGGGCGCAGCGCGGGTTGATGGAGCGCCGCGGCAGGATGGTACATGGGAATGACAAACCGCCCGTTGATCTGGCGCATCTGCCCATGAATGGAGGTGATCTTCGCGCCGGGAACATATTTGCTCATCGAAACACGCCCCAACGTCACAATGATACTCGGGTTTATCGCCTCGATCTGCCCATCGAGATATTCACTACATGCCAAAAGTTCTTCCGGCTGCGGATCACGGTTGGCAGGCGGGCGGCACTTGACCACGTTGGCAATGAACACATCTGCACGCGTTAACCCTGCCTGTTCCAGCAACTGATCCAGAAATTTTCCCGAAGCCCCCACGAACGGGCGTCCCTGCTCGTTCTCATGAAACCCCGGACCTTCCCCAATGAACATGATCTCCGCATCCGCCGGTCCTTCCCCCGTCACTGCCTTCTTGCGCGACTCGTGCAGAACGCACTTTGTGCAAACGGAAACTTCGCGGGCAATTCGGTCAAGCGTCTCAACGGCAGACATTCAGTCTCCTTGCAGATGTCCCAGATCGTTCAGCGTCATCAGGATGGCATCCTCGTTGTTATCTTTGTAATACTCTTTTCTTCTTCCATCTTCCACAAAACCCAAACTTTGATACATGCGCAGCGCCACGACATTGCTCTCGCGCACTTCGAGAAACGACCGGATCACTCCTTCATTTCTTGCTGTATGAAGCGCGTACATCAAAAGTTTTTTTCCGATGCCGCGCCCGCGATAGTCGGGATGCGTCGCAATCGTCGCAACGTGCAGTTCATCCACGATCAGCCAACTAACCACCATCGCCGCCACATGCCCGTCCACTTCGGCAACCCAACAGCGCGAGGTGGAATTATCCGTCAACTCATAATGGAACGAACGCGCGGGCCATGGTAATGAAAACGAAACCTGGTCGATGGCGATCACCTGTTCAAGGTCGGCTAAGGTCATCCTTCGTATCAAAAGACCGGACAGGTCTCCAGCAGAGTTTTGCAAATTCGAATCCATTCGTTGAGACCTGTCAGATCTGATCGTTTATTGAATTGGCGTACCTGCCACATGCAAATAAATGGGCGCAAGTATGGCGGCATCATCCGAGTCATTATCCTGCCAGCGATTCCATGCCAGCTCCGCCAACACAGCCGGTCGCCTCACGCACAGGGCAGGCGAAGCCAAATGCAGCTTCTTTAATTTGGATATTTTCTTTCGCTCTTCGGATGTCAACTCACCAGCGATGACTGTTTGACTCTCGATCTCCGCCAGCAATTCATCCAACGTTCCGCTTCGTACCGGACCCTGAGACTGCCACTGTTTCTCATGGCTCTTATACACGCCGAAAGCGATTCGCGTCCGCCCGGCTTGCAGCACTGCGACCAGTGGATGATTCACCACAGGCTGTGCCGCCGCAATGACATCCAACGTGGAGACGCCCATCACAGGCAAATTGCGCGCCAGCGCAATCCCTTTCACCAAAGACAACCCGACTCGCAAGCTGGTAAATGAACCTGGTCCGATTGCCACGCCCAAAGCGTTGACCGAACTCATGGTCACGCCGCACCGTTTCAAAAGTCCGGAAAGAGCCGGGGAAAGTTCGGTGGTGTGATGCTGTTTGGTCGTCCACGTCATCTCACCCAGCACGGCATCTCCATCATACAACGCCAAGCCAACCAACGAGGTGGAGGTATCCACTGCCAGAAGCATGGTTAGCCTCCCACCATCGACTGGCGGATGGAGTCTAAAAGATCGTCGTAACGTTTGCCGTGTGCGTGAAAATTCATCTGGCGGTGTTCTTCTGAAAGATGTTCAAGCCGAATTTGCAAATGCTCGTTGGGAATGAGATCGCCCAGCCGTTCGGGCCACTCGATGATGAGCGCGCCTTCAGCAAGCATCGAGTCGAGGTCGAGTTCCTCAGCCTCGGGCACGGAGTCGAGCCGGTAAGCGTCGAGATGAAAAAGTTGGGCGCCATCGGCTCGTCGATACTGATTGACAAGAACAAAGGTCGGGCTTGAAACCGAGTCGAGCGAACCCCAGCCCTGCGCCAAACCTTGGGTGAAGGTGGTCTTTCCCGCACCAAGGTCGCCTTGTAAACAAATCACATCGCCCGCCGCAAGCAGACTACCAAGGCGCATGCCAATGCGTCGTGTTTGTTCGGGACTGCGGCTGAAAAATTCCAGCATGTGGGCATCGAGGATGGACATCGAGGTGGAATTATACCCTCCCCTATATTTGTTACGAATTACGCATTGTCTAATGCGTAATTCGTAATGCGTAAAACTACTTCTTCCTATTTGGCAGCATTTTGCCGATCTCGGTACGGATGGCGTGATTAATGCGCCCTGGAATCTGTTCGATATCTTTTGGCATCATGCGCTTGAAAAAATTACCACGCCAATTTTGCAAAATGGCTTCCAGATAAAGTTTTTCGAGCGCTCTCACCTGACCTTCAATCGAATATTTTTCGCTGAGAACAGTGGAATGTGATCCAAACCGTTTCAAGCGTTCGCGGTCTGGGAGCAAATCGGCAAGCGTATCGGCATACACGTTTACATCCAATTTCACCAGGTATCCATTCATACCCTCTTCGATCATGCCTTCGAAGGCTTCGTCCTGCACTGCCACCATCGGCAAACCGGATGCGATCGCTTCGATCACAGAAATGGGATGAACCTCGGTAGTGGATGCCGAGAGGAAGACATTTGCATCATGAAAAATATCGGGCAAGTCGGCACGGTTGACCATGCCCAAAAAGTGAATGCGGTCTTTGGCGCGGGTTGCCCTTGCTTTTTCTTCCACGCTCTTGCGCGAACCACCATCGCCTGCGAAGACCAAATGAGCATTGGGCACTCGGTTTGCAATAAGGTCGAAGGCTTCCACGATGAATTCAAGCCGCTTCTCCGGGTCCATGCGCCCAACGGTGAGCAGGATCGGCGCATCGGGGCCGATGCCCAGTCTCTTTCGCAACGTGCCGGGTTTTTTCGCCGACTTGAACATGCTCAGGTCGATCCCGTTCGGGATGACATTAATAGGCTGTTTTACTTTCTGATTTAACAGCAACCGCTGGAATTTCGGTGAAGGGACGATGATCTGGTCGCCCAAATCGGTGGATGCCTTGCTGAACCACGCTGCCGCATATTTGATAATGCCCGTATTCCCGATAAATTTGATGTAATGGGTGTAGTCGGTGATGGAGGTGTGATAGGTGTAGATCAGCGGCAGGCGCTTGGTGGAAGCCGTCAGGTACGCCAGCAGCCCCACACTCGCCGGGCTGTGCGCATGAAGCACATCGAAATGCTTGCGCGTTAATCTCCATGTGGAGCGTGGCGTTCCCAACACTGCCACATAAATTGGCGGGTTGTTCAAATATTTCAACGAAGGCAAACGCATCACATTGGGTTCGTTATCTTTATAGCCGGGGAAGCGCGGTGCAAAAATGGTAACTTGATGCCCGCGTTTTTTCAGTCCCTCTGAGATCATCTGCAACGAAACCGAGACGCCATTCACCTGTGGCGCGTAGGTGTCGGTGAATAAGCCAATACGAAGCGAGCCAATGGGGAGGTCTGCATTTTGTTTATCCATGTATTCTCCTTGAAATAGACTCTTAGGACTTACGCAAGACCCCAAGAGCAAGCCACGAATTTCGCGAACTCACGCGAATTGTTTAAAAAATTCGTGGCAATTCGTGTAATTCGCGGCAAAAGATTTTGAACTGCGTAAGTCCTACTTTAAAGGCTGGCCCTGACGGTTCGACTTTCGCTCACCGCTTAATGGCCTTCAGGGTCTGCGTTTTGTTCTTGCACTGTTTCTCGTTCCTGCTGGGATAGATTCGTTTTCATACGCTTCGCCAGTTCGCGGCGCGTGAGCATGACGCGATGCTGGCAGCCTTTACATTCCAAACCAATATCCGCACCGAGGCGCACAACCGTCCATTCGTAGGAGCCGCAGGGGTGCGGTTTACGCAGGCGCAGGTGGTCATTCATTTGCAGGTTTGGAAGCATGGTTGGGATTATACCGCCGCGCTTCGCGCAGACGATAGACCATGGACGATGGACAGTAACAGGCAATCTTCCATCGTCTATGGTCCACGGTCCACCGTCCGTATGGGAAATATTTCCCATCTCTCATGCGAAAACTTTCCTTGAAGGAGAACGACATACCAAACATAATAGGAAATGTAAGTGCGCAACCAATTGCGTAAAAACGGAGGCAGGTATGAACAAGGAATTCACGGTCAAATTCTGGGGCGTGCGCGGGAGTTATCCCACACCGGGCGCAAGCACCGTCAAATATGGCGGGAACACGGCCTGTGTGGAAGTCAACGCGGGCGGACGTACGATCATCCTCGATGCGGGGACTGGCATCATTCCGCTTGGGCGCGAGTTAGCGAAGCGGCAGAATCTTGAGCTGCTGCTTTTGTTCAGTCACTTGCATCACGACCACACACAGGGATTTCCATTCTTCATGCCAGCTTACATCCCAAAAGCAAAGCTGCATATTTATGGTCCCGGCGGCACGGCGGAAACTGTGAAGCATGTCCTTGAGCACAATCAATCTTCGGATACGTTCCCGATCTCATTGCGCGACATGGCGTCGAACAAGGATATTCAATCGTTGCGCGAGTCGCAGGTCATTGTTTGGGAAAGTGCCCAACATGGGTATGAGGATGGAGTTCGGGTAGTTGAATCAACCTCAAGCACGAGTCCCGACGCGGTCGTCATCCGCATTCACAAATCGTATGCGCATCCCGGCGGCGTCTATCATTATCGCATCACGTATCAGGGCAAGTCGATTGTGTATGCCACCGACACCGAAGGCTACGTTGGCATGGATCGTAAGTTGATAAATTTCGCGCGCGATGCGGACGTGCTGATTCACGACGCGCAATATTCGGACGATCACTATTACGGATGCCTTGCCGGATTTCCCTCAACTCAGGGATATGGTCACTCGACCGCAACGATGGCGGGACAAGTTGCCGCCTCTGCCGAAACGGGACAGTTGATCCTGTTCCATCACGACCCGTCTTACACTGATGATTGGGTGGCGGCGCAAGAATCTGCTGCGCAAAATGTTTTTCCTGATTCGCAGGCAGCATTCGAAGGCTTGAAGATTTCCTTGAACCCCTCTCCCGTTCTTGGGAGAGGGGCAGGGGTGAGGGAAAGGGTAAAATATGCTACGCATGACTGAACTCAAAAAAGATGACACTCGCAACCTGCTTTCGGACATTCGTCTGTTCGAAAAACTGACGCCCGCGCAATTGGATTGGGTGGCACACCGCGCACATCGACGTGTGTTTCCAAATGGCAAGAATGTGATGCTTGTTGAACAACCCGGCGAAGCGGTGTATGTCATCCTGCATGGGACGGTGAAGGTCTACACCGAGCAAGGCGGGCGGGATGCCATTCTTTCGATCTTGGGCAGCGGTGACTTAATCGGTGAGATGAGTCTGATCGACAGTGTCGGACGTTCCGCCAGTGTGGTCACGCTCGAAGACTCGCTCATGTTATGGATGGACAAGACCACGTTTTATTACATGCTCGATAACTTTCCACCCATTGCACGGAATCTTGTAAAGATTCTCTCAGCACGTGTGCGGCTCTCTGACCAGATGATCCAATCGCTTGCCACGCTCGATGTCAACGGACGGGTGGCGCGTCAACTGCTGGCGTTCGCGGAACGATACGGTCAAGAAGTGGACGGCGGCAGCAAGATCCGCATTGCGCTCACGCAAAGCGACATCGCCGACCTCGTCGGCGCCTCGCGCAAGCGGGTGAACCAGGCAATGGTCTTCTTCAAAGAGCAGGGACTTGCAACCACAGACGCAGACGGGCGCATCGTCATTCAGGATAAGGCGGGTTTGGCGAAGTTTTGTGATTAGCCGTATGGTCTCGTAGTCTGATAGTCACATCGTTAGGTAGTCTTGCAGTCGTGGAGTCTTCAACTTTGCGGCTGTTTTTTTGACCATGCGACCATTTGACCATCTGACCAACAGACAACAGACTACCCGACTAAGAACTACCCAACTATAATCGCCCTATGGCTGACTACAACTTCTTCCACCCCACCGAAGTCCGCTACGGAGATTTGGACCCGCAGGGACATGTCAACAACGCAAAATACCTGACGTACTTCGAGCAGGCGCGCGTCTATTACTTTATGAAACTTGGCTTGTTCAGCAAGGACCAGTCCTTTATGGAGATCGGCGTCATTGTGGCAGACATCCATGTCAGCTATCACGCGCCCACCCACTATGGCGACCCGATCAAAACCGGCGCGAAAATCACCAAGCTTGGCAACAAGTCGATGACGGTGGAGCAGTGTGTGATGCATGCCGACACCGGCAAGGTGCTGGCAAGCGGCGAGGTGGTGCTGGTCACATTCGATTATGAAGGGTTGAAAACCATCGCTGTACCGGATGATTGGAAGAAGAAACTTTCGGAGTTTGAAGGTTTATTTTATAAAGAGGAGAGCAAATGAACGAAATCATTTTCCTGGTCGAAGAAGCGGATGAAGGCGGCTATACCGCCCGCGCTTTAGGTTACTCGATCTTCACCGAAGCCGATACCTGGGAGCAACTCAAAGAGGCAGTTCAAGAAGCGGTACGCTGTCATTTTGAGGAGGAGGACCTTCCGCATGTGATTCGGCTTCACAGCATTCGGGAAGAAGTAGTAACGATATGAGACTCCCCCGCGATCTCAGCGGCGATGCTCTGGCAACGGCCCTGCGGAAGTACGGATACCAAATCACAAGACAGGCCGGAAGCCATATGCGCCTGACAACTCAACAAAGTGGAGAACATCATATAACAATACCGCGCCATGACCACTTCGAGTTGGAACGCTCAACGCGATATTAAAAGATATTTCAGAACATCTGAATATCGGTCGCGATCAATTAATTGAGAACCTGTTTGGAAAATAAACCATGTCCCTCCCAAAAATTGACGAAAAATATTTCACGAATTTCCTCGTTGACCTGCTCAACATCCCCTCGCCGACTGGTTTTGCCAGTGCGGCAATTGATTTTGTTGAAAAAGAACTGTCAAAATATAAGCAGTTGGAACTTTCGAGAACGAGAAAAGGGGCGTTAGTTGGAAAGTGGAAAGTGGAAAGTGAACTGCCTCCCGTTGCATTGACTGCTCATGTCGATACACTGGGCGCGGTGGTGAAAGAAATCAAAGGTAATGGACGTTTGCGTCTCAGCCGCATCGGCGGGATTCAATGGCCCACAGTTGAGACCGAGGGCGTATGGGTCTTCACATCCAAAGGCGAGAAGATTCGCGGGTCGGTGCTCATCGATGTGGCATCCGGTCACATCCACAGCGGACCCGACCTGCCACGCGATGACCATCATTTGGAAGTCCGCCTCGATGCGCGGACTACATCCGAAGCGGAGACTCGCGCGCTTGGTATCAACATCGGCGATTGCGTGGCGTTTGACACGCGCACCGAAGTGACCCAGGGCGGATTCATCCGCTCGCGCTTCCTTGATGACAAGGCTTGTGTGGCGAATCTTGTCGCGGCGATCAAGTCGATGGTGGAATCAGGTCAAAGTCCGGTGCGAAGCGTGTACTTCCTCATTTCGAATTATGAAGAGGTCGGTCACGGCGCGGCGGCGGGCATCCCCGATGAAGTCGCGGAGTTGGTCACGGTCGATATGGCGGTTGTCGGCAAAGGTCAAGAGTCGGACGAGTTCCATGCGACCTTGTGTATCAAAGATAGCGGTGGTCCGTATCACGAAGGTTTGAATAAAAAATTGCGCGGCATTGCCGAGAAGCATGGCATTCCGTACAAGACCGATGTGTATCCGTTCTACGGCTCGGACGGTGAAGCGTTCTGGCGCGCGGGTGGTGACGTGGCAATGTCGCTGATCGGTCCCGGAATCGATGCCTCACACAACTACGAGCGCGCTCACATGGACGGTTTGAACGCGACGACGAATTGGATCATGGCATATCTACTGGAAAGTTAATAAAACGCTAACGTAAAGTACGAGAGAGTCGCATCATCTCTTTGAAAGAATAGGACCTGATTATGACTCTTGATACCATCGAAGCAAAGATCGGCTCGCTCGCCCCAGACTTTACGCTGACCGCCACCAATGGGCAGGAAATTTCGCTGACGGATTTCCGCGGCAAAACCAATGTAATCGTATTCTTCATCCGCGAAACGACATGCCCGCAATGCCGCACGCATGTGGCACTGCTCGGCAAAATGTATGACCAATTTCGCGAGGCAGGGACGGAAGTGATCGTCATCCTGGGCGAAGGCATGCAGGTGGCACGCGAATATGCAGACGGAATGGGTCTGCCCTTCCCCATCCTCTGCGACCCAGACCGCGAGGTTTATCACCTATATGAGTTGGAGAAATATTTCCTACTCTTCCAGCGCACCGCCTCCCTCGTGGTGGATATAGATGGCATCGTCCGCTATTTGAAGCGCACCACCGTGCCAAATGTTTGGTTGCAGGAGAGTCGTGAACTGCTTGGCTTCATCCTCAGTTTGGAAGAAGCTAAACTCGCCGTATGAATTTGAGAGCCTCGCGATTGCGGGGCTTTTTATTTGCGCAAAGAGTGCGTCGCACCAGGCTCACGGAGATGAAACCACCCGATAACTTTATCTGATTAATGGATTGATACTACCCGTTTGGCGCGACGCACACCATCCACTACTTGCCTACTTGTTTACTTGTCTACCTGTTTCCTTTATACTTGCCCCCATGAAACTAGATGCCGCCCTGCCCATCGTTCACTTGAAAGATATTCCCGCCATTGCAAAATCCGCCGAAGAGACCGGCTTCGCCGCGTTGTGGACTCAAGAGACCCAGCATGACCCGTTCCTGCCCTGCACGTTGATTGCGGAACATTCCGCGCAAATGCAATTCGGGACCGCCATTGCCGTGTCGTTCGCGCGCTCGCCTGCCAACCTTGCCTACACCGCATGGGACTTGGCGGCTCAGTCGAACGGGCGATTCATTTTGGGATTGGGCACCCAGGTCAAGGCGCATATCGAGCGTCGCTTCGGCATGACGTGGCCTGAATCCGTGACGGGCAAACTCCGCGAGCAGATTCAGGTGATCCGCGCCTTGTGGGATGCGTGGCAGAACGGCACAAAGTTGAACTTCCGCGGCGAACATTACAAGATTACGTTGATGTCGCCGTTCTTTAATCCCGGCGCGATAGAAAACCCGAACATTCCAATTTTTATTGCAGGTGTGAACACGGGCTTGGCGAAGTTAGCAGGCGAACTGTGCGAAGGATTCCATGCGCATCCGTTCAACAGTCCGCGATACATGAACGAAGTCCTTTTGCCTGCGGTGGAAGAAGGCTTGCAAAAAAGCGGACGTAAACGCAGCGACATCACCGTTTCGATGACTCCCTTCATCGCCACCACACCGGAAGAGGAAGGTTTCGCGCGCATGCAAGTCGCGTTCTATGCATCGACTCCCTCCTACAAATCGGTAATGGACTTTCATGGCTGGGGCGAGACGGCAGAGAAACTCTCCGGTTTTGCCGCCAAAGGCGAATGGGCGGAGATGCCCATGCTTGTCACCGATGAGATGCTGAACGAATTCTGTCTGATGACCACGCAGGAAAATCTCGCCGCAGATTTGAAGAAACGCTTCGGCAACATCGCGGACCGCATCACGCTTTACACACCTTTCGTCCCTGGCGAGAAGGACGCATGGTGGAAGAATTTGGCGAAGGCGTTCAATTAATTTGTAGGTCCGGCTAAGTGCCCATTGGGTATGTAGCCGGACTTATACTTCAATCAAATATTTGGCGGGTTAGAAACCCGCCTTACTTTTATAAATCAAAAAGAGATCAATTCATGAACTTCAACGACTATCAGCAAAAATCACGCGCAACGGCGCAATATCCTGCCATTGGGCATGCTGTCATTTATCCGGCGCTGGGCTTGGTCAACGAGGCGGGGGAAGTGGCGGGCAAGATCAAGAAAATCTTCAGAGACAAACAGGGGAATATCGGCGAGGCGGAGCGCGAAGCGCTCAAAGCCGAACTCGGTGACGTGCTTTGGTACATCGCGCAGGTTGCAACAGAGCTCGATCTTCCGCTTGATGAGATCGCGGAAGCGAATCTATCTAAACTTTTAGATCGGCAGGCACGCGGAAAGATTCAAGGCGACGGCGATAACCGCTAAAGACTCACGCCGCTCTATCGGGGGCTAAGCCCCCGATAGAGCTTTTTTATTCTTTCACTACCGGCAAACCAGAATCTACCGCGCCCCATTCCGTCCACGAACCATCGTATACGGCAAGGTCTTTGAGTCCCGCCTGTTCCGCAGCTAATGCGACAATGCAGGCAGTCACTCCCGTTCCGCAGCTAAAGATCAATTTTTTATATTGATATTCGGCAAACATTTCACGAAGAAGCGCAGGAGATTTCATTACGCCGTTCACTTGGACGTCTGCAAAGGGCAGGTTGACTGCGCCGGGCATGTGTCCGCCTCTCAGCCCTGCGCGCGGTTCAGGTTCCTGACCGTGGAATCGTCCCGCTGACCGGGCATCCATCACGCTGTAAGCGGAGTCGCTCAAGGCGTGGGTCACGGCTTGAGAATCAACGATCAACTCGGGGCGGGGATGTGAGGCGAAGTTCCCGCAGTAAGTTGCAGTTGCGAGAGTTGGCGAAGTCTCATAGCCTGCCGCAATCCACGCGGGCAGTCCTCCATCCAACACCGACACATTATCATGCCCCATCGTGCGGAACATCCACCACGCGCGCGGGCTGGCATAGACACCGACATTGTCATACACGACGATGGCGCTGTCATTGTCGATGCCCATCTTCTGCATTTCTTCGCTGAAGAATTCGGGCGTGGGCATCATATGCGGAAGCGGCGTGTTATGTTCGCGGAGATGATTGTCGTAATCGAAACGCAGTGAGTTGGGGATGTACGCAGGCGTGGCTGGTTCGGATACGCCGATGTTCGTCACCGGTTTCATGCTGGCATCGAGAAGGATAAGATTCTCTGCCGAAAGATTTGCGGCAAGGAACTGCGGCGAGATCAATGAAGTGGTCAAAGTTAAGCGGGGCATAGACTCCTCCTTATGGCGCAGCGGCGAACAGGCACTTGAGATACGCGCCTTCTTTATATTTAATCGGATGATCCAACGGGTGACCGGTGCGTTCGATCTCTTGCAGTGGACGACCCGACTCTCTGGCGGACCTGTGAATGGCATCGAAAAATTCGACGCTGCTGACGCGGCTGGAGCAGGATGCCTGCACCAAAATGCCGCCTCGTTTCAACACGTCGAGCCCCAGGTGCGTCAGGCGGCGATAGGCAGTCAGTGCGGCTTCAACTTGAGATTGATTCTGGGCGAACATGGGCGGGTCGAGAATAACGATGTCGAAAAGTCGATTGGATATTTTCATTTGAGCCAAGGCTTCAAAGGCGTCCTGGTCCAGGGTTTCAAATATTGCATTGCGTACATTCGGTCTATTTTGGTTGTGTTCGATATTGCGAAGGGTGGCTTGCGCGGCGGGCAGGCTAACATCCACGCTGACGACTTCTTTTGCGCCGCCATCTGCGGCATAAAGCGAAAAGCCGCCAGTGTAGGAGAACAGGTTCAGGATCGATTTGCCCTGGGATAAACTCCGCACGCGGGCACGGTTCTCACGCTGGTCGAGGAAGAAGCCGGTCTTTTGCCCGTGAATAGGATCGCACTCAAAGGTAATGCCATTTTCTTTGAACAGGATCAGGCTTTCGGGAGTCTGAGCCGTGAGGGTCAAGCCATCGGTCAAGCCGTATAAATATTCCGCTTGTTTGTTGAGGGTGCGATTGAGTCTTAATATCAGATGGTCGAAGGGTTGCGTTTGCTGCAATGCAGATAAAATCTCGTTGAGGTGTGGAACCCAGGCGGGTGTGTATAGTTTAACGACGAGGGTTTCAGCGTAACGGTCGATGACCAGCCCGGGCAAGCCGTCGTTTTCGCCATGAATGAGTCGATAACCGTTCGTAGCTTGTTCTTTGAGCGGAGCGCGGATCGCATCGGCGGTTTTTATTTTTTCCTGATACCAGGTTGAGTCGATGGGGGCAGGTTTGGTTGCCTGCAAAATGCGCACACGGATCGGCGAAGTGGGGTCGTACAAACCGATGGCGAGAAAACTGCGTTTGTCGTCAAAGATCACAGCCAGGTCGCCGGGCAGTCCTTCGTGGCTTTGCTCTGTGATGGATTGATCGAAGACCCAGGGATGTCCCTGTTTCAAGGCTCGTTCGCCGGGTGCGCTGATACGCAAAGCAATACGCTGTGCAGAAGGGCTGGAAAGTTGTGACAGTGCGGGAATGAAATCCATTATTTTTTCTTGTTCAATCATACCATTCGGACTGTCGAGGTTCGATCAACGCAACGCCAGACCGGCTTTCTCATAGATCGCGTCGATCAGGCGCATGTTGTTGACAGCATCTTCAAGATTCGTGCTGAACGGAGTTCCAGAACGGACCGCTTGAACGAAGGCTTGCAATTGCAGAGCATAGATATCATCGCCTTTGACCGTGCCGCTCCATCTGGTTTTCGACGTGCGCAGCGTCATTCGGTGGAATACGTGCGGCTGGAATGGGCTGAAAACTTTCAACTCGCCTTTTTCACCTTTTACATGCAGAAACGAATCAAACAAACGCGGCGAAAGCATATCACATAGGATGCGGGCTCGAACACCATTGGGGAATTTCAGTTCCGCTTCCATGCGTGAGTCGACATTCGGCTTGAATTGTTTGGCTTTGGCGCTCAATACTTCCGGCTCGGCACCCATCAAATAACGGGTCAAACTCAGCGGATAACAACCCGCATCCATCAGCGCGCCGCCGCCCAGGTCGTAACGAAAGCGAATGTTGGATGGAACCGGCAGGAGAAAACAAAAACGCGCTTCGATGTTCTCGATCTGCCCCAGTTCTCCGCTTGCCAGCACTTCCTTCATCCGCGCCGTCAGCGGATGATAGCGATAAGCAAAGGCTTCACTCAACACCCTGCCAGATTCTTTTGCCGCGGCTGCCATATCCAGCGCTTCTTTGGCATTGGATGCGAACGGTTTTTCACAGAGCACATGTTTCCCGGTGCGCAGGGCTTTGACCGTCCATTCGGCGTGCAGCCCATTTGGCAATGGATTGTAGATCGCATCGATCTCAGGGTCTGCGATCAGGTCATTGTAGGTGCGATGGGTGCGTGGAATGTTGTGTTTGCGTGCAAATCTATCTGCGCGGTTGGGGTCACGCGCGGCGATGGAAACAACCTGCACTTGTGGCATATTGCGCGCGGGGTTGGTCAACGCAGCCGGGACAATCGCCGCTGCGCCAAGGATGCCAATACGAAGAGGGGAAAGATCGGTCATCACCGAATTATAACAACCCGATTCCCTGCGAATTCGCATCTCTTTTAATATCAATATGAGCAAAACAGGCTGGTATACTCGAATTCGACCAGTAGGAAGATTTTATTGATTTATGTTACGCGAATTCTACTTTCCTGCATCCCTTGCCCTTCGACTGCGCTCCCCGTCCTTCGGCAGGCTCAGGATTCACTCGTCGCTCCGCTCACGCGTGCCAGCGCACTGCGAACGGCGGTGCAGGCAGGGCGGCTGCCGCGCTCCCGAAAAACACCGGGACGATGTGAGCGGAGAGCGGGTGCTCGTCCACTCGTAGTCGAAGCGCAAGTGCGTAACATCAGTTATTGGTTTGGAGGTCGCTTTGTCACGGATCAGTTTAAGCACACGTTTTACTTTAATTCTTAGCGGTGTCTTTCTGGTGGGCATTGCGCTTGGCGGCGCTGTCTATTGGCGGGGAATTCAAAATCGCGCCCAGGAACAGATCGCAGCACAGGGGCTTCTGCTCATCGAAACGATGAACGCCGTGCGCGGATACACCACACAGAACGTCCGCCCGCTACTTGCGGATCAACTGACAGCCAGCCCTGAATTTATCTCAGAGACGGTTCCGGCTTACTCCGCTCGCACCGTGTTCCAAAACTTCCGCGACCAGTTGGATTTCTCCACGTATCTTTACAAGGAAGCCGCGTTGAGCCCGACAAATCCATTAGATGCGGCAGACGAATTCGAAGCGGATCTGCTTGCACAGCTTTCCAGTGGCGAGACGTCCGGTCAGATCAGCGGATTCCGCGAGTTGAATGGAGAACGCCTCTTTTACATCGCCCGTCCGTTGACCATCGGCTCTGAGAGTTGTCTTGAATGTCACAGCACGCCTGAACAGGCTCCGGCGAGTTTGATCGCGACATATGGAGATAAAGGCGGCTTCGGCTGGGAGCTGGGGCAGGTCATCGCAGTGCAGGTGATCTACGTCCCTGCGGATGAGGTATTCAATGCCGCTCTGCGCAACTTCTCTCTGGTGATGGGTGTGTTCGTGGTCACGTTTGCCCTGGTCATTTTATTGAGCAATTTTTTGCTCAAGCGCTATGTCATCCAGCCTGTGTATGTGTTGAGCGGGCTTGCCGATAAGATCAGCGCGGACGAAAACTATTCCAACGAGTTGGAAAGCAAAGCGCTTCAATCCATCACAACTCGACCGGATGAATTGGGCAGCCTGGCACAAGTCTTCAAGAAAATGGCGACGGATGTATACGAACGGACAGGGATGCTGAAGAGTCAGGTCAATCAATTGATTATCAAGATCGATGAGATGCGCCGCAAGCAGCAGGTTTCGGAGGTGGTCGAGAGTGAGTTCTTCACCGACTTACAAAAACGCGCCCGAGAGCTTCGTGAAAAAGATAAAGGCGAAGCTGCGACGGATTAAAGAAAAATGTCCGAGGTCTTGAAGACCTCGGACATTTTATTATTCGATTCTCTACCGTACATAATGTGCTCAAGCCGCCGTCCTCGGCGGCGTTTTTCCGAGGAAATCTTGCGCCGGGGACGGCGCAAGGAGCAATTTATATTTTTACTCGTATTTGTACGGTAGAGAATTATTCGATATGCCTTACTTCTCCGCTGACCGAAACACTCTCGCCAGCCTTTGGGGTATACGATACGGTCAGGCGCGAAGGCACGCCCATGTCTTCACCTTGTAAGATGGTGAAAGTCTTCGCGCCTTTCCAGCCGATGTCACGCAAATAACCAGCCAATGCCGCAGCCGCCGCGCCGGTCGCCGGGTCTTCGTAGACTCCGCCAGCCGCGAAAGGATTGCGTGAATGGAACAGACTCTCTGATTCGTTCCAGAGCAAACTGATGGTGATGAGTCCTTCATCCATCATCAATGCCCGCACGGTGTCGAAGTCGTATTTCATGTTCGCAAGAATCGCGCGGTCTTTGACGAACATGATCAAATGTTTCGCGCCCCCTCCCGCCAAACGGATGGGGAACTTCGTATCGAGTTGGCTTTGGTCCAAATCGAACCCGGCGAAGACCTTCTCCACAAAATCCTGCGGCGCATCCTTCGACCAGGTCTCCGGCGATTGCAGTGTTGAAGACATTCCATTCACAGATTTTTCCGCACGCACGCTGATCTGGCTGTCGTTCAGGTAGAGTTTATACGTCCCTTCGCCGAAGCGTTCGCCCAGCGCCGCGCCCAATGCGATGGTGGCATGCCCGCAAAACGGCACTTCCAACTCCGGTGCAAAATAACGGACTCTCCATCCGTCTCCCTGCTTCACTAAAAATGCTGTCTCCGAATAACCAACTTCCTTCGCAATCGACATCATCTCTGCGGCGGAAGGCATCTCATCGTAAAATGCCACACCAGCCGGATTGCCACCTTGTCCGTTCTTTGAAAATGCCGCCAGTTTTAAAACGTTCGTCATTATGTACCTCCAAAATTTTTCGAAATGAGCAATGCACTGCGTTTATGAAGACGCAGTTTCCTATGCTGTAATTACCCCGCGGATATGTTTAAGTAATCTATGAAATTCCGGCTGCTGTCAGTTTTTGAAACATCTCATCCATTTGTTTCGGGCTAAGCGTCATATCCTGCTTTACCCACCAGCGGATCAGGGTCATCAAAGTACTTGTCAAAAATTCAGCGGCGAGGTCTAAAGGAAGGGTCGGATCTTCCACCCTCAACATCTTCATTTGGATGCGTCGTTCCATATCATGCTGGATCAGTCCATAAAGGGTCTTCATGGCAAGGTCCATGGCTGGGTCGCGGACGATCACTTTCAAGATGGCTCCCTGCCCTTGAATGTGTTGGAACCACGCCAGCATGGACGACCCTGTGGCTATCCTGACCTCATGCGCCGCCTGATGCGCCAGGTTGCTGGCAAAGATTCCATTCCTGCCCACCAACAAATCTTCCTTGCCGTCATAATGAGCGTAGAACGTCGAGCGACCCACGTCCGCTTTTTCGATAATATCCTGCACCGAAATGGACTCGTATCGTTTCTCCTTCAATAAAGCCAGAAACGCATCGCGCAAAAGCTGACGGGTGCGGCGCGTTCGTCGGTCATCTTTTTCCGGTTCCATAATCAAGACTCCACGATTCCGTACAATTTTATTTTTTTGTCCGCTAATGGACATTCAAGTCAGATTGCAGGTTGACTTCGTTTCAACCGACACGTATAGTGAGTCATTATACCCACACGAAGTTTTATAAGGAGAGTCATGTCGCAACATCAACATTCACATATCGCCAGCGAGCCTTCACACCAGCCGCCCGCTCAAGGAAAATGGATCGCAAAATTTTTTGGGCACATGCACAACACAGAAGTATGGGCAAGCCATCTGCCGCGCATTCCGGGATACATTTCCGCGCTTGCGATAGTAGGCGTGATTCTCGTCATCGCCTCTTTTACTGGACCTTGGGCTGGGTCGAGCCCATTTAAATTTATCTCCCTTTTAGTTGGATTCCTACTAGCCCTGCCCGCCCTGGTCATGGGCGGATTCGCTCTGCGCAAATGGAAATATGCGCAGCAGCTCCGCAAAGAGATTCTCGACTCCATTCAATGGCGCGGCGATGAAAATGTTCTCGATATTGGCTGTGGCAGCGGACTCCTCCTCAACGGCGCAGCCATGCGGTTGACCAATGGCAAGGCAACCGGCATCGATATTTGGGCAGATCACAGCGGCGGCGGAAACTTCGCGTTGCTGATGAAGAATGCCCAAGCCGAAGGCGTTGCCGACAAGATCCACTTCAAAGAGGCGGATGCGCGCAAGATGCCCTTCGAAGATTCATCCTTTGATATTGTCGTCTCCAGCGGCGCATTGCATCACATCACCCGCAGCCTCGAAGATCATGACAAACTGACCCGTGAAATCGCAAGGGTGCTAAAACCCGGCGGACAGATCGCCATGTGGGATATCAGCCACATGGTCGAAGCCACTTCGTTGAAATTAAAGTCATTTGGGGTCAAGACCGAGGTCAAACGCACTCCGTCCTATCTAGGATTCGACATGAGCATGCTGACCGGCAGAAAAACGGGCAAGGCATAAATAGATCGAGTTCAGGTCGATTTAAAATCTAAAATATCTTTCCAGTTCCCCCAATCCAATCGCCTTTTATTCACATCCCTGTTATACGGACGGTCATAGACGATATGCTCCCAAACGGGGATGGCTTCCATACCTGTGATATCAGGCTTATCGTCTATCAAGTAATCTCCTTTTACAAGGGTCTTGTCCTTTGTGAGAATGATCCGATTGACCCAGTCTGCGCCGAGATAGTTTTCCACCCACTCGTATTTTTCAAGTACGCAGTTTCTGTAAGCATTCAATGGACTGGTGCAAATGAAGACTTCAAGCCCCATCTGGTTCATTTCATTCATCGCCTGTATTGCGCCCGCCATTGGCATCATATCGCGGAAGAAACTGGGCTCCAGTAAGATTTCCGCCACCAAGGGTTGTAATTCTTCGGGATATGATTCTTTCACATAAAAGGTGGTTCGTTCTTCGAGCGGGATATAAAGTTTTTCGGGATGGCGTTCCCGCCAGCGTTTCAAAAATTTGCCGTCAAAATCAGAGATGACTCCGTCCATGTCTATAAGTATTCGCATTGGGTACATTCCTAATAGTCAACTTCCTTGGTAATTAACATTATTTCTTTGGCAGAAGGCATCTCATCATAAAATGCCACACCAGCCGGGTTGCCGCCTTGTCCGTTCTGGGAAAAAGCGGCAAGTCTTAAAACGTTCGTCATTGTCAAACCTCCAAAGTTTTTCAAAAACAAACCGCATCCTTTCAGACGCGGTTTGTACGTTTTCGTTTACTTTGTGATTTTTCGATTCCCGCTCTAATTGCACACCAGAGTGAAATTGACCCTCCGTTCCGCTTTATTTCCCTGTCCTTCCCCTGTCCATTGCGGAATGAAGGTGACCGTGCCGGGTCCTGTGCCTTTCGTCAGGCAGTGAATGATGAGTGTGCCGGCGTTGCCGGGTCCCGCAACGAAACTGCAGGTTGCCAGAGTGACAGGAACGGTGCAATCCGTGATTTCGTTGATCGGGGCATCAATTTCATCCAAATCGCCGATGAAAAAAGGTGTCGGCGTGCAGACTGGAAACTCCACATCATCCTCAACCTCGATTGGAGATACTACGGTAAACCATCCATTTGTTTCATAGCCGCTGGTCTGACCTGTGATCGTTACCCCATACACGCCCGGTGAGCGCTCCTGCGCCACGCTGACCGTACCATCCAAAACCCCATACGCATCGGCATACGCCGAATATTCCGTCTCAGTTCCATCCGGGCGTGTGATTTTCACTTGCAGGGGCTCGTTTGCATGGTAGCCCCTGGCAACGAATGGAATTTTTCCGCCGGGTTCCACTTCCTCATACTGAAATTCGATGGGATTCCCCGACGGTACAGGCAAGAGGATGGGATTAGTGGGGACGGCTTGCGGAGGGGATTCGGTCTCGGGATTGCCAGTGGGGTTGAACGGTTGTAACGGCTGGCTACATCCGATTACAAAGATCAGAAATGTGAACAAAATCGAACATGATCGCGCTGTTCTCATTTTCCTACTGCCTTTCAAGCTACAAAGGCTTAACCTGAATCCATTATAGAATGTTCATGGCTTAAAATCAAGACAGACCGCGCTCGTCACGCGGTCTGTCAATTCTCTGTTTCTCCGGTTCACTGCTCCCCAATTACAAACCGCTCAGTTACCAACTCCTGTGCTCGAACAGCAGATATCCACTAATCCAACTTACCCGTCATCATCGCCATCTTCACCTCGCCGATGGCTTTGGTCACCTTGATCTCGCGCGGGCAAGCCACCGTGCAGTTGTACGCGGTGTGACAGCGAGCAATGCCGTCCGTCTCGGCAAGGATTTGCAAGCGCTGGTCGGCAGCTTCGTCGCGACTGTCGAAGATAAAGCGGTGTGCGCTGACAATGGCAGCCGGACCATAATACTCGCCGCTCGCCCAATACGACGGGCAGGAGGTGGTACAGCACGCGCACAAAATACACTTTGTCGTTTCATCGAAGCGGGCACGCTCTTCAGGAGACTGTAAGCGTTCGCGTCCATTTTCAGGGAGCGGACTTTCGTTGATGAAATATGGAAGCATCTTCTTGTAGTTGTCGAAGAACGGCTCCATATCCACGATCAGGTCCTTCTTGATCGGCAAACCAAGAATCGGCTCGACGGTGATGCTCGAACCCACATCACGGACGAGCGTCTTGCATGCCAACATGTTGCGACCGTTGATGCGCACCGCATCCGAACCGCAAACGCCGTGCGCGCACGAACGGCGGAACGCCAAAGCGCCGTCCACTTTGCCTTTGATGTATTCGAGCACATCCAACACGCGGTCGTTCTCATCGGCTTCCACTTTATACGTCACGTAGTTGCCGCGCTGGTCCTTCTCTGGGTTGTAACGGAAAATCTTAACTGTAATTTCCATAAAAGACTCCTCATGCCGTTGCGAGGAGGGTGGTCTTCCCGACGAAGCAACCTCCAGTTCATGCGGAGATTGCTTCGAGCAAAGAACGCCCTCGCAATGACATAATCAATAGACTCTCGCCTTGGGCTGGTGTTTGGTAATGGAGACCGATTTGTAATTGATCTCGAGTTTGCCGTTCTTCTTGGCGATCAACGTATGCTTCAACCAGTTCTTATCGTCGCGTTCGGGGTAGTCTTCACGCGAATGTCCACCGCGTGATTCCTTTCTATTCAACGCGCTCATCGCAATCACCTCCGCGATCTCGAGCAGGTTGCCAAGTTCCCAGGCGTTCAACAACTCCGTATTGAAGATCTTGCCCGTGTCCTTCACGCCCACGTTCTTGAAACGCTTCTGCAACTCGCGTACCTTTTCGAGCGCAGCAGCCATATCCTTCTCGTTGCGGTAAATGCCGACATCCTCGAACATGGCCTTCTTCAACTCATTGGAGATGTCGAACACGTTCTCTTTACCGGAGCCATTACGCAGCGCCTCAAAAGCGGACCTCGCAACTGCTTCTGCATCCGCAGGCAGTTTCTCAAAGTCGGCTTGTTTCGCGTACTCCGCTGCGCGGAGACCCGCATACTTGCCGAACACAACAATATCAAGCAGTGAATTCGTCCCCAAACGATTCGCGCCGTGGACGGATACACAAGCACATTCACCCGCCGCATACAGACCGGGAACGACTGTGCCCTTGTCGTCCACCACTACTTCACCATATTTGTTGGTAGGGATGCCGCCCATGGTGTAATGCGCCGTCGGTTGAATGGGCATCATCTGTGTGATGGGGTCCACGCCGAGATACACACGGCAGAAGTCGATGATATCTGGAAGTTTCGCCAAGACCTGCTCGCCGGTGATATTGTAAGGAGAGCCGTCCGGATTGGTGCGTCCGTCCATCGCCGCAAAGCGGTTCACGCTTTCAGGTCGCACATCGAGATAGACATAATTCTTCCCGTCCACGCCGCGACCTTCCTTGATCTCGGTGTAGATCGCGCGCGAGACCACGTCACGAGAGGCAAGGTCTTTTACAGACGGCGCGTACTTCGGCATGAAGCGTTCGCCCTTGCCGTTGATGAGGATACCGCCCTCGCCGCGCACGCCTTCGGTGATGAGAATGCCAAGCTTGTAGATTCCCGTCGGGTGGAATTGGAAGAACTCCATATCCTCGAGCGGAATACCATGACGAAGCAAAATCGCCGCGCCATCGCCCGTGTAAGCATAGGCGTTCGAGGTCACTTCGAAGATGCGTCCATGTCCGCCCGTGGCGAAGATCACCGACTTGGCATGGATGGTGTGCAGTTCGCCCGTGGAAAGTTCCACCGCCACCACGCCCGCGGCTTTTCCATTAATCATGATGAAATCAAGCACCTGATATTCATCGAAGAAATTGACTTTGTTTTTCAAGCACTGCTGATACAGCGTTTGCAGGATCATATGACCGGTACGATCAGCGGCGTGCGCAGCTCTTCTCACGGGTTTGCCCGTCTCATTGTTGGTGTGACCGCCAAACGGTCGCTGTGAGATGCGTCCGTCTGGGGTGCGGTCGAAGGGCAGACCCATGTGCTCCAGTTCCAGCACGGCATTGATCGCTTCGTTGGTCATGAATTCGATCGCGTCCTGGTCGCCGAGATAATCGGACCCTTTGACGGTGTCGTACATGTGCCATTCGGGTTTGTCTTCTTCGTAGTTGCCCAACGCCGCGGAAATACCGCCCTGCGCCGCGCCCGTGTGTGAGCGCGTGGGATATAACTTGCTGATGACAGCGGTCTTGGCGTTGCGCGAGGCATACAAACCAGCCATCAAGCCGGCTCCGCCCGCTCCCACCACCACCACGTCAAATTGATGAACGTTCGCCATGAATTACTCCTGATTGTTTTTACCACGAAGGACACAAAGTACACGAAGGATTAAAGTGAAGGATTTCGTATCCTTGATGCCTTTTGTAGTTGAAAGACCTAGACGACGATCCGTTTGATGCCGTCTCTAAGATGAGGCACATTGAAGTTGATAAGGAAACCGAGGCGGACTTTACTCAAGCGAAGATATGTCATTAACTGCGCTTCATAAACTGGATTTATTTTCTCAACAGACTTAAGTTCTGCAATTACACATTTCTCAACAAGTAAATCAATCTTCAGCGCCGATTCGAGTTCCACCCCTTCAAACTGGATCGGGAGTTTTACCTCTGTCTCTGCAAGCTTACCGCCTGTTGTCAACACATGCTTCATTGCCGTTTGATAAACCGATTCGAGCAAACCAGGTCCTAGAACGGTATGTACTTTGTAAGCCGCGTCGAGAACTAGCTTTCCAATTTTCTCAGTTTCGGGGGAAACAGGTAGGTATATCTTCTTTGGCGGGTTCAATGTTAGCTGTTTCCTTCTGGCGAATTCATCCTCAAATAAAATCTAAGCCAATTCAGCCAGCCTACTAAGGAGCGAAACCTTTGTGCCCTTCGTGTCCTTTGTGTTTTAAAATTTATGAAGTCCAGATCAACCACAAGCCTATCAGGCTCATTGCGGTCATAAGAAGGATGCTCAACAGGCGCACATATCTGCGTCCGCGCTCGCCGGTGATGTAATCATCGGCAACAACCACCAAACCATGCACACCGTGAGCCGTGGCAAGCAGCAAAAGCGCGCTGGCAGTCAGTTTCCAAAGCGGAGTCGCCCAGGTGTCTGTGCTTGCCAGATCGGTGCTTTGCACGTGAGACACATTCGGCATGAACGCCCAGCGCATTACATCTGCAAAGTTCATGTTGTTGCGCGCACCCATCACCAACGCGCCGGTCAACGCAAAGAGGATCAAAGCATACATTCCGAGCGCGGAAAGACGCGTAAAGAGCCACATGATGGCTTCGAAGTTCATTAATCCGCGCTGTTTAAGGGAAAGGGTTCTCGATTTCTTTGTCATATCCTTACCCTCCCAACGCCGTTTTCAGGATCACGAAGACCGAAAGCCCAAACAAAGGAATGAATACCGCCCACTCGATCCAGATCGCTTCCGGTAGATAATCCAAAAGTTTGGGGAACAGGTCCAGAATGGTGATGCGCAAGCCGTTGATGGCATGGAACAACACACAGAAGAAGATGAATATCTGGAAAGCCCAGTTCTCATAAATACCGTTGATCGCCCCGCCGAACCTGCCGCCGACAAATGAAGCCAGAATGTGCATGGCAATGAAGATGCCCATACCCACCCCTCCAATACGGTGCAGGATAAAGGTCAGATATCCCGCCGGTCCGCGATAACGCAAACCCGTGGAAAGGCTGACATCCCGTTTCAAGCCCATGATTGCCTCCGTGGTGAATTTTATTGCAGGTGCCCATTTTACCCGCTATCCGGTAAAAGTTTAAGTGAAAAGGCGAAGAGATCGAAACGTGACAAAAATCCTGCCAATTTCATTCCTGCCGTCATACACAATCAGGGTACAAAGACCCTTATAATCCAAATCCAACAGCCTTACCGCATCGCCCCACCTTTATTCATAGTTGAATGGCAAGCGCAATACATTCCCCATTGGAGGCGCACATGTCTGATTCACACGAATTATCCCGCCGCGATTTCATCAAGGTAACGACGGGAATCGTTGGAGGTTTGATCGGCACCATCATCGGTCTTCCCTCCATATTTTATTTGATCGACCCCGCATTGCAGGAGGGGGGCAAGGAAGCCTGGATTCCCATCGGTAAATTCGAAGATATGCAGGTCGGCATACCCTACCCATTCTCATTCACGCGGGTACAGGTCAACGGTTGGGAACGGACCGCCAGCTCCTTCGGCGGATACGCCATCCGCAAATCGGATTCGCCCGACGAACTGCTCATCCTCAACAGCCGCTGCACGCATCTTGCCTGCACCGTGAACTGGTCTGACGAAGCCAAAGCCTATCTCTGCCCGTGTCACGACGCCAAGTTCGGCATGGAAGGCGAAGTGTTGGACGGACCTCCCCCCCGCGCATTGGACATCTATGAAGAACATCGCATCGCAGAGGATGGCACCATTGAGATCTTCTTCAAGGAAGCATAACCATGTGGAAAACTGTTTATAACTGGCTCGACGAGCGCATTGGTTTGAACGACCTTTATACCAACATACTTGATCGCCCCGAACCTAAAACCTCCTGGTGGAACACGCTTGGCTCAGCCAGCATGTTCCTTTTTATTTTTCAAGGGCTGACCGGCATCTTCCTCACCGTCTACTACACCCCCTCCCCAGACCATGCCTATGACTCCATTAACTACATCATGGAAGGTGTCGCATTCGGTTGGCTCATCCGCGGCATTCATCACTGGGGTGCGACCCTCATGGTGATCTTAGTCTTCATTCACATGCTGCGCGTGTTCTACACCGCCTCATTCAAATACCCCCGCGAGTTGACCTGGCTGATCGGCATCGGCTTGTTCCTTACTACATTGGGCATGGGCTTCACCGGCTACCTGCTCCCCTGGAATCAAAAATCCTTCTGGGCAACCACCGTCGGCACACAGATCGCTGGAACCGTGCCCTTCCTTGGCGAGTTCATCCTCAAAGCCCTGCGCGGCGGTCCCGACCTGAGCGCCCTCACGCTTCAGCGTTTTTTCTCCGCCCATATCTGGATCATCCCCGCCATCCTTGCCGCGTTGATCGGTATCCACCTGTTCCTCATCATCAAACACGGCGAATCGCACTGGCCCCAAAAAGAAGACTAACCGTTTCGCCATTGCGAGGAGCGCCTTTGTACTTCGCGACGAAGCAATCCATGAGATTGCTTCGGGCTAATGCCCTCGCAATGACGTGGAGACATCTATGAACGACGAAAACAAAAAACAGATCAACGAACGCTACGAAAAACAACTCGAAAAAGGTGAGCGCTTCTGGCCCGATACCATCTTCAAAGATTTGGTGATGTCCTTCGGCATCTTCATTCTGTTGCTGTTGCTTGCCACCTTCATTGGCGTCCCTGGCGAACCCAAAGCCGACCCCAGCGACACCTCCTACATCCCACGCCCTGAATGGTACTTCCTCTTCCTCTTCAAATTCCTCGCGCTGTATGGTCAGTTACCCGTTATTGGCAAGATCGAATGGCTCGCCACCGTCCTTATCCCCGGCATCGCCATCGCCGTGTTGACCCTGATGCCCTTCATTGAAAAAAGTCCATACCGCCATTACAGCAAACGCATCCTGCCCATTTCGATCATGAGCATCATGGTGGTGGGTATTGTGCTGCTAACGTTAATGTCCGACGTTCCCACCGTTTCAAAAGACGGTTCCTCACTACTTGGGACACTTCAAACCATTGCGGGGATTTTCATCCCATTAACGGCATACATCCTGCTCTTCGTCTTTAAGAAGAACACCCGCTTCATGCTCTGGACGACAAGCCTGGCTGCCCTTTCAATGATCCTTGTCTCAGGGACGGTTCTTGCACTTGCGCCCGAAAAGGAAGCCGAAGAGACCGAAGTCGCCACCACTCTGCCCGATCAGATCGTCGCTGGGCAAGACCTGTACTCCATCCACTGCACCGAATGTCACGGTGACGATGGCGCAGTTGCCGTCATCACAGGCGTGGAAGGACTTGAAGGCGAAAAGATCACCCCCATCAACAGCCGCGACGTGCTCTACACCGTTACCGACTCCGCCATGTCCGAAGTCATCGGCTACGGACGTCCCAACGCGGGCATGCCTCCCTTCGGCAAGACCTACGGCGGCGAACTCACTAAAGGCGAGATCGACTACATCGTCATCTTCATGCGCTACATGTGGGACGACCGCTTCGAAGCCCCTGAGATCAAACCGCTCTTCCCGCCCCTCGCGGACGGCGAAGTGCCATCCTATGACGTTCACATCCAGCCCATCGTCAAGCGCTATTGCATCTCCTGCCACCGCGCCGGCAAGGATAACAACAACTACCTGATGACCACCTACGAGGAAATTCTCACCACTGGCGACCAGGTTTCAAACAACGTCATCGCCGGCGACGAGAATTCCTACCTCCTGCAAGTCATTCAGGAACACGCCATCATGAATCCCGAGAAGCCTGAAGAAGAACTGATCGGCGTCATGCCACCTACCAAGGCGCTCAAACCCGATGTGATCGATGTCTTCATCCGCTGGATCATGAACGGCATGCCGCAAACTGCTGAGGAAGCCGCAGCACTTTCTACAACACCAACCACTACACCAACGCCGTAATGCGTAAAGCATAATTCGTAAAAAGCCGGGACATTTCGTCTCGGCTTTTTGTATTGCAGGTACAATATTCGAAAATCAAAAAATTGGAGAACCAATGAAAACAGATAGCGGACTCGAATACATCGAAGTGGAAGTCGGAACCGGCACACAGGCAGCAGCGGGGAAAACGGTCAGTGTGCATTACACGGGCAAATTCCAGGATGGACGCGTCTTCGACAGCTCCATTCCGCGCGGCGAACCGCTCGCTTTTAAGCTTGGCGTTGGGCAGGTCATCAAAGGTTGGGATGAAGGCATCGCGCTGATGAAGGTCGGCGGTAAAGCCCAGCTCATCATCCCCTCGAACCTCGCTTATGGCGAACGCGGTGCTGGCGGAGTCATCCCCCCGAATGCAACCCTCGTGTTCGATGTCGAGTTGGTTGAAGTCAAGTAGTGTATTCCCTGCCATATCCAATTTGAATGGCAGGGAATTTATCATTTTTGATGGCAGGATGACAAAATGACAGAGACAGAACAAGAACGCTTTCCTTTCGGCGAGAACTGGCTGAATTTTTTGAACGTCCTCTCCGATGAACATATCGTTGAAGCGGAAAGATCCTTGCGCGCATTCCTGGGTGATTACGATTTGAAAGGCAAACGCTTCCTGGATATTGGATCCGGGTCTGGCTTGCACAGCCTGGCAGCGCGCAAAATGGGAGCCGATGTCGTATCCTTCGATTACGACCCACAATCGGTGGCATGCACAAAAGAATTGAAGTCTCGCTACTTCCCGAACGACGAAATATGGAAGGTCAACCCGGGCTCCATTCTGGAGCGCAGCTTTATAGAAAGCCTGGGTGAATTCGATGTCGCATACGCATGGGGCGTCCTGCATCACACCGGCGTTCTGTGGCAGGCGCTGTATAATGCGCAAATCCCCGTGCGGCAAGGCGGACTTTTATTCGTAGCGATTTATAACGATCAAGGCATCATTTCCTCGCTGTGGAAGATCGTGAAGCGTTTTTATTGTTCGGGCTGGTTTGGGCGCATGCTCATGAGCATGATCTTTTATCCCATCTTCTTTCTATCCGGTCTATTGATTGATTTGATCCATTTGCAAAACCCGGCAACCCGCTATCGTGAACACAAAAAATATCGCGGAATGTCCCTGCTGCACGACTGGCGCGACTGGCTTGGCGGGTATCCATTCGAACCGGCTGAACCGGGTCGCATCATCAACTTTTATAAGAACCTTGGGTTTGAACTGGTGCATCTTCAGCCCACCGGTCATGGATTTGGGAACAACCAATTTCTTTTCCGCCGGGTGAAGTGAACCGCCAATAAAACGATAGGAGAGCCTTATGTGCGGTATCTGTGGCATCGCCATATCCAGAGGGGGACCTCATGTTTCAGAAGAGGTGCTCCGCCAAATGAACCAAACCATCACCCATCGCGGACCCGATGAGGATGGCTATTACATCAACGAAAAAGTGGGACTGGCTTCGCGCCGCCTATCGATCATCGACCTGGCAGGCGGAACACAACCCATCGAAAACGAAGATGGCACGATCCGCATCATATTCAATGGGGAGATATACAACTACAAAAACCTGCGCAATTATCTGGAGAAGCACGGTCACCTCTTCCGCACCCATTCGGATACCGAAGTGATCCTGCACCTCTACGAAGAATTCGGCACCGACAGCCTCCAGCATCTGGATGGCATCTTTGGATTCGCGATCTGGGATGAAAGAAAACAGGAACTGCTCCTGGCGCGCGACCGCATGGGCATCAAGCCCATGTACTACACCCACCTCCCAGACTGGCAATTCATTTTCGGTTCTGAATTGAAAGCCGTGCTTGCCAACCCGGCAGTGGAACGCAAGATTGACCTGATCGCCCTGAACGAATATCTTTCGTATGAGTATGTCCCCACCCCGCGCACCATTATTCGCAATGTCTGGCGCTTGGAAGCCGGGCATTATCTGATCTTCAACCGGCGCGGCGTGGAAGTCCACGCCTATGACAGTTTGAGCTTCAGGCAGAGTGAGAGCCGCCCGCCGGTCGACTGGCGCGATTACTCTGCTTCGCTTTATAAGACCCTGCGCTCCGCCGTGGAAAGGGAGCTGGTCAGCGACGTTCCCGTGGGTGTGCTGCTCAGCGGCGGGCTGGACTCAAGCACCATCGCCGCGCTCATGGTGGAGTTGTACCCCGGCAAGGTGGAAAGTTTTACGATCGGTTTTGAAGAAGGCTCGTTCGACGAATCAAAATATGCGCGTCAAGTTGCGCAGCGCCTGAACACGAATCATAACGAAATGATTCTCACCAGCCGCAAAGCGGTTGACCTCGTTGCGGAAATATCCAACTTCATGGATGAGCCGTTCGCGGATTCTTCGATCATCCCTACCTACCTGCTTTCCCGTTTTGCGCGGCAAAAAGTAAAGGTGGTGCTGGGCGGCGACGGCGGTGATGAACTTTTTGCAGGCTATCCTACTGTGCTGTCCCACCGCCTGATCAGATACTATGAACGGCTGGTCCCCTGGGTATTGAGAGCGTATCTTGCACCGCGAGTCATGGACAAGTTAAAAGTCTCGTTTGACAACATCAGCCTCGATTTTCGTCTGAGGCGTTTTTTGGCGGGACGCGGCGTGCCGTTGATCACCCGCCATCAACGCTGGCTCGGTTCATTCGTCGACGAGGAGAAGGCATCCCTCCTTCAGGGCTGGATCCAACCCGTTCTGCGGGATACGTATTATCAATCCTTCGAATATGCGCGCGAATGCGACGCAAAGGAGCAGCTTAATCAGATTCTATTCAATGACCAGAAGACATATTTGGAAGGCGACATCCTTTACAAAGTGGACCGCGCCAGCATGGCAGCCTCATTGGAAGTCCGCGTTCCATTCCTGAACCGTGAAGTGGTCCACTTTGCGAACGACCTTCCGTTGGATCTGAAACTGCATCGTTTCACAGGCAAGTTCCTTTTGAAGAAAATGATGAAGGGACGCCTGCCGGCTGAGATTATCAATCGCACCAAAAAAGGATTCAATATGCCGGTGGCATACTGGCTCTCCAGCGACTTGAAGGGACTCATGACGGATATGCTCTCTCCGGCCTTTATCAACCGCCAGAATCTTTTCGACAGCGCCTACATCCGGCAATTGACCGATGAGCATTTCGAGCACCGCAAAGACAACCGCAAACTGCTCTGGACGTTGCTCATGTTCCAGATTTGGTATCAACATTACATTGATTCTTGAGACGATGAATGGATAAATCCCTGTACGACAATATTTATCAGGTGGAAGCAACTCATTGGTGGTACAAAGCCAGGAGGGAGATCATCTTTGATTGGGTTTTTAGGGCGTTGAAAAAATACGAAAACCCAAGAATTCTTGATATCGGCTGCGGAACAGGATTCAACATTTCGTATCTAAAACAAGCCGGGCACGAACGCGTGGATGGAGTCGACATATCCAGAGACGCATTGGCATATTGCCAGTCACGGCAATTGGATGACATCATGCTTTCCAGCGCAGAGTCCCTGCCCATTCATAACTCAACATATGATGTCGTTCTCGCTTTGGATATTATCGAGCATCTCCCGAATGACCGGCAGGCATTATCAGAAATCCACAGGGTTTTGAAAACGAATGGAACGTTCGTGATCTTCGTTCCAGCCTACAAGTTCCTATGGAGTTTTCAGGATGAAATCAGCCACCATCAACGCCGTTACGAAGCAAACGACCTCAGAACAAAATTAGATCAGGCTGGTCTTAAGATCGAAAAGCTTACCTATATAAACAGTTTCCTGTTCCCCATTGTCTTTATCGGACGGCTTGCCTTGCGCCTTTTCCCGTCTTTTTTCAACATCACATCTGAAAGTCAAATGAATCCAACCTGGACCAATGGGATTCTTTATCAAATTTTCAAATCCGAGATGTTCTTCGCACGCCGTATGAATTTCCCCTTTGGCGTTTCCATTCTCTGCGTTTGTACGAAAGACAAATAATTCCTTTACGGAGTCGATCATGCGTCCCAAGGCACTATGGCTTTTCTTTGCTCTTGTAATCCTCCTGACAGTGGTCCTGCGGCTGCCGTCTTTGGGAATGATTTTGGACACTGACAGCAGCGCAAACGCCTTCTTTGCCAGGCAAATGCTTAAAGGGGAAATACTTTACGATACATACCACCCCACTCATCACCTGCCGGGAATTTATTACACATTCTTTTGGGCGTTCAAACTATTCGGCGACAACCCCGCATCTCCAAAACTATTGATCATTTTCTTTGCCGTCACCTGCGCCATGCTCATCTTCTTTATGGGACGAATGCTATTCAACGACGCGGTGGGCATGTTGGGGGCATTCTTCTATATTTTGGGGTCTTCGCAATTTTATCTGGCAGGGACCACCGCCGAGATGGAACACTTTGCGAACCTGCCCATGACGGCGACGCTCTTCCTTTTCATGATGTTGCTGAGAAAAAATGCCCGACCATTGCACTTTATCTGGGTTGGCGTTCTTGGCGCAGTCTGCATTTTGTATAAGATCATATTTATTGCTCCTCTTGCCGCTGTTGGTCTTGCCATCCTCTTGAATGCCTGGATCGAGAGGAGACAAGCGGGCATCGGCAAAAAAACATTCGCATACATTGGCGCAATAATGGCGGGTTTATTAATTCCGTTGTTACTAGTTGGCTGGTATTTTGCAAGCCTGGGCTTGCTGCAAAGGTTTCTGCTGGTCTTCACATTCGGGTTTCAGTATGTGGATAAATCCGTGCTTATCGGAGAAGTGATCTTTCCAAAACCTTTCGGGTTCCCCCTTTTCATGGTGGCAATGAGCAACATCATGTTGCTTTTTTTCGGTTTATTCGGCACATACAGGCTGTTACGCCGTTCCATCCCTCTGCGAACATCCGAAAATCTGATGGAGTTTACCCTGGCAACCTGGTTGATCTTTTCATTTGCCATCGCAGGCTTTCGCGGCGGAGGTTTTCAGCATTACGTGTTGATTACCATCCCGCCTCTCGCGCTGCTGGGCGCAATCGAAATTTCGCTCACATGGCAAAGGTGGCAAAGCTCAGCTTCTAAAACACAGGCAACCATTGGCGCAGGCGTAATGGTCGCTCTCGTCTTCTTGAATTTTTTATGGAGGAACTCCGATCTATATCGCGAGTTCATTCCCGATCACCCCGGCGCGATGACTGAATTTCAAACATCGCAAAATAACAAAAAAGCCGTTTTTGAATACATAAAGGCAAACACCACCCCCGGAGATTTCATTTACGTTTGGAGCATTAACGTCCAGGCATATTACTACGCGGACCGTCTGCCTCCCATCGACATCCTCTGGCCCCCCTACGTCTCCGCCACAGGACCGCCGGAACGCATCTTCGACCCGCGCACAAAATACATCGTAGTGGACGACCCCAAAGCATTTGCCAGGCCCGATTGGCTGATTCAGGGGCTTGAGCAATACTATGTTTTGGAGGCCACCATCAACGACTTGGAAATCTATCGGCGAATAGAGGGCTGATTTTCCTGTAAACCATTTTTAACGCGAATTTCGCGAATGAGGCGAATTCCGCTAAAAAAATTCGCGTTCTTCGCCCTTTTAGCGTAGTTCGCGTTAAGGGGTTATTGTCAGAATAATTTGGAAAAGTACAAATTGCCCGCCAAGTTTTAAATTGCACAAAACGTCAGGCTAAAAGTGTCGCTACGGCGCCACAGCGACGCCTGACCTACAATAAACATAAAAGGTCGAGGATTTTCAGCCTCGACCTTTTGATTCACAATGATTTGTTTATTTCTTCACGGCTGTCCACTCGCCGCTGGCTTCATTGTTCTGCCATTCGCCGCTCATGTGAGTGGTATCTACGAAGTGCCCCTGCCAAGTCGCATCACCTACCAACGAGATCGCATCTCCGGTCACGGAATAGGTTCCGGTATATTCGACATTGTAGAAATTTAGCTGAGTCCAATTGCCTTGATCCGAAGTACCGGTAAATTCCATCGTTCCGTTGTCGTACTCATTGCCATCTGGCGTGGTCAGTGTATATTCCCATTTTCCGAGGATATCATACGCTGCCGGTTCGGTATTCTTCGCAGGTTGGGCAGTGCAGCTGGCAATAGATAAAAGGGCGATCAAAACCAATAAGGGTCTGATTTTCTTCATATTCTTTCACCTCGAATTTGATCGTTCACAAATGTCTACTTGCTATTTTCAATTGTTTTGCTGATTCTAGCACTAAACTTTCTGGAAGGGGGGTTGCTGGCTGCTA
>JACPVC010000128.1 GCA_016191955.1 Chloroflexota bacterium
CGCCGTTCCAAGCCAAAGAAACAAGAGCTTCAGCCGCGGATTACGCGAATTTTCGCGAATTGGTTTTAAAATCAGTGCGAATTCGCGAAATTCGCGGCAAAAAAGGGTTTGAAAATCCTTGTTTCTTAGTAGCGGTAGCGAAGCATCTCTGACAATATTGGTAGAGACTCTTCGGTTGCAACGTGCGCTCCCTCAGAGTGACATAATGTATTACGCAAAACCTCTTACGAAGTTGCCTGCATCCAGATCAAGGTGCGTTGCGATTTGAATCCCGCGGCTTGGATGGCTTCGTCGAAAAGACCGGCGGGGAAATCGAGCGAGATGTGTGGATAGGAATGGTACAAGTCGCGCCGCGCTTGAAGGAGCAAGGACGTCAACGCTTCAGGGTCGGACCTTTCGCCTGTTCCGGCAAACAGGCTTTCTCCACGCCCGGTCGGAATCCACGAGAGCGTGGCGAGCAGGTCGTCTTTGCGGACGGCTGCCCACTGGCGGACATTGACGTCGATGAACATCAGGTATAGCCAGTTGAGCAGACCCGGCTTGAGCGTGGAAAAGTTCCAGTTGATATGCCAGCCCATGGCGTCGGGATAGAGGCGCGAAAGCCAGTTGAGTTGAGTCGCCCAAAAGCGTGGGTGACGGCCCGTGACGGCGATGTCCGTTTCCAATTTTTGCGCATTGGAATCTGTATTGGCTTGCCAACTGGTGCGGCGGGCGCGTTCGACGAAGCCAAGCGTTTCATAGAGGTGAATAGCTTCGACGTTATCGGCGCGGACGTGCAGCCAGATGTCGTCCACCTTTTTTTCGTGGGCGTGCTGCATGGCGCGTTCGGTGAGGGCACGGGCGATGCCGCGGCGACGGTAATCGGGGTGGACGGCGACGTTGGCGATGAGGTAAAGGCGGTGTTTGTCGCGCTTGAACGGCACGAGGCTGACGTTGCCGACGATGTGATGACCTTCCTCCCAGATGTACCCCGTCAGCGGCAGGGACGTGGATTCTGCGACGCGGTTCGCCCACTTGAGGAAGGAGTTGTCGTTGCCCGCGCGGCGCATATCCTGCACATAACGCCTGCCTTCGCTATCCATGGTGGATGAGAAGCATTGCTCAATGAGATCCGCCACAGCGGGCAGATCTCGCAATATGCTGAGGGGACGCAGGTTGGGGTGCGCGTGCGTGTCCGTCCGCGCAGGGACGGTGATAGAGGACATGGGGAGATTATAGTCGCTGGTGTAGTGAGTGGAAAGCCTGCCCTGAACTGGAGGTTGAGCCTGTCAAAACCGAGTCGAAGGGTGGGGAGTTGGCGGGTCTCTTGCAAAATATTGGGTCTTGAAATAGCATGGATGTCATGCTATTATAGCGGTATGATAAGGTCGTTCAAAGATGCGGGCATGGAAGATATTTTCAACGGCGAAAACACCAAAGCGGCAAGAAAAATTTGCCCGTCTTCCATCTGGAAAATTGCCAGTCGTAAATTAGACCAGTTGGATTCTGTCACTGCCTTACACGAGTTGAGAATTCCCCCAAATAACAAACTTGAAGCCTTATCGGGTGACAGAAAAGGTCAACACAGTATCCGTATCAATGACCAATATCGTATTTGTTTTGTGTGGAGTAATTTGGGTCCCGACCAGGTTGAGATTGTTGATTACCACTAGCGAGAATAGCAGGAGATAAATTATGGTTCGCGTTCCTACCAATCGCATACCTACTCATCCAGGCGAAATGCTTTTGGAAGAGTTTCTGAATCCGATGGGAATTAGCCAAAGGGATTTGGCTGATAATATTCAAGTTCCCTATCAGCGCGTCAACGAAATCGTCAATGGGCGCAGGGGCATCACGCCAAGCACGGCTTTGCGTTTGGCAAAGTTCTTTGATATGTCTGCTGAATTTTGGATGAATTTACAGTTGCGCTGGGATTTATATTTTGCGCAACAAGACGAAAATAAAGTATTAGCGTCCATCCACCCATATTCGACGGTTGGATAAAAGGCAGGTGAGTCTTAAGGTCAAAAGCGCGCGCATCCCAAGTAGTTTCCACGCTCTTGCCTTTTCCAGTTGGGCGGCGAAGCCGTCCAACTGCCCCGGCGCAGGTATCCACAGGGCGAGTCCGCGAACCGTTGGGCAACACCTTGCAAAAGGATAAAACATTGACAACAAAACTAATAAAAGTTTCCTGTGTTATTGGCGGTTTGGCATTTTTATTTCATGCAGCTATTGCTTCATTTAGCAATACAGCAGGGGGTGGTCGTTTCGTAGTCTCACTCATTTATATTGGATATGCCATATCATTGTTTTCATTCCTGCGTCGCCAAAATTGGAGTTGGTTATTTGTATTTATTGTTACGCCTTCTAACATACTTGCTGCTATCTTCATTCCTCCAACTGAATACTTTTATAGTGCTCTGATTTTTATCGCGAAAAATTTGGTTTTTATTGAATCTTTATTCTGTGCTGCGATATTTGTCACCATGTTCTTTCCAGCAACTAAAGCATGGTTTACAGGTTCCACAGTAATTGAAAACATAAATAAAGAGGAGTTCCACGAGGGAGAAGTTATTGAAGCAACTTACCGAAATAACTTTTGGGATATTATTTGGTTTAATTTTTATCAAACACCTCGAAATCGTGGTGCCCAAATCTCTTTCATTGGAACAATGTTATTAATTGCTTTTCTAACCTTCTCTGCATTAAGTGGTACTGAGTACTCTTTCAGTACCAAGGTTTTAGCTTATTTTCTATTTCTAGTTATTATTTTTTTAGGAATGATCTTTCTTAGTTTTATCGTGATTGGGTTTATCTATATGATCCGCCAATTTGACATTCGCACAATTCAAGACTGCAAACTTTCTGTATCTGAAAGCGGGGTCGTTTCTGAAACACCATTCAAGAATAAGGGAATAAAATGGTCAGATGTCAAAAAAATTCAACAAAACTCCAAATATCTAATAATATTCCTTTCAGATAGAGCGGCTTTATTGATTCCAAAACGTAACCTGAATGGTAAAGTCGATGCACAAAAGCTGTTCGATTACTCGGAGCAATGTCTAGTGAAATCTAAGAATTTAACTTTATTCAAATAAGAGTTGCCCAACAAAGCGCCCCGGAAAGCATCGGGATAATGTAGCAACTACCTCGACCTTCAAGGCAGTTGCTTTTTATTTACCTCACCTTCCAATAGTAAAATACTCACATGCCCAAACTGACCATCAGCGTAGAGAACGCGGAATTTCAGATCATTCAGTCCCTGAAGCTGAACCGCGCCAAGCGACACAAGGCGCAGGAAGTCTTCGTCGAGGGGATCGAGTCTATTAAGCAGGCGGTCAGCGCGGGGCTGGAGATCACGCGCATCATCACACCTGACCTCGATAAACTTTCGGGCTGGTCAAAGGATTTGATTCGCAGCAATCCCAAAGCGAAGATGATCGAAATGTCCTTCGACCTGTACAAGTCTTTATGTGACCGGGACGAGCCGTCTGAGATTGTCATTACGGCGAAAGTCGATTTTCTCAGCATGGATGATTTGCAACTGCCGTCCAAACCGTTCGTGCTGATCTTCGACCGTCCCAGCGATATGGGTAACCTTGGGTCGTTGATCCGCTCCGCGAATTCGTTCGGGGTGGATGCCATCCTTATCATTGGTCATGGCGTGGATGTGTACGACCCGAAAGTCATTCGCTCGAGTTTAGGGAGCATCTTCCATTCAAGGATCGTCAACGTTCAGTCCATGCCGGAGTTTGAGACGTGGATCGCGAACCAGAGGAACACGAATCAACTTAGCGTGGTCGGCACCGATTCAACTGGGGATGTTTCCTTGATCAGCCATAAACTTGCACGACCCATCGCGGTCGTTTTGGGGAACGAAGCCAAGGGCATGAGCGTGGCGCTCAAGGAGCTTTGCGATTATGTGGTCAGCATCCCTGTTGTGGGGGCGGTCAATTCGCTGAATGTCGCCAGCGCCGGGTCTATTATTTTGTGGGACGTATACAAGAACAGCCAATGACTTACATTTCAACAAGAAATAAAAACGCACGGACAGAAGTCCGTGCGTTTTTATAAGAGGAAGTATTCTATGATTTATCCAAGTCCTTTGAGTTTTGTCTCATCGAAGAACTGATCGACCGGAGGAGGGCTGGGCAGACGCTCGCAAGCCGATGGGAACTGTGTGCAGAAGTCGATTTCTTCTTCAGGCTCGGGCAATACATTATTAATAGCGCAACCTAAAGGCTCATTACCTCTCGCTTGGAAACCAAATGGAACTCGGCAGGTATTATCCATGGCGGCAAGCAGTTTGATGGGATAGTTCGGGTTGGATTTGGTGGGTGAACCAGCTTCTGCCTCGGTGATCACATCATGGAAGTTGTATTGAGCCGGGTCGATCAAAGAGTCGTTGGCGGTCACACTCCACATGAAGTTCTCGTTACCGTCTTTGAAAAGCCATTTTTTATATGCGATCTCCACGGCAGGTTTAGTGTCAGGGATAAAGCGCACCCAAGCCAGGTCTGCATCTTCAGGGTGAATGCCATTGTCCAAGTCAAAAAGGATGGATTCGAACCCGTCTCCGTTGGCTGCATCTGGGCTGGCAGCTTGCTCTGCGCCTATATCGCCATTGGAGTCAATAAAAAGAAAAACATTATCCGCAGTAAATTCGGTGTTGTAGGGCGGGCGGGTAACGAGGAAAATTTCTGCGCGCCCGTCTGAGTTCTTGTCAAACTCCACACCGTAGAATCCGGTCAGGGATTGAGAGGCAAGATCAACGTCCGCCAGATCGATGCGGATATAGAAGAAGTTGTCGTCGCTCGTTATGGAGAAATCCACGATATCGAGATCGGGCAGGTAGATCATATCGTTGGCGGTAAAAGGACGCTCGAAGCGGTTGCTGGCAAAGTCATCGCCGAAGATGACATCTTTATTCCCAGATGTGGTGCTTTCTTCATTGTCATGAGCGGTTGCGCGGACCTCGACGCCTTCCGATGGGACGTCAACATGCACAATGGGTTCCGGTATTGAGGCTTCTGTAGCAACCACCTCAGCGATTTGGGTTTCTGGAAGTGATGGAGCTTCTGTGGCGGTGCTCCCTCCGCAAGCTTGCAGAACTAGCATCAATATAAAAATAAAAGGTGTAAGATGCTTCATGTTTTCTCCTGGTTTGTTTATGGATTTATGCCTTGCAAAGGCAATAACGATAAATATGACCATGAGATTAAATCATCTTGTTCAAATCATGCACTCCTAAAGGTGAGAGATCGATGCTTACTTTAGTAATGGCTTTACGTTATCGAGATGACTTCGAGTTTCGAAGCCCAAAATGACGAATTTTAACACTCCTCTTACGCCGCACTGACAAAACACCGACGCGGCGTTTGTTATAATCTCGTCCATAAAACCTGACAGGTCTTCTTCGCGCCTTTGCATTCCCAAATCCAAACGCGGACGAAGACCTCTCCCGACTAGTGTTTTGTGGAGACCTGTCAGGTTTGGTTTGAAAGGACAATACCCCCATGATGCGATTTGACCGATTTACAGAGAGAGCACAAGAAGCTGCCCAGCGTGCCGCGGAGATCATCCAACGCTATGGGCATAACCAGATCGATACTGAACACATCCTGCTGGCGTTGATCGAACAGCCCGGCGGGGTGATTCCCCAAATTTTGGAAAAACTGAACGTCAGCGCCCAGGCGCTCACCGAGCGACTCGACGCCACCCTGCGTGCCAGCCCGAAGGCGAATATCTTCGGCGGCGGAGCGGGGCAGATCTTCATTACCCCGCGCGTCAAGCGGATCATTGATCTTGCCAACGAAGAAGCCAACCGCCTGAAAGACGAATACATTTCCACCGAACACATCTTTTTGGCGATCCTCACCGAACGCAATACGCCTGCGGCTCGCATTTTGGAATCCGCCGGGCTGACGCGTGACCGCGTCTATGATGCTATTCAGGATTTGCGTGGCGGTCAGCGTGTGACTGATCCGCAAGCGGAGACGCGTTACCGCACGCTCGAAAAATATTCGCGTGACCTTACCCAGCTTGCGCGTGAAGGCAAGCTGGACCCGGTGATCGGGCGCGATAACGAGATCATGCGCCTGATTCAGATTCTTTCCCGCCGCACGAAGAATAACCCAGTTCTGATCGGCGAAGCAGGTGTAGGTAAGACCGCCATCGCCGAAGGTCTTGCGCAAAAAATTGCAACTAACGACGTGCCGGAGATCCTCTCAGGCAAACGCGTGGTAGCGCTCGACTTGGGCGCGATGATCGCCGGGTCCAGGTTTAGAGGCGAGTTCGAAGAACGTCTCAAGGCTGTAATGGAAGAAGTCCAGCGCGCGAAGGGTGATGTCATCCTGATGATCGACGAGTTGCACACCGTCGTCGGTGCAGGAGCCGCTCAGGGTGCGATGGATGCGAGCAACATGCTCAAGCCGGCGCTGGCTCGCGGCGAACTCCAATGTATCGGCGCGACGACTCTCGATGAGTTCCACAAGCACATCGAAAAAGATGCCGCGCTCGAACGCCGCTTCGCGCCCATTTATGTGGATGAACCGAGCGTGGAAGATACGATCAAGATGTTGCATGGCTTGCGCGACCGCTACGAGGCGCATCACAAAGTGCGCTTCTCGGATGAAGCCTTGACTGCCGCTGCCCATTTAGCCGAACGCTATGTGACAGATCGTCACCTGCCCGACAAAGCCATCGATCTCATGGATGAAGCCGCCGCAAAACTGCGCGTGGCGTTGTACTCCATGCCGCCCGATCTTAAAGTGTTGAAAACTGAAATCGACAAACTTGCCGCCGAAGAGGAACAGGCTGGTTTGGAGCGCGATTACGAACGCGCCGCACAAAAGAAAGCCGAACGCCTGCGCCTCGAACAGGAATACACCGGCAAGCGCGACCATTGGGAAGCCGAACATCATCTCGATGAAGTCGTGGACGTGAACGACATCGCCGCCGTCGTCCATCAATGGACGGGCATTCCTGTGACGCAGATGCTCGAAACCGAATCTGAAAAGCTCCTGCACATGGAAGCGCGTTTACACGAGCGCATCATCGGTCAGGAAGAAGCCATTCACGCCATCTCCGACGCCATCCGCCGCGCGCGTTCCGGTTTGAAAGACCCGGCTCGTCCCATCGGTTCGTTCATCTTTATCGGTCCTTCCGGCGTGGGCAAAACCGAGCTTGCCAAAGCCCTCGCCTGGTTCATGTTCGATGACGAAGATGCGATGGTGCGCGTGGATATGTCTGAGTACCGCGAGCAGCATACTGTAAGCCGTCTCTTCGGCGCGCCTCCCGGATATGTCGGCTACGAGGAAGGCGGTCAACTCACCGAAGCCATCCGCCGCAGACCGTACCGCGTGGTGCTCTTCGATGAAATTGAAAAGGCTCACCCCGAAGTGTGGAATGCCCTACTCCAAATCTTGGATGATGGACGCCTCACCGACGGTCAGGGCAACGTGGTGGACTTCCGCAACACGGTTCTGATCATGACCTCGAACCTGGGTACCGAATACGTGAGAAAAGGCGGCACCCTCGGCTTTTTACCCGGCAAAGCGGATAGTTCCGACCGCGAAGCGCACGACAAGATCGACAAGGCGCTCAAGGGAGCCTTCCGCCCCGAGTTCCTCAACCGCATCGACGAGATCATCATGTTCTCACCGCTCTCCATCGAAGAGATGGAACACATCGTTGTGCTGCAAATGAAGGAAGTGCAAGACCGCCTCAACGACCACGACATCACCGTTCAGCTCACCGACGCCGCGCGCTCATGGCTGGCAAAGGAAGGCTACGACCCGGCGTTTGGGGCACGTCCGTTGCGCAG
>JACPVC010000129.1 GCA_016191955.1 Chloroflexota bacterium
AAGCCACGGGTGTAGCGAACAGCCAAAACTGAGTCAGAAACGGGAGGGCTTGGTTTACGTCACGATACTGGACGTTGATCGCTGAAAGCCAGAGCGCGACTCCAAGCGCAGTCACAATCGCAAGCAAAAGAAAAAGTGGAAGCGTCCAAACCAAATGCCAGGCGGGGGTGACTTGATAGTAGAACATCAGGATCACAAGGATCACAAATGCGATGGCAAAGTCCACCATGCCCGCAAAGACGGATGCGGTGGGCAGGATCAGACGCGGAAAATAAATTTTCGTCACCATGTTTTGGTGCGCCACCAAAGCACGGCTGCCTTGGTTGAGCGCAGTCACAAACAAGCCCCACGGCAATAACGCGGTAAACGAAAAGACGGGATAGGGAATGCCTTCGGTGGGAAGCTTGGCAACTTTGTCGAAGAGAAAGGTGAAGACCAGCATGGTCATGACAGGTTGAATGACAGCCCATGCCATGCCAAGCAGAGTTTGTTTGTATTTCACTTTCACATCACGCCAGACCATGAAGAAGACCAGCTCACGGTAAACCCAAAGGTCGCGCAGGTTGAGAGAAGCAAGACCTTTGGAGGGTTTGATGTAAACGGTGTGGGGTTCGTGTTTGATTTCAGTCATGAGGTTGAAGGTTGAAGGTTGAAGGTTGAAGGTTGGTTTTGCTTTCAACCTTCAACTTGTAACCTGCAACTTATTTAATCTTGTCTCGATTCGCCTTGAACCATTCAATGGTGCGCTTCATGCCCTCTTCAAAGGAGACTTGCGCACTCCAGCCGAAGAGTTCTTTCGCGCGCGAGACGTCGAGTCCGCGGCGGGGCTGGCCGTTGGGCTTGTCTGTCTGCCAGACGATCTTGCCGGGGAAGTTCGTCATCTTCACGACCAACTCAGTCAGGTCTTTGATGGAAATCTCATAACCAGAGCCGAGGTTGACGGGCAGGTTGCCATTGTATTTTTCGGCGGCGGTGATGAGACCGTCGGCAGCATCTTCCACGTAGAGGAATTCGCGGGTGGGAGAGCCGTCGCCCCAGGCGGGCATTTCCTTGTCGCCATGCTCGCCTGCTTCAATCGCTTTGCGGATAAGGGCGGGAATCACATGCGAGGTCTGCAAATTGAAATTATCGCGCGGACCATATAGATTTACCGGAAGTAGATAAATGGCATTGAAGCCATACTGCTGGCGATAGGTCTGCGCTTGCACGAGCATCATCTTCTTGGCGAGACCGTAAGGAGCATTGGTTTCTTCAGGATAGCCATCCCAAATGGCATCTTCTTTGAATGGCACAGGCGTGAACTTGGGATAGGCGCACACCGTTCCGGTGGCGACGAACTTGCCGACACCATGTTTATATGCCTGGTGCATAAGTTCAACACCCATAATCATATTGTCGTAAAAGAACTCAGCGGGATGTTCGCGATTCGCGCCGATGCCGCCGACGTTGGCGGCAAGATGGATGATGACGACGTTCTTCGGGTCGACGCCTTTGAGCGCATCGACGTATAGACGTTCGATGGCTTCACGCTGGGTCAGGTCGTAGTCTTTTTTGCGCGGAATAAAAATATCGGTCGCGCCGCGTTCCTTGAGTTTTTCCACCACAAACGAGCCGAGAAAACCTCCGCCGCCGGTGACGAGCACTCTTTTGTTTTGCCAAAAGGGTTGAAGGTTCAAGGTTGAAGGTTCAAGGTTGTTATTCGACATTGTACGTTACTCCATCTTCCCGTACTCTGCGGGCATTGGGTTGGTTTTCAAGATATTTAATAAAGCTAGCAAGTTGTTTGCTACAAATCTCAGCAAGGGAGAACATTCTATTGCACAATAAACTGCGCATTTCGATACCGGTCATCCGTTGGGTCTTTGATAAGACCGCTCTTCAATGCAAACAAAACTTCGCGCACACCATCGTCCACATTCAAGGTCGACTCAAAA
>JACPVC010000054.1 GCA_016191955.1 Chloroflexota bacterium
CCGCCCCCTAGATCTTCTTCTCCGCCAAACCCATCATCCCCGCCAAGCGGTAGATCGTCCAGATCCTGCCCGGCAGCGTTGAATGGATTGGTGGTATTCGGGTCGGCAGGAGCCGTAATCGGTTTGTTGAACTCATTCATGTTTTGGTGATAAGCGGCGATCCAGGTGGCGAAGCGTTCACGGTCATCCTTGCCTGCATTTTCATTCTTTTGAACGATGCGCGATGCCCGCCGGCGGTTGATATCCGCTTGGACGGCGGCAGGGTCCATCACATCTTCGAATGCCATTTGAGTCCCGCCGACCGTAATGAACACGGTTCCAAAATTGAATATATAGGCGATGAACCCTGAACGTTTGTAGGAGGTGCTCAGGATGTTCTCGATCTGTGCCGAGCGTTTTTCTTCTTTACCAAAAGGCTTGCGGTCTATGTCGAAGATCTCATCGTTGGTGACCATGAAGATATCGTTCTTCCAGTCGACATACTCATACCAGACCCAGAACCCCACCGGCAGGAGCAGCAGAGGAATCAAGACCGCCAACGTGTCTGGGCTATATGAACCTGCGGCATTGATACGGATGAATGAATGATCGGGGGAAAAGGCGAGGTAGCCAATGCGCCAGAAGAACAGGATGATTCCCAAAAGCATCAGCCCGAAAGGACGCCAACCCTGCTTGAGCAGGATGAGCCAGTGTTTTCGGTAGATGATCTTCCCGCCTTCTTCCAACCTCAACTGCATGAAATTTTGTAACGCCAACAGCCACAACGGGCTTTTGAGAACCCTTTCTTCATCGACGGGTACAACAGGCGAAAGCTCCACCTGCGGGCGTTTTTCCAGCGGCAAGCCTAGCTTCTGTTTGATGGTGTCCTTCATGACATCCATCTGGCTGCGGGTGGTGATGGCTTTGGTGCGTTCCCAATATTCGCGGATCATGTCCGCGGCTTGACTGGGGTGGTCCACATGATCGAACTCAAGTTTACCGACGAAGGTACGCACGATGACGTTGCCATATTTCAGAATGCGCCCCAATGCGTCCGTTTCCACGCCCACCGAAAGGATGGAGCCAAGCGGCGCTTCTTCGCGGCTGTCATGCAGACCAATGACCTTCTCCAGCCAGATCACACGCTGGTTGGTGACGATGTAATAATCGTTGCTCCAGTCGATGGCGTTCCATGCGCCCCAGCCGAGGACGCCAACTGCCGCCGCCGTCCCAATGGCGAGGGGAATCGCTGAATTAAGAAAGATACCCAGGAAGATCAGCCCAAGCGCGCCCAACATCGAGAAGAATGGGGCGATCAACGCCTGGAGCAAACGTATCCTATGCCGCCGCGCAATGAAATAAATGACTTCATTCTTGCCCAGCCATTTGAAGTTCGTAGAGCGCGCCAGCTTGCGGCTCTTGATCGAGACCTGAAAATTTGGTTTAAGTTTTTCGTATTGCGTAAGCAGGGAATCGAACCCGGAGCGCGAAAGGAACAACAAGACACTATCTTCCAGGGCGGTGATGGTGGCGGAACGGTTGCGATTTTCAAATAAGGCTTCTTCCCCGAAGTAGTCGCCACCGTAAAGCACGGCGACCTGCCGCTCGCCTTTTTCAGCGTTTGGCAGGGTCACTTTCACTTTCCCCTTAAAGACCATGTAAAAGCCGTCGGGCTTGTCGCTGCGTTTGAAGATCACCGACCCGGCGGGCACTTCCTTCTCAACAAGTTTTTTCGCGATGCCGCCCAGTTGGTCCTGGTCCAGCCCGCTGAAGAGATGCATTTTATCGAGAAAGATGACAAGCTGTTTGAATTCGGTCACACTTTGATTCTATCAAACTTCACGCACAATGACACAGCCATAAGCAGGGGATTCTGTCAGCGTAGGCAACTGCCCGGTGAGCAGCGACTCAACTGCCTCGTCCAGAAAGAAGCGCGTGGGTTTCCGCTGGCGAAACGTGACGTCATCCACTGAGCCACGATAGCGCAGGATTCCATCCCGGTCGATGACGAAGATATGCGGAGTCGTTTGCGCGTCAAATAAATTTGCGACGGAACAATCCGCATCATGCAGGACCGTGGGCAGGCGGCGACTTTCAGCAGCCTCTTTCAACGCCTCAGCCGACTCGTTGCGGTTTGACGCGATGCTCAACATGGTCACATCATCCTGCCACACCTGCACTGCACGCTGAAAGCGGACAGCGCGGTGCATGTGTTGCACGAACATCGCCATGATAGCTTTATCGGTGCGCTCGGAATGCGGACATTCGCACGACCAAAAGTTGACGATGATGATCCGCCCGCGATAATCGGAAAGACGATGCGTTTTTCCGTTCAGGTCGGGTAGTTTGAAATCGGGCACGGGTTCGTTGATATTCATATTTTCGTAGGGGCGCGGTTTCCGCGCCCTGTTTTTTGCACCCATGAATTGGGCGGGGGTACCCCGCCCCTACATCGTTAATCCAGAATTCCAATACCAGCCAATTTCTCGATCACCCCCACTACAGCCGAGTTATCCAACTCACCCATGCCGAGGTCGATCATCTGTTGAAAGAGTCTGGTGTGTTCTTCTGCTGATGAAATCGGAATGTCGTATTCCTTTGCCGTATCGAGCACGATATCCATATCTTTCAATTGCATGTGCGCCTTGAAACCGGGGCTGCGATTGCCATCGAACAAACGCGGCGGCTTGACGTCGAGAGTCCAGCACTGCGCCGCGCCGCCCTTGATGGCGTCCACCACTTTGCGCGGGTCCACGCCCGCCTTCTTCGAGAAGACCAGCAATTCACCCATTGCCACCATCTGCGCCGCGACCATGATCTGATTCGCTGCTTTCGCCACCTGTCCCGCTCCTGCTTCACCGACATGCGTTACCGATTTGCCCATCGCCTGAAAAACAGGCATCACTTTTTCAAGCGCCTCTACTTCACCGCCGACCATGATGGTGAGCGTGCCGTTCTTCGCACCAATGTCCCCGCCTGAGACGGGCGCATCGAGGGCTGGCACGCCTTTCTCCTTTAATTTCTCTGCAATCATACGAGCCGATGCGGGTTTGATGGTCGAGTTATCCACGAAGATCAGCCGGTTGTGCGCGCCTTCGAAAATGCCGCGTTCTCCAAAGATAACTTTTTCCACATCGGGCGTATCGGGCAGGTTGGTGAAGACCACATCCACCTGCGCTGCGACAACTGCCGGTGTGGATGCGGCGGTCGCGCCCTCCGCGACCAATTCATCCACCGCCGCGCGCGAACGGTTATGAACGACGACTGGGAAGCCTGCCTTCATAATGTTCCGCGCGATCGATTTGCCCATCAATCCCAGACCGATATAGCCAACTCTTAACATGGAGAAACTCCTTGGGTGAGAATGGCGTGATTATAACTTGTGACATACATAAAATTTACCGCCAAGCTCGCTACACCTGCCCTGGCGGGCGGTGCCAGGGAGGACGCAAAGAAAAAAACTCTTAGCGCTCCTTGCGTTCTTAGCGGTTAAATAAGAAGCCCTCCCTATTTGGGGAGGGTTGGGAGGGGTCTTACTTGATCGAGTATGTGATGTTCACCGTGACACTGATCGCCAGTTGACCCGGTTGGATCGGCACGGCGCTTTCAGCGGCTCCGCCGCCACCGCCGCCCTTGCCTTCAAAATATGGGGGTGGGCTGCTCTCGTAGTAGTTGATGCTTTCGATCTGCAAGAGAGATACACCGGCGGTATCTGCCAGTTCCTGAGCTTCCACCTTGGCATCTTCCACTGCCTGGGTGCGGGATTCCTTGGTGGCTTCGGTCTTATCTTCCACATCGAACTGGATGCTGTAGATGTTGTTCGCGCCAGCCTGAATGGCGGCATCGAGCAGGTCACCGAGTTTATCCAGGTCGCGCACGGTCACGTTGACGGTGTTATCCACCGAATAGTTCGTGCCCGTGATCTGACCGAACTCATCGTACTGCGGGTTCGACCAAATGCTGAAGTTCGTGGTGCGGATGTCCTTCGCGTCCACGCCGAAATCCTTGATCGCCTGGATGACCGCGCTGGTCTGTCCCTTGTTGAAATCAACCGCTTCGGCAGCGTTCTCGCGCTGGGTGTTCACACCGATGTTGATGTAGACAATATCCGGCGTGAGATACACAACGCCGAGTCCGCTCACGTTCAGCGTTCGCACAGAGTCGGGCGCGGCTTGGTTAATGGTGGTCGGTCCGCAGGCACTCAGCACGAGAGCCAGAACCGCCAAAATTGCAAATGATAAATATTTCGTACGCATGGTTGTCTCCTTATGTATTGATTATGCCATAATGACGCCTTAATTTAAAAAAAGTTCCCATCCACGGCTTGAATTTTGCTTCTGTTAGCTCCATGCGCCGTCCTCGGCGCATGTTTTCCAATATAAAGAGCCGCCGAGGACGGCGGCTGAGCAATAGCACCATCCTTGAATTTTGACCCGATACAAGCTAAAATTGCACAAATGTTCTAAGGATCACCATGCCAATAAATTATCAGGAAATCTACACACAAATTAACGCAATAGGACAAGGCGCAAAGGAAAAACAAAAGAGGAAAGAAGAAGCGCAGGAACTTGCCCAAAACCTGCTTACTTCTTTTAACTCTCAATTGGATGCATTGCGTTCTAAAGTAGATTTTGCTAAACAGGCGGATTCTCACATCCGTTGTGCTATGCCGTTGAACGAACCTCTCGCCTCTTCCTGTCCGCCGCCTGATTCTGTTATCCAATCAACGCTCATCGCTGCTGATGGTTCGCAGATTGTTCCGAACCGACATGAGCCACTTCAATATTATGTCATTAATGTTGGGGCGATTGCTATGCAAATTGGTTCAGGAAATACTACAGAAGTAGAAACTGATACTGAATTGCATGTCTTGGATGAATTCGATGATACATATTTCAGCGACAGTCAGGTTGCCTTGCAAAGGGATGTAGCCGAACGGAAGAAATTGCTTGCAATGTCTGAAAAATATTCGGGCACGATTGTTGCTCTGACAGAAGGACAATTGGAATTATGGGGTTCGGTTGACAACGAAAATGCCAAGGAGTTCGAGAAAAGCTTGCATGATTATTTGCATGCTCTCGAAGAAATGCGGCAAAAACAAATCATCGCAGGTGGATACGTAGACAAGCCTGGGGCAAACTGGGTTATCAAGTTGCTTGAAATTGCGGGAACTCCGCAGGATGAGTTGAAGAATGTAAGGAAAAATCGTTTATTGGCTGGTGTTACAGATTTATGGATGTTTAGCCAAATTCTTGGCGAGCACGAACGGTCGGCGGTTTTTGCGCTACAAGCTAAGTCTGCAGAGAAATACAAGGGTGCGCTTGCCATACATTTCTTTTATATCAATGTGGGCGATAAGAAGCACCCCAAGATCGCACGTGTGGACGTGCCATTATGGGTCGTCGAAAACCCTAGCATGTTGAATGTCCTGCACTCGGTCCTAGTTGAGCAATCAAAGATTATGGGTAGTTCCCAGCCGTTTCCTTATCTGCTTCATCGCGCCCACGAAATTGCGATTGTGACTCATCGTGAAAAAGAAGATATTGACAGATTGCTTTCAAGAGACATTCTTGTAAGAGGCGGCAAACTTGGTGAAAAGTCTGGCAAACAATCTGCGAAGGATTTGAAGGGAAGAGCGAGAAGATAAATCGTAGAGGCGCGGTCCTCGCGCCCATTTTATGATTGCCACGCACATTGGGCGGGGAGACCCCGCCCCTACGGAGAATCGAAACAATGACACAACAAATCGAGATCGGACGTTTACTTCGCGCAGGGATTTCAGGATTCACAGCGGGCTGCCGCGTGAATCAGTTGAGCGTGCCTTCTTTTGGAGCGCTTGTCCGTGCGCCGCTGGGGGATGGCTATCAAGTCTATGGCTTGATCCACGACATTCACATTGACGATGACGGGCTGGTAAAGCAGCTTGTCACTGCAGAAAACGTCAGCGAGGAAGTGATGAAAGACAACCGCGAGCGGCGCATTGTGCCCGTGGAAATGTCCGTGCTGGCGGTGGGCTATGAGCAGGATGGCAAAATCCATCATCTGCTGCCGCCGCGTCCGCCATTGAGTTTGGACATGATCTATTTATGTGAAGATAAAGATTTGGCGCGCTTCACGGAGAAGTTTGGGTATTTTCGCCATATCTTGAATGCGAAGGATGCGCCGATCGGGGAAGTCGTTGCCACGCATATTTTGCAGGCGGGTAAGGCGAGGGGAATGGATGGCGCACGGTGGATCGAGTCCGCGACGCAGGAAGTGATTACGTTGCTGAGAGATGATTATCCAACTCTTATGAGTGTATTAGGGGCACTCGCGGATATTTCGTGATTTTATTGTGTCATTCTGAGTAGGGCCACAGCGAAAGCATCGCAGTTCCAAGTGTAAGAAACAATCGGGCATACAATAAGTTACATGGACAGACAGTGAGACCGCCGCCGCACTGGTGCGAAAGAGCCCGATGCTGAGTATGGTTCCGATTATCA
>JACPVC010000130.1 GCA_016191955.1 Chloroflexota bacterium
AGATACAAGCTGTTAAAGGAACAAGAGAATTCTACCCGGAGCAAATGGCGCTACGGAATTTTATTTATGATAGAGTGCGTTCCGCTTCGCAGGCTTTTGGTTATCAGGAGTGGGATGGTCCGTTCATCGAGACCATCGATCTTTACGCGGCAAAATCTGGCGAAGAGTTGGTCAAGAAGCAATCATTCACCTTTGAAGACCGCGGCGGTGACTTTGTGACCCTGCGTCCCGAACTTACGCCGTCTCTGGCTCGTATGATCGCGGCGAAACAGGGCGAATTGACTTACCCTGTGCGCTGGTGGTCGTTCGGTCCGTTCTGGCGCTACGAACAGCCGCAAAAGGGACGCTCGCGCGAGTTCTTTCAATGGAACGTGGATATGCTGGGAGTCAACTCGCCAGAAGCGGATGCGGAACTTATCGCCGTCGGTGCAACCTTCCTGCGCTCGGTCGGACTCAGCCCGGAGCGGGCTCTGATCTATGTGAATAATCGCCGCCTGATGGATTCTGAGTTCGATGCGTTGGACATTTCAGTGGAGAAGCGGCTCGACGTCTCAAATCTCGTAGATCGCCGCACGAAGATGGAACCTGCCAAATGGGATGCATACGCGCTCGACCTTGGCTTGAATCAAAAACAGCTCGATGGTTTGAAGGATATTCTTGGTAATTTCGAACTTTGGAAAAAGAGCGAAGAGTTGACCCGCCTCTTCGCGGCACTCGAAGCCTTGGGTGTGAAAGAATATGTCAAGTTTGACCCGAACATTATGCGCGGGTTGTTGTACTACACCGGCACGGTTTTCGAAGCCTTCGATACAAGCGGTTCATTGAAGCGTGCCATCTTTGGCGGCGGGCGCTATGACAACCTGCTCGCCGATGTGGGCGGACAGCCACTCTCTGGCGTGGGTTTTGCGATGGGGGATGTGGTCATCGGCATCATTTTGCAGGAAGCGGGGCTGGTTCCCGAATTTATTCCCAGCCCGGCACAGGTCTTGGTGACCGTCTTCGACGAAACGCTATGGATGCAGTCCTTTGCGCTTGCAGCGGAGTTGCGTCAGGCAGGCTTGAATGTGATGGTCTTTCCTGAGCCGACGAAATTACCGAAGCAATTCAAATTTGCGGACAAGATGAAGATGAAGGTCGCACTGGTTTTGGGACCGGATGAAGTGGAAAAAGGCTTGGTTGTGGTTAAAAATCTTATTAATGGCGAGCAGGCTCAGGTCAAGAGAGAGGCATTACTTCAGTCCATAAAAAGTCTTGTATAGGTTTCCAGTCTGCGTTATAATCCCGCCCGCTTCCCAATAAATGTCTGGGATGAGCCAATATGGAGCTTATGGTGTAATGGCAGCACGACACACTGTGGATGTGTCAGTACGGGTTCGAAACCCGTTAGGCTCCCAGTCTAAAACTTCCGAGGTCGTGGTGACCTCGGAAGTTTTAATAACCACATAGAGTAAAATACCCTTCATGTCTAAGACCATCAACGTGCTTTTTCTCGCCGCGGAAGCCGACCCATTCATAAAAGTTGGCGGACTCGGCGATGTTGCAGGGGTGCTGCCACGAGAATTGCGTGCTCTTTCCACCGATGAATTGAAACTGGATGTGCGACTGGTGCTGCCATATCACCCTGCGGTGAAGGCGGAGAATCTGCGTCCACTTGAGCTGTACTCGATTCCACGTGGTGATTCTGAGATTGGGGTGGAGGCGTTCGAGACATCGCTGGATGGGATGCCGGTTTATTTTATCGGCGGGGACCCCATCCATTCGAGCGGCTCGGTTTATTCCCTCGATGCAAAACTGGATGCGGAAAAATATGCGTTCTTTTCCATGGCAGCCATGGAACTGCCGAAGCATATCAACTGGCAGCCAGACGTTGTCCATGCGAACGACTGGCATACCGCCTTGAGTTTGTACGTCAACCTGACCAAAAGATGGGAAGCCGGCGCGAAACATGTGGCAGGCGTGATCACCTTGCATAACATGCCATTCATGGGTTCGGACGTCAGCGCAATTTTGGAAAGCTATGGCGTCAAACTCGCTCAAACCGATTTGCCCGAGTGGGCACGCGTCCTGCCTTTGCCGTTGGGCTTGTGGGCGTCGGATGCAATCGTGGCGGTCTCGCCGGGATATGCAAGCGAGGTGCTCACCGAAGAATTCGGCTGCGGCTTGCACGACTTCCTAAACCTTCGCCTCGAAACCTTGAGCGGCATACTGAACGGCATCGATACGGTTTCGTTCGACCCTTCCACCGATAAAGCTCTCAGCGTCAATTACAACCTTGATACGCTCAACAAACGCGTCGAGAACAAGGAACTCCTGCAAGAGAAGCTTGGTCTTGCCCGCGACCCAAACATTCCATTACTGGCAGTCATCTCGCGCATGGACGTTCAAAAGGGCGTCGATCTCGCGTTTACCGCGCTCAAGAACATGAAACGCATCAACTTTCAAGCCGTCATCCTCGGCACGGGCGACCCGAAGTTGGAGGAATCTGCCAGAGAGTTGCAAAAGCTCTATCCAGACAAGATCAAAGCCGAGTTAAGATTCGATGCGAATCTCGCGCGTCAAATGTACGCGGGCGCCGATATGATCCTCATGCCGTCGCGTTACGAGCCGTGCGGCCTCGCGCAGATGATCGCCATGCGTTACGGCTGTGTGCCGGTCGTGCGCGCGGTAGGCGGCTTGAAAGATACCGTCATCCCGAATGAGACTGGTTTTATTTTTGAAAAGGCGCATCACATGTCGTTGGTCAGCGCCATCAAGGCGGCGATGAAGACCCTGCCGAACCGCGAAAAGTGGCAGGAGTTGCAGCGCAATGGCATGTCGAAAGATTTTTCCTGGGGAGTCTCGGCGAGCGAATATCTCAAGCTTTATCAGTCATTGATGAAATAATAAACTCCGCTCCCGCAGAGGCTTAGCTCCTGCGGGAGCATAATGTATAAGGTAAATATGGCATTCAAACGATCTTCCGGTATTCTTCTTCATCCCACCAGCTTGCCCGGTCCGTACGGCATCGGCGACCTCGGACCGCAAGCCTATCGTTTTGTCGATTGGCTCACATCCACGGGCTGCAAAATTTGGCAGATCCTGCCGCTGGGTCCCACCGGCTATGGCGACTCGCCCTATCAATGTTTCTCTGCTTTTGCGGGAAACCCCTATCTCATTAGCCCCGATGATTTACTCGCCGAAGGCTTGGTGACTGACGAAGACCTTGTTGGACTTAAAGAACTTCCCGCCTCAGTGGATCCTTCGACGCCGCTCAGGATAAACTTTGGCTTGTTCATCCCGAAAAAGCTTGATCTGCTTCTAAAGGCTTATCAGCGCTTCCAAACCAACCCCGAACCTTTTCGCGAAGCCTTCAACTATTTCTGCGCCGAAAACGCGGCATGGCTCGACGACTTCGCGCTCTTCATGGCATTGAAAGAATCCAACGGCGGCGGCGCATGGAACGGCTGGAGCGCGGACCTGCGCTCTCGCAAGAAGACCGCACTCAATAAAGCCAAAAAGGAATTGGCGCAGGATATCGAACGCCATTCCTTCTATCAATTCCTTTTCTTCCGCCAGTGGAGCAAACTCCGCAAATACGCCAATGAAAAGGGACTTCAGATCATGGGCGATATTCCCATCTTCGTCGCCTACGACTCGGCGGATGTCTGGGCAAACCCCGATTTGTTCTTCCTCGACGATGCAGGCAACCCCACCGTTGTCGCGGGCGTTCCACCTGATCTCTTTTCCACAACCGGACAGTTATGGGGCAACCCGCTCTACAACTGGGAAGTTCACAAAAAGGACGGTTATGCCTGGTGGCTCTCGCGCGTCCGCGCTGTGTTGCAGACCGTGGACATTTTGCGCTTCGATCACTTCCGTGGCTTTGCAGGCTATTATGAGATTCCCGCTGCCGATAAAACCGCCGAACACGGACGCTGGGTGCCGGGTCCCGGCAAGGACTTGTTCCGCGCCGTGGATGAAGACCTTGGCAACGGTGTCATTGTCCCCGGTACCGGTCTGCCCATCGTGGCTGAAGACTTGGGCGTCATCACCCCCGATGTGATCGAGCTATTGAACGCCTTCGACCTGCCCGGCATGAAAGTCTTGCAATTTGGCTTTACCGGACCGGACAATCCTTTCCTGCCGCATAACTACATTCCAAACTGTGTGGCTTACACGGGTACGCACGACAACAACACTGCCATTGGCTGGTTCCACTCCGCACCAGAGCACGAAAAAGATTTTGCCCGCCGCTACCTTGGCGTAGACGGTCACGATTTCGCCTGGGACTTAATCCGCGCCGTGTGGAAATCCGTTGCCATCTTCTCCGTCGCTCCCATGCAAGATGTGCTCAATTTGGGCGGCGAAGCCCGCATGAACTTCCCCAGCCGTCTCGGCGGCAACTGGGAATGGCGCATGTCCGAAAACGACTTCCGCGAAGACCTGGCAGCAGGGTTGAGAGATTTGAACTGGATGACGCTGAGATAAAGAGAAAACGCCTCATACGGGGCGTTTTTTGTTACACCATCAACTTTTTCTAGGTAGCAACTCGAATTAAATTAATAGCAGTTGAAACAAATTTGTTTCAACTTTATGATTTCACCATTCAGTAGGAAGCTACTATTTCCAAAAATTGACCAAGTCGTCTGTCACGACAAAATCCTGGCCAGCGTTTGTGGCTACATATACCGAGACCACTCCTGTTTCGTTGGATACGACGAAGATACCACCAAACCACACTGGGCCTATCGGTATTGTCTGTCCGGGTGAAATTCCAATTCCCCCATATGGGTACAGAATTTTCGGATTACCCGAATAGTCGATCCAGTAAATGGATAGGGTCTCCGAGCTGTTGTTGTGGACGTTTAAGTTCGGGACTGTTGGTTCACCTGGCAACGACTGAAGAATTGGAAACGACATCAGCCCGTTGGCTTTCGCAGCGGCAACCGCTTCGTTGGTGATTTGTACGATCTGGTCGGTTGAGTTCCCGTTGATTGTGTATGCCAGAACTATGTTTTTGGTCTGATCGCGAACTATATTAACACCCATATAGTAAGCAGGCCCGTAAGTTGTGGAGCTATTTGGGGCAAGCGTTGCAAAGGTGACTTCCTGGCCGTTTAAGTCGACCGAACTTAGCGCCAACGGCTCACTAGAATTATTCTGCCATGTAACATTACCGACTTGCATTAAATTGGTGGACATTGGCGTGATAAGCACCTCTGGTTTCAGCACCGCTTGCCACACGCTTCGACCATAGGTGCCAACTTTGAGCAACGAAGGATTCACTGTAGTGTCGATTGCCAAATCTATCGCGTGAACGTTAGGCAGACTGGAGCCAAGCCGATACCAGGTTGTGCCGTTGTTCAATGTGCGCAAAATTCCGTGGTCGGTGGCGACCAAAACTGAATGTGGCGTGGTATTACTGTCAATCGCAGCCGCATATATGGGCACGTCCGGAACACTAAACCCGGCATTTGAACCACTAATATCTGACCAGTTCGCGCCGCCATCCGTGGTTAGGAACACGTGGCGAGAAGAATTCATAACCCCGGAATACCCGGCAAAAACGGCAACAACCGTGCTGGAGGTCGTTGGGTCAACCGCCAAACTTACCACGGGTTCGGCATAAGGAATATTAGGAATAGTGTAATAGTTAACGGTTGGCGAGCCGTTTCCTTTTACCACCTTGGCAATTTGGCCATTCGACATTCCCAGCCAAATCGTATTATTGTCAGCAGCGGAGATTGCAATGTTCGTTACACCAGTGGTTAAAGAAACCAACGACGAGTAGTTGGCCCCATTATCCGTACTGTTGAAGATGTAATAATAGGTGCTCTCTCCTGCAACGCATGAACCTGTTGCGTAAACTATTCGATCAGGGCCTACAGCGATGTCTGTGAAACCAGGATAACCACCTGGAGTACCGTTTGCACAGGTTGTGTTGCTTAAATTATAGGTCTTTCCGCCATCGTTTGTATTGTACAAAGCTCCCCACATTCCGTAGGCGATCTTTCCGTCGGTTGGGTCTACAGCTACCTGGCCTCCGTCTCCACCCAACCACTCTACCCAACTATTTCCATCGGCTCCGCCCGCTGCCGTGCCAGTATCTTGCATCCCACCATAGGTCCATTGGTTGTCCTGGCTACCCAGTCCTGTCGCGATTCCACGGAACAAGTTCGTTGCCCGAAAGCCATTAACGCCATTTTTGTTGCTCCCGTTTTGATTGGTCCAGGATATGCCGTCGGCACTGGACCAGGTTCCTCCGTCGTTTCCTACCCAGAGTGGCGTGGGAGCCGTCCCCTCTTGATGTGATGGCGGACTGAATACCAGAGCGTGGTGATCAACATGCATCAGTTCGTTTTGGTAGATGGAATCATAGGTTACATCGGTCCACGTGTTTCCTCCGTCGGTTGATAACCAGAGATCCTGAAACCCCATATAGATTCGGTTACTGTCATTGGGGTCCACGCCAAGCGTTTGATCATAGCCACACTGACACTCCTGGATTTGGCGCCATGATGGAATGATGTTTTTCCCGCGCGCAAAGTTTCCGGCCTTTTCGGTATTTGAGGTGATGTTTGACCAAGTGTGTCCTCTGTTGGTTGATGTCCACAAAGTAAGGTTTTTCGTGTTTCCGGAAGGGTCTTTGTACGCGGCTGCATTCGCATACATCGTTGTACCATCCGCTGAGACGCCCAGCGAGACAAACTCATAACTATCTTGGGCGGGAGCGCCAGTGGGTCCATTTCCCCATAGGTTGCTATTGATACTGAATGTCGCACCTTGATCGGTGGAAACGTAAATGCCTTTTCCCCACACAGATGCCCAGATTGGCGTCGTAGTTCCAGGGTTCATGTCCAGATCGGTCACATACAAGCCAGAGTTGCTTCCCATTGATATCTGTGTGAAGGTAGCGCCGGAATCGGTAGATCGGTACATGCCTTGGTTAGTTGCTACAAGTAATGTGCCGGAACTGGGAACGAGCATTTTGTTAATTCCGATACCGTTTAGTACAGAACTGCCTGCTGTTAACGTCCATGTAGCGCCGCCGTCAGTAGATCTGTATACACCAATTCCTTTGAAATATCCGTTATTAGGAATGCTACCTGTCCCGGCATAGACGGTTTGGGGATTACCAGGATCGAGGGCGACAGCGCCAAAGGAAAGCGTTTTTAGGTTGTCAGTCAGCGGCTTCCAAGTTGCGCCGCCATCGATGGTCTTCCAAACACCCCCATCGTTGGATATGACATATATAATCTCATCCGAGGTTCCGCTAGGATCGATGGCAATATCAATGACCGCGCCAGTGTTGGGACCTGGCATTTGTCCGTTATCGGCGAGATATGTATTAACTGTTGCCGCTTGTGGTCCAAGTTGCGACCACTGTACGGAAAGATCCATTGGTATCTGGAAGAAGCTGCGGACCCCTTTTTGGTAATAAATATTGGTTAGCGTCTTGTCTGGTCCATAATGGTATTTCGGATCCAATCCGTGCTCTTCGTCACGATGCCCAGACTGGTCCTCCTCGGCAAATGTTTTGCCAAATTGAGGCTGATTTGTAGTTTGCTGTGCAATCGGCGCGGAACAGGCAACTATCCAAATAAAAAATAAGGGTATAGTAATTCTGGATATCTTTCTTCTGCCTAGCAATTCTTGTCTAATACGAAGTAGGATATTTTCAAGCATCTTAGGTTCTCCTGATATTATGAAATTTGTAGTGGCCGATACCGTAGCCATCGATATGTGAGATAAAGTACATCATGCCCACCCAATAGCGAGGTCGGTCCTCATTGTCGAGACGAGAGATGCATACCTTTTTTTCTGTTGTGTGAACGCAATCGACATGACAGTGCGAAGGCTATCTTCCCGGATAAAGCCTGCAGACTTTTCACTCCGTGTCCAATGGTTTGCGTTACCTGCGTTGAGGCAGGGACAGCGAAGCCATCCAACTGGAAAAAAGGCTTGAGAGGCTCCAAAACAACTGGAGCAAATGAAACCCCTTGAAGACTTTGTAGCTTGTGGGCGGGATAAACACTCCATATCCCAACCTAGCGGACATTATGACACAAAGGCAGGCATAAAGCAACAGGGAAAAAGGAGAAATCCGAAGACCAAGCCCGCCTGAAATAATGAGCCAATACAGTCAAATCCCCCCTCAACGTCTAATCTTAAGCCTTACTCCGCAAACCCTTCCGGCATGGACGTGTCTCCGCCAGCCAGCCCGTACTTCAGAATATCCTCTTTACGGTCTGGGTATAACTTTAACAACTCCACCTGCCTGCCGCCGGTGAAGATATCGTCTGTGAAGCCGGGGGCGAGGGTGCAGCCGAAGAGGGAATAGCGTCCGCCTTCCATGCAATGACCTGCTTGCCAGACTCCAGCGGGAATTACGAACTGGACGAGCTGTCCCTTTAACGGGTCATTTCCTAGAATCACATCGCGGCTGGAGCCATCTGGGTAGAGCAGGATCAATCGTAATGGGTCGCCACCGTAGAAATGCCACATCTCATCGATGGTCAACTTGTGAAAATATGAAATGCTGCGCGGCTCATGACAATACATGCCGATCATCCCTGTCCCATAAGGTTTGCCGTTTGGCAAACTCTCCGGCGAACGATATGTGCTCGTGAACAACGTCCCTTCCACGGGCAAGGGCCGAAACTTGAAATGTTTGATCAATGCCTTGATTTCTGAGTCCATACCAACTCCACTGATTACTTGTCACTAACCACTTTCCACCATCAAGCAGTCTCCACTTTGATCGTCAGATTCACCACCGTCGCTCCGCTTGCCTTTACCAAATTTTCCGGCGTGATCATGATCTCTTCACCCCATTGACCCGCTCCCGTGCCGAGGATGGGCTCGTTCACGAGACTCGCTTCGAGGAAGGAGCGGAATCCTTCCGGCTGCCAGCCAAAGGCGGGGATCGAACCGATGATGTATCCCGTCACTTCCTTCACGCGTTCAGGCGAAGCCATCTGAATATTGCGCGAGCCGATGGCTTTCTTCAAATTGCCCGAGACGGCGTTCTGGTCGCCGCCCAGCATCACCAGCACACATTCGCCTGTGTCCACTACTTGGAAGACCAGCGTCTTGACTGCCTGCCGCTCGGGGAAACCCAAAACCTTGGCAACGTTTGCCGCACCTTTCTCGGTCTCCGGCGAAAAGCTTTTTGCTTCATACGGGATGTTGTGTTTATCAAGGTGAAGATGTGCGGGGAGTTTCATACGACGATTCCTTTGCGAATGATTTTTATGATCTCTTCGGGCGTATAGGAAATATCCACGATGACCGCCTCTCGCGGCTCTTCCAACGCCTCGAACTGACTCTGCAATAATTGTACCGGCATGTAGTGATCCTTGCGGCGCTTCATCCTTGTTTCGATCTGGTCATACGTCCCGCGCCAGCATCGACCCAATGGTTGTTTTACCAGAACCGGATACGCCTATTACAATGATTGCTTTTGCCATGTTTTTCTACGGCATCTACGTCGCTATTCGCACTCACGCTTCGACTACACGCGGAAAGAGCATCCGCGCTCCGCTCAGCGCGGCTGCCGCCCTGAGCGGAGCGACGAGGGAACGTAGAGGAGCGCAGTCGAAGGGCGATTCGTGCAGCAATATCAATCTGTGTAACATCAGTTATTACGAATTCCTGCTTGAAAAGAAAATACCTACAAGAATTAAGAATCCACCGGCAATTGTCATAACTGATGGTGTTTCATTTAGGATGAAGAATGCCAGTGTGGCAGACCCAATAGGTTCGCCGAGCACCGTCACAGCGACCAGGGTGGCGGTTAGATATTTCAACGTCCAGTTATACGTAGTGTGACCGATTAACTGCGGAATTGCTGCCAGCAGAAAAATCCATCCATACGTTTTTGTTTCATAGCCGAAAGGTGAATTCCCCGCAACGAACATGATCAGAATAAGAACAATCGCTGCCATGCCATAAACCAAAAAAATATACGGCACGAGCGATGTCCCTGCCCGCAGTATCCTGCCGATGATGAGATACCCGGTCACCGCCCAGGCGCCCATTAACGCGAGAAAATTTCCCCACATGGCGCGCCCTTGTAGGATGTCTTCCATCGCCGGGCAGGAAAGCCCGCCGACCCATGTACAGGCATCTGATAATCCGATGATCGCTCCGCCGACCACAGCCAACGCCAAACCGAAAATGGCTGTCCGCGTGATTTTTTCATTCAAGAACATCGGTGATAACAACGCCACCCAAAGCGGACCCGTCCCCACGAATACGACGGAGCTTGCAACGCTGGTGTATTCGAGCGACGTGATCCATGTGGCGAAGTGAACAGCGAGGAAAATGCCCGAGAAAACGCCGAGCAGGATCTCGGTCCGCGTGAAGCGTTTGATCTCGTCAAGGTGACGTGTCAACGCAACCGGCGCGATCAGCAGAGTCGCAAACGTCAAACGCAAAGCCGCGATCACCAACGATGGAACACCGTCTGCCTGCGCGAAGCGGATGAAGATGCTGGAGGTCGAAACAGCCAAAGTGGCAACGATCAACGCGATGGGCAGTAGGAAGCGTGTTCGTGAATCCATAATGCCGCCCAGTGTACCCGAAAAATTTGCGTTAAGTCTTTTGAACTTGCGTTCCCATATAAGTTATGCTACATTCAAATCATCATCGACCAAGGAGAGAATAAAATGTCTAATGTGAAAACTGAAATTGCCGAACTGGTTGCCAAGAAAGTGAAGATCACTGATGCCCAGGCGTTGCAGGCTGTGGAAGTGGTGCTGAATTATGTCGAAAAGAAATTGCCGCCGCATATTGGCAGCAAGCTGGATGCCATCCTTGCCGGGAATATCGATCTGAGTGACGGCGTCGGGCTGGATGACGCTGCTGGGTTGCTCGGCGGTCTGCTGAGCGGCGACAAAAAATAATTTCAATCAACTGCCGCATCCGAAAGGATGCGGCAGTTTTATATACTTACTTACGCAGTAGGGGCGACCTGTCAAAATTAGTTGGAAACCATGTTGCGCAAAGGGAGGGTCGCCCTTTACCCGGAAAGACTTCTTGTCCAAGGGCAAGCCGCGAATTACACAAATTATCGCGAATTTTTTTATACTATTCGCGTGAATTCGCGGCAGAAGGTTTTGAGCTGCGTAAGTCCTATAATTGCTCCTTGCTCCTTGCTCCTTGCTCCTTGCGCCGTGGACGGTGCGTTGAGCATTTCTATACACGGCGTACTCCTGTTCTGGATTTATTAGATATTTGTAATAAAATTCGATTATTCTTGCACCCCGCGGGGAGGCAGGATAAAATTAGAAAACCAACTCAAACCAACCACCAACTCAAAGGAGAAATCTTATGGCTTTTGAACTTCCTAAACTCGCATATGCCTACGATGCGCTCGAACCGCATATCGACGCGCGCACAATGGAAATCCACCACACCAAACACCATCAGGCTTACATCACTAACCTCAACGGCGCGGTGGAAAAGACGCCTGAGCTTGCTGGTAAGTCCCTTGAAGCGCTGCTCAGCGACCTGAATGCCGTTCCCGAAGGGGTGCGCATGATCGTCCGCAATCATGGCGGCGGCACTTACAACCATAACCTGTTCTGGGAAATTATGGGACCCAAAGCAGGCGGCGCTCCCAAAGGTGACCTTGCCAAGGCAATCGATGCATCTTTCAAATCCTTCGATGCTTTCAAGGATGAATTCACCAAAGCTGCCACAACCCGCTTCGGCTCCGGCTGGGCTTGGCTCGTCAAGAAAGGCAGTGGACTCGCCGTTGTCTCAACCGCCAACCAGGACAACCCGCTCTCCGATGGCTTGACCCCCATTCTCGGAATCGACGTGTGGGAACACGCCTACTATCTCAACTATCAGAATCGCCGCCCCGACTACATCGCCGCCTGGTGGAATGTGGTCAATTGGGAGGCAGTCGCCGCAAAATACGCCGGATAATTCCAAAAATCTTATCCATTTCTGCCCTGCGCATTTGCGCAGGGCTTTTTTATTCCC
>JACPVC010000131.1 GCA_016191955.1 Chloroflexota bacterium
CGGTCTCGCCGCCGAACTGGGTCACAGCATCATCGACCCGGATGGTCCGCCTTGCTCGTGCGGGTTCCAGGGGCACCTCGAGTCTTTTTCGTCGGGTCCAGCCATCGTGAAGTATGTGCTTGGGGAACTGGAAGCAGGCGCGAGGTCCGTTTTGAAGCGGGATGTTAATATGTCGGCGCGCGATGTTTCGGAGGCGGCTCAACAAGGCGATGAGCTTGCAATCGAAGCCTATCAACGCGCGGGGGAATATCTTGGCATCGGTGTGGCGACCTTCCTGCATGCGTTCGACCCATCCATTGTCATTTTTGGCGGCGGAGTTTCGCAGGTCGGGAAGTTGTTGTTCGACCCGTTCGAGGCGAGTTTGAAGAGGCGGGTTTTTCATCCGCGATATTTGGAGGGACTGGTGATCACCAACGCAGAATTAGGTGACGACGCGGGCTTGTTGGGCGCGCGGGCATTGGCTGAGATGAAATCAGGTTTGTAAATCATTCTAAGGAGCAATCATGGAAAAATTAAATCTTCCCGGTCCGAAGACCAAGGCGATGATCGAACGGGACCACAAGGTGATTTCACCTTCGTATCCACGCGGGTATCCGTTCGCGATGGATCACGGTAAAGGCACCGAAGTGTGGGACGTGGACGGCAATCGCTTCCTCGACTTCATGGGCGGGATTGCTGTGGTGGCAACGGGGCATGCCCACCCGCAGGTTATCAAAGCCATTCAAGAACAGGCGGAAAAGTTCATTCACATTTCTTCCGATTTCTATCATGAGAACTGGATCCAACTTGGAGAAAAACTAAACGAGATCGCTCCCTTCAAAGAGGATGCGCTCTCGTTCATGACCAACTCCGGCACCGAAGCCGTGGAAGCCGCGATCAAGCTGGCGCGCTATCACACCAAGCGCTCGAACTTCATCGGTTTCACCGGCGCTTTCCACGGACGTACGATGGGCGCAGTGACCTTCACTGCCAGCAAGGCAAAATATCACAGCGGGTTCTATCCGTTGATGAACGGCGTGACGCACGCCCCCTACCCCAACCCGTATCGCCCCGTGCTGGAACGCCGCAAAGGCGAAGATTATGGCGAAGCTGTGGTTCGTTACATCGAAGAAGAAATCATTGCTCAAATTTTGCCCGCCAAGGAAGTAGCCGGCGTGTTGGTGGAAACCATTCAAGGTGAAGGCGGTTACATTGTGCCCCCTGATGGGTTTTACCCGGCATTGCGCAAATTCTGTGACAAGCACGGCATCCTGCTCATTCTCGACGAAGTGCAATCGGGCATGGGGCGCACCGGCAAATGGTGGGCAATCGAACACTTCGGCGTGGAGCCGGATATCATCACCTCGGCGAAGGGCATCGCTTCGGGCATGCCGTTGGGCGCGTGTATCGCGCGCAAGTCTGTGATGGATTGGGAGATCGGCACGCACGGCAACACCTATGGCGGGAATCCCATCTCCTGCGCCGCCTCGCTTGCGACGATAGACCTGATCGAAAAACAATATTTGCAGAATGCCAAGGAAGTGGGCGAATACGCGATGGACGCCCTGATGGAAATTCAGGCGCGTCATCCCAGCATTGGCGAAGTGCGCGGCAAAGGCTTGATGATCGGCGTGGAATTCGTGAAAGACCGCGAGACCAAGGAAGCCGCCAAGCAGTTGACCGACCGGGTCGTGGACCTGGCTTTCGAACGCGGCTTGTTGACGCTTTCGTGCGGTCAGAGTGTGATCCGCATTGCGCCGCCATTGTCCATTAGCAAGAGCGAGGTGGATGAAGGGCTGCGGATGTTCGAAGATGCGTTGACGCACGCGGAAAAAGAGTTGAAGTAAACGTAAGTAAATAGAGAATGGCAAATAGTGAATAGTAATAGAAAAGACCTTCGAGTTTTCGGCTCGAAGGTCTTTTTGTTTTTTCATTCTTTTTGATTATTGTCTACGCGATTGTCATTCCCGATCACAATGTTCGAGCCGGTAATGTTTCCATGCACATGAATGGTCGCGCCAGATGATTTTTCGGCAGGTTCTTCCCTGGGTGCAGGCTTCTTCTTTTTAATTTCCGGCGCGGGTGAACCATCACCAGAGAGCGGGGCAGCGCCGATTTTCTCCGCACGCAGCCCAAGGCTCTTCAATAATTTTTTTCTACCGCTCTCCGTGTACAAATCCACCCATTGGTAATCGCGCAGGCTGTAGGGCAGTTCAACTTCTTCAAAGCGGGCTGGGATGAGGAAAATCTCTCCCTGGGGAATCTCCAGCGCCCGGTCCAGTGCGAGGCGCATTTCCTTTTGGACGTATCCTTCACGGGTCACCGAAGTTTTCGAGAGGCAGAGCAGGATCAGGTCGGTTTCATCCAACGCTCTAGCAATCTCCATTTTCCAATCCTGCCCGGGCAGGAGATTTTCAGTGTCTAGCCAGGGACCTGTGCCCTGTGCAACAAGATATGCATGAAGTTCCTGCGCCCGCGCGCGGTCACCGGATGCATAACTGATGAATATCTTCAGCGGATGTTTGGATGCCATGCGTCCATTATATATCAGGAAACAAAAAAGGCGACGCCACTAGACGCCGCCTTTTCTGGTTCTAAACTACCGGGCGTTCTTTCCGCCGGTTATTTTCTCCTTCGCCGTTCCAATCAACACCGCGCGGACTGCAATGCGATTCGCGTACGTGTCGGTGGATTCGATATAGGTCTTACAGGTCAACAAGGTGACCCATGATTCCTCTTCATGCTGAAGGACATTCGTATTCGACGGGCTGACTGTGCGGTTCTGACGCACTTCATAGGTATAGACCGTCCCGTAGGCATGGACGAGGATGCGGTCGCCCCATTTCAACTTACCCAGAGAGGCGAACGGACCTGCTTCACCATTTGGAAGCGTGACGTGACCGGTGAGTACGCTGTTGCCCTGCCAGGTTGGGAAGGCAGTCCCTTCGAGCCAGCCCGCTTCATCCCACAGCCAGGAAAGGTTCCAGTCATCTTCTGCCAGCGGCACACCGACAATGGGCATCTTCAAGCCAAGGCGCGGTACTTCAAGCCAGACATCCGTGGTGCGGTATGCCAAATCCTCAGGCTGTTCGGGCACAATGGTGACTTTGTTCGGGGCAAAGCCAGTGGCAGGCAGCAAAGCTGGCAATTCAACCGGATCATCCACTGCATTGGCTGTTCCGCCGACGCCACCACTGTCATCACGATTCCAAACCACCAGATTTGAGTTGACAACCGTCGTACCCAAGACATCTGCTTGATCGGTGAAGGTACTATTATTGTTGGCATCCGTACGCGATGTACCTACGTTCGATACTTGATTCACATTCGCATCCACCGTCACCTGGAACGTGATGATCACCTCATTGGCGGCATTGGTTTCAGCATTGGCGTCGTTCACAACACCTGGGTCCGGGGCAATGGTGCCTTGCCATTGAATACCGTTCGCAATCGCATCGTAACCGCAGAACGAATTCGGTACCGCAGCAGCGTTCAACGGAGCAGAGGCGGCTGCCGCATTGGTCGATAGACCCTGCGGAGAGCAAGTGACGCTGTTTGCTACATATGTTGTTCCAGCCGGGATGGTATCCGTCACCTGGACGTTGATCGCAGCAGCATTGCCGTTATTGACCCAGACCATGCGGAATTCCATCACCGGCAAACCGGCTGCGTTGAAGGTCTTGAAGGCAGCTGGTGGGTCGAAGATCGAAGCCAGGCTGATGTTCGTCACTGTCGGATCATCTGCCGTTGGAGTGCCCGGATCATTACTTGGTGTATTCGGGACATTTGAACCGGTCACCAGACCTTGGTTGGAAACCGAAGTCACAGAGACAGGCAAGCCCGAATTCACCGTCACATCAAAAGTGATCGTAACCGAACCACCACTTGCAGCTACTGTGCCAATGTTGACACCTACGCTTGTATCACCTGCGGTATTACCCAAAGTGATTGCGCCCTGCGTTGTTGTTACACTTCCTACGACGAGCGTCGTGTTGGTATCGGGGGTATCTGTAAAGGACACACCGGTCGCATCGCCCGCGCCGCTGTTAGTGACCGTCACGGTATAGCGAATCGTATCGCCAGCCTCAACAAGTCCGTTGCCGTTCACATCGGTAAACAAGGCATCTGCTTTGTCAACAGTGAGAGAGGGTGAATTCGCGGTATACGAGGCATTGTCGGTATCCTGCGGGGTTTCGGTGCTGTCCGCTGTGGCGGTGTTGTTCTGGGTGCCCGCGACTGCCGTCACCGAACAGGTGTAGGACCATTCCTCGCCCGCTTCGAAGTCCGTGTCGTTGTCGCCCGTCAGGTCCGTGCCGCGCGTCAGGGTGCAGCCCGCCATGCCATCGTCCACCGTCAAGCCCGTCAGGGTCACGTTGCCGGTGTTCTCCACCCGCACGCGGTAGTAGACCGTGTCGCCCACGTTGACCGTCACGCTGCTGTCGTTCCAGGTCGCGTTGTCCGTCGAGACTTCCTTCACCACGTTCAAGGAAGGTGCGGCAACTGCATTGGCTGTATAACTTGCTGTATCACTATCCTGCGGAGTTTCATTTGAATCCGCAGTTGCTGTATTGTTGTTCGTCCCCAAAACTGCCGTCACCGAACAGGTGTAGGACCATTCCTCGCCCGCTTCGAAGTCCGTGTCGTTATCGCCCGTCAGGTCCGTGCCGCGCGTCAGGGTGCAGCCCGCCATGCCGTCGTCCACCGTCAAGCCCGTCAGGGTCACGTTGCCGGTGTTCTCCACCCGCACGCGGTAGTAGACCGTGTCGCCCACATTGACCGTCACGCTGCTGTCGTTCCAGGTCGCATTGTCCGTCGAGACTTCCTTCACCACGTTCAGGCTCGGGTCGTTCCCGAAGTAGCTGGCATTGTCAGTGTCCTGCGGGGTTTCGGTGCTGTCTGCCGTGGCGGTGTTGTTCTGGGTGCCCGCGACTGCCGTCACCGAACAGGTGTAGGACCATTCCTCGCCCGCTTCGAAGTCGGTGTCGTTATCGCCCGTCAGGTCCGTGCCGCGTGTCAGGGTGCAGCCCGCCATGCCGTCGTCCACCGTCAAGCCCGTCAGGGTCACGTTGCCGGTGTTCTCCACCCGCACGCGGTAGTAGACCGTGTCGCCCACATTGACCGTCACGCTGCTGTCGTTCCAGGTCGCGTTGTCCGTCGAGACTTCCTTCACCACGTTCAAGGAAGGTGCGGCAACCAAAACTGTATTAGAACAGGAATTATTAGTTTCGTCCCCTTCCGTCACGACACCATCAGGGTCAACTGCGCAAACGCCGCCAGTGGGGTTAACCAACGAACCAGCAGCAATTGGTGTGACGCTGAATTCCGCTTCAAAGGAAGCGCCATTCCCAAATGTGACTGGGCCGCCGCTGGCTGCACAGGTCAACACATTAGAAGTAATGATACAACTGATCGTCCCTGTGCCGCCCGGTGCGGTGCCTCCGTTTGTAACAGCGACAGAGCCATAAGTAGGTCCACTAGGAAGATTATCACGAAGGATCACATCGCCATCATTGAAAGTCGCAGTACCGCCTGTATTGGTGACGGTCAATGCCCAGTTGAATGGGGTGCCAAATATCACCGTATCGCTGACGTCATTGGTCTTGGCAACAGAAAGGTTTGGTGCCAGTTCAACGGTCTCTGTCGCATTATTGGATGTGACCGAATCGCCAATGACTGTGGTACTTGTTGCGCTGGCAATGTTGGTCACATAACCTGTAGAAACATCCCCGACGGTAGTTGTATACGTTCCAGTACAGGTCGTAGAATTCCCGGGAGCAAGCGGGCTGGTTGCAGATGTACAACTGATATTTGTGCCGGAAACCTTATCATCGGTGATCGTATAAGGGGATTGTAAGGAGACATCACCTGTGTTAGTCAGGGTATAAGTATAGGTAATGGTTTCGCCTGCCGCGCCATACTGCGCAGGGCTGCCGCTCTTGGCAATGCCCAACCCAGAAGTCAGTTTACAACCGGATACCTTCACGTTGTCCAAGCGCATTGCGCCGCTTGTATTGCCAGCGGTATATCCGTAAACTCGGAAGTAGGAGCCTGAGTAATCATCCAAATCTGCATCCGATGAATAATCCTCAGAAAACGGGTACCAGGTAGTGGCATTGGTCAAAGATCCTGTGCCTGTGGGGTTTTGTAAAGCTCCATCGTAGTACAAGGTATCCACAACTGTCGGACCCTGTGTGGAACGATAGGCATCATAACTGAATCGGACGTTGTAATATCCTTCTGTACTAACTGCAAATTGAGCGAAGTCGGTAGCAGTATTTAACGCGGAAGTATCATTCCAATTAGTATAACTCGCCGCCCGGGTTGGGTTACCAGCAACATCGGATGGACCCGTAAGGCTGGTCGTCGTCATAGCAGGCGTGCCGACCGCGTTATCTGTGGACGGAGTAAGCGTTGCACCATCAGTAGGGAAAGTCCATTCGGCAATCGTCACCTGCGTACAGGCATTCGGATCGATAATATTATAGACACGTGCTGAGGTTGAAAAATCGCTGTTGTAGTGATAGCTCGAACCGGAGAAGTCGTAGATCAGGGTATTAAGCATATTATTGGAAGAAGCCGATGAGGCAATAATTGTGACGTTGTATGTGATCGTAATATTGCCGCCATCCTTGCCTGTACCGGAACATTCACGGTAAGCAGGGGCGGTCGCATCGTTCGGGTCATTCACCCAACCGCAGGCATCCGAATACAACTTAGATGCCCAATCTGGATCAGAGCCGGCTTGAGCGTCGTAAGTTGTTGCAACACTATTAACTTGAAAGATCGTATTTGGAAAGTTAACGAAACTTTCGATCTGTTCATACCCATTGGTAGCCGTGGAACCAACCAGAGTGATGGTATAGGTCTGACCGATGTTCAGGTTCATCGTTCCGCCAGCGGCAATGGGCGTGCCGTCCAGCAAAATGTTGGTGACTGAGTTACGGTTCTGCGAAACAAGATGCTCCACATAGATCTCACGTGGAGTAGGAGTGCTGATCAATGTAGTCTCGTCAGAATCCGCAGTGATGTGATAATCACGGGTCTGATCGTAGGAGCCAGCAATGCGGGTAACGGTCACCTCGAAGTAGGCATCTTCACAAGTGTTAGCCGGAATGCTCGCAAAATTGATCACGCTCAGTGAGCCAGAACGCAGGTTGATGTAGGTATTCCCACTGAAATCATTCAACCCATCGTCCCAGACAAAATCAGCGACCACGTTATTCGCGGTCGCATCGCCATTGTTACAGACACGCGCGCCTACTGGGAAATTGTTCGGACCCACATTGACGTTGTTACTATCCAATCCCACCACATTCCATGTGATCGGTGTGATAGTCAGGTTTGCAGCAGCATATACTGACTGGGTTGGGAAAACAAAGGATAAAGCATAAACGAACAGGAAACTTGCGCGAAAAATAGACCCCAGAAATTTATTCATACGGCCTGCCTCTCCATAACAAAAAATGACCCACAACGGTTGTGGGGTGAAGCGGCGGTCGGTTTCGCTATTTGCTCGCCTGAATTCTTAATCCTGGGAAGAAAAGAAAAAAAAGAAAAAGACAGGAATAAGCGACCAATGGAGAATTCAGGGTCTGGGCATCCGCTACCACACGGGTAGATTTAGTAGATTTGGATACTATTTTAGTACCAATTTCCTATTTTTCAATGCCTGAAACAATCAATTTTGTTAATTGGGTGGAATTTGTAAGCGAACGCCCATATATACAACTCTTACACCCTTCGGTAAAACGGGGTGATAAAATACCTCAACCATGTCCATCGTCCCATCCATGCTCCCCGATTTTCGGGTTCGCCAGCGTGATTACCTGCTGGAAATCTCGCGCCTTTTAACCCAGGAATTGGATTTGGAGAAACTCATGGCGCGTATCTTGCGCGTCTCCATCGAGATGTTGGCTGGGCAGGCGGGCATCATCGCGCTCAAACTACCCGACGGCTGGCGCGTCGCTGCGGCGCATGGCATCGCCCCGGCATTTCTCTCCTACTTAACCCCGCTTCTCGCCGAGGAAAAAGTCCGCGAGTTGGACGTGCGTGAGCTCAACCGCATGCTAAAAGAACTGACCTACACCGCCAGTATGGGTCTGCTTAATGGCACGGGTCTGCCTCTCTCCGCGCATGGACAAGTCATCGGCGTGATCTTCATCTTCCGCAACTACCCGGATGTATTCACCCCCAATGACCGCATCCTCCTGCAATCCTTTGCAGACCAGGCAGCCATTGCCGTATTCAACGCCCAGCTTTATGGACAAGTCTCCTACGAAAAAAAACGGCTCGACGCTCTGCTCGACTCCGCCGGAGACGGCATCCTCATCCTCGATGCGGAGATGAACATCGAACGTTGTAACGAAGCCTTTGGCAAACTATATGGTCTGACCCGCGATGAGATCACCACCAAGCCTCATACCGAAATCATTCAATGGAAGAAGGAGCCGCAGGGCAGCACCCTTGAAGAGTCGGTTGCTAATGGCTGGCCCCTCACGCCCAACGCCACACTCTATGTGGAGGGCGATTTGAATCGACCGCTGCCGCCCGCCCTGCCGGTTGGAATCACATACGCTCCGCTGCTCTCCGATGAAGGCAAACTTCGTAACGTCATCGTCGCTGTGCGCGACATCACCCACTTCCGCAATGCGGATGAGATGAAAGCGACCTTCATCTCCATCGTCAGCCACGAATTGCGAACGCCGGTGGCGCTGATTAAAGGATATGCATCCACCCTGCGGCGCGCGGATGCGAAATGGGACAAACGCACCATCAGCGACTCGTTAACTGTCATCGAAGAAGAGGCAGACCGCCTGTCCAAGATGATAGACGATTTACTCGATGCCTCGCGGCTTCAAGCGGGAGGTCTCAGCTTGAATCAGGCAGATGTCGCCATCCCCAGCCTTGCGTTAAGAGTGAGCGAACGGTTTGCGTCCCAATCGCCCAAACATCACATCGTCACCGACTTCCCGGAGAAGTTTCCCATCATCCTCGGCGATGAAATCCGCATCGAACAGGTGCTTTCGAATCTTGTCTCCAACGCGTTGAAGTATGCGCCCGAAGGTGAGATCAAAATCACGGGCACGGTCTTGCCGGAACAAGTCATCGTGTGCGTCAGCGACGAGGGACCGGGCATCGACGCGAAAGATCTGCCGCACATCTTCGACCGTTTCTACCGCTCGACTAACGCCGTCAGGCAGACGAAGGGCGCGGGACTTGGCTTGTACCTCGCCCGCGCCATCGTGGAAGCACATGGCGGGCGCATCTGGGCGGAGGGAAGCAACGGCTCGACCCCGCGCCCAAAGCTGGATACCGGTGCCCGTATCTGTTTCTCCCTGCCGCGGTAGGTCATGCTTTCCCCAATGGGACGCTGTCAGCGTGACGTCACGTTACCCTCTTTGAGGACAAGCAAACGTGACCTACAAGAAATTTGCATCCCCTCCCAGAGTGTCTCCCCAGAGCACATAGGAAAAAGGTAAAATATTTCACACTCCAACGAAAAGGATAACCTCATGGCGAAAATCCCCGCGCGAAAACAAGTGAATAAGAAATATACATGGAATGCTGAAAGCGTCTACAAATCTGCGAAGGATTGGGAAGCAGCGCTGAAGGCGGTCGTCGACGACATCCCCAACGTGAAAAAATTTGAGGGCAAACTGGGGGAGGGCCCCGAGACCCTCTACGATGGCATCAAAGCCATTGAAGACGTTACTCTGCGCGCGCAAACCATTTATATGTATGCTCAATTTGCCTACGCAGTCGATACCACCAACCAGGCATCCGCTGGTATGGTTGGCAAGGCTCAAGGCATGATCGGGCAGGTGGCCGCAGCGGTCTCCTTCCTCAACCCTGAATTGCTGTATATCGGCAGGGAAAAGCTCGAAGGTTGGATGAACGGCAACGAAAAACTTGCCGTGTATCGTCACAGCCTGGATGACCTTTTCCGTCAGCAGGCGCATGTGCGCTCGGCAGAGGTGGAGGAAATCCTCGGTATGACCGCCGACCCATTCAGCGGGCCATCGAGCAGCACCAGTATGTTGGTCAATGCTGATTTCAAATTTGCCCCCGCCAAAGACAGCAAGGGCAAAAAGATCGAAGTAACCCAAAGCAATTTCTACTCCACGCTGCTCGAACACCCAGACCGCAAAGTACGCCAAAGCGCTTTCGAGAATTATCACGACAAACACATCGAATTCAAGAACACACTGGCGACGAATCTTTCCTCGTCCATCAGCGCGAACGTGTTCAATATGCGCGCGCGCAAGTTCAATACCACGCTTTCGGCTTCGCTGTTCAACAACAACGTCCCTGAAGAAGTCTTCCATAACCTGATCGACACCTTCAAGAAGAAGCTGCCCGTCTGGCATCGCTATTTCGAGATCAAACGCAAAGCATTGAAGCTGAAGGACATCCAATACTTCGATATGTGGGCGCCCATCGCCAAGAAGAAAGTGCCCGTTTCGTACGAAAAAGCCGTGGACTATATCAGCGAGAGTCTCGCCCCGCTCGGCAAAGATTATGTGGACACGCTCCGCCAGGGCTGTCTCAAAGATCGCTGGGTCGATTCGACTGCCAACCTCGGCAAGATGAACGGCGCCTTCTCTTACGGTTCGCCACAGACGCATCCCTTCATTATGATGTCCTTCACCGATGACATCGGCAGTATGAGTACGCTGGCGCATGAGCTCGGTCACTCGATGCATTCGTACCTTTCATGGAAGAACCAGCCTTTCGTTTACTCAGGATATTCGCTCTTCGTGGCAGAAGTGGCTTCGAACTTCAACCAAGCCATGATGCGTGGACATTTGCTCAAGACCATCAAGGATAAGAACTTCCTGATCTCACTCATTGAAGAAGCCGTGAGCGGAAACTTCTTCCGCTACTTCTTCCAAATGCCCACCCTCGCCCGCTTCGAATTGGAAACCCACCAGCGCGCCGAACGCGGCGAACCCCTCACCGCCGACTCGATGCAAGACCTGATGGCAGATTTGTTCACCGAAGGCTTTGGTCCCAAGGTGAAGATCGACCGTCCGCGTGTGGGCATGGTTTGGTCCACGTTCTCGCATCTATTCGCGGATTACTATGTTTATCAGTACGCCACAGGCATTTCTGGTGCTCATGCCTTATCTGCCAGAATCCTGCGCGGTGAGCCGAATGCTGTAGAAAATTACCTCGGCTTCCTCAAATCTGGCTCTTCCAAGTACGCGCTGGATGTGTTGAAAGGTGCCGGTGTAGACCTCACCACTCCGCAGGCTGTTGAAGAGACCTTCGCGGTGATGGAAGGGTATATTGACCGGTTGGAAGAGTTGGTCGGGTAGGTAAGTAGACAGGTAGACAAGCAGATAGGTAAACAAGTAGACAAGTAACTTTACGCATCACGTTTTACGTAATACGTAATTCGTGATGCGTAATTCGTGTAAAATGGGGTCTAGAATGCTCCAATCGTAAATCTAAAATCGTAAATCGGAAATCAATAGATGGCTCAAACACAAATCGCATGTCCACGCTGTAAACAGATGATCGCCGCCAACGTCGAGCAGTTGTTCGATGTGACCGCCGACCCGCAAGCCAAACAACGCCTCTTGAGCGGACAGGTCAATTATGCCCGTTGCCAGTTCTGCGGCTATCAGGGGCGGCTCGCCACGCCTGTGGTATATCACGACAATGACAAGGAACTCCTGCTAACCTTCTTCCCGTCGGAGCTGGCGTTGCCGGTCAATGAACAGGAGCGGATGATCGGTCCGCTTATCAAGCAGGTGATGGACCGCCTCCCGCCGGAGAAACGCAAGGGTTACCTGCTCAAGCCAATGGCGAACCTGATGTATGAATCTATGATCGAGACCATCCTTGGCAAGGACGGCATTACACCTGAAATGCTGAAAGAGCAGCAGGAGCGCGTGCAGTTCATCGAAAAACTGATGCAGATCACATCCAAGGATGTGCGCACGGAGCTAATCAAGCAGAATACAAAAATCATCGATGAGCAATTCTTCGCCCTGTTCAGCCGCATCGCGCAGAGCGCCATGAACAGCGGACAGGAACAAATGGCGCGTGCTCTCATCGATATTCAGACGCAGTTGCTGGATGAGACTGAGTATGGGCGTCAGTTGAAGGAATCGGTTGGAGAGTTGGAAGCGGCCCAACACGAGTTGCAGGATGCGGGTCAGAGTCTGACGCGGGAAAAATTGCTGGACTTTGTCCTCGCCTCGAAAACAGATGCGCGCATTCGGGCGTACGTCTCGCTCGCGCGTGGCGGCATGGATTACACCTTCTTCCAAACCTTGACCGAACGTATCGAAAAAGCCTCTGGCGATGAAAAGACCCGCCTCGAAGGCATCCGCGAGAAACTACTCGGCTTTGTTGCAGACATGGACAAGCAAATGGAAGCGCGTGTCAAACAGGCACAGGATTTTGTCGAGTCCCTGTTGGCTGCACCGGATATTGAACAAGCCGTCACCGCCAACCTCGATAAGTTCACACAAGATGCCGCGGAAATTGCCCAGCAAATGCTGAGGCAGGCGACGGAGAAAAACGAATACGAGCGCATGGGCAAATTGCAGAAGATGATCCAAGTGCTGCAAGCCGCCAGCGCCCCGCCAGAAATCGCCATCATCGAGCAGTTGATCCAACTACCCGATGCAGCAACCATCGAGCAAGCGTTGACTGAGAACCCGGAAATCGTCACCCAACAATTGCTGGATACGTTGACCGGTCTTGCCACGCAAATGGAATCGCAGCCAGATAACCCCGAAGCCAAGGCGATGGGAGAAAAATTGAGCGAAGTCTATAAAGTAGCGCTCAAGGTTTCGATGAAGAAGAATATGGGATAAAATTGAAAAGTGTCATCCATAATTATGGATGACACTTTTGGGCAATTTTTGATACTAAAGCATTAACAGAATACAATTCAAGGGAGATTACTATGATCGAGATTCCATTGGGATTAAAAAGTGCCATTGAATCTGGAAATTGTGTACTTTTCATAGGCGCTGGGATTGGGGACCATTTACTTGACAAAGATGGAGATCCTATTCCAAATGCTGCTACACTTGCAGAATATTTAATTGACGAATTCAAACTTGATATTGAATATACAAATGACTTAGCTAAAATAGCTACTTACGTTGACATAAAGAAAGGCAGAAAAGAGTTAGAGGCATATTTAGGAAAGATTCTTAGTGATACAACGCCGGATGAATATTTTCGTTGGCTTTTCACAAGAAAATGGCGGGCGATATTTACAACAAACTATGACAATGGAATAGAACAAGCATATGAGAAATTAAGCTCTCCTCCGCAGAAACCAATTACTATAACTTCCACATCCGATTTAGTACCTTTTGATCCTCGGTTTGAGGTGCCTATATATCATTTACATGGCACGCTCTTCAACACAGCAAAGCCAAATATCATCATAACGGATGATGATTATGCGAAGTACAGTGAAAGGCGGAGAATGCTTTTTGAAATACTAAAAGGTGAATTCGCTACATCTACCTTTTTGTATATTGGATATTCAAATCGTGACCCCAACTGGAAAAAATTATTAGCCGAGCTCACTGAAGAATTCTATCCTTCAAAACTACCAAACTCTTATAGAATTGATCCTTTTACAGATCAAATTGACATTGAGATACTCAAATCAAAAGGTATTGAGACCATATCGGCCACTTACAAAGAATTTTATGAAGCTGCTGTGATATCAATTTCTGGAGAGGTATTGGAAAGGGACAAAATTCAAGAAATTAAAGAAGGTATTCCTTCTGACTTGGTGCCATTTTTTGAAAAAAATATAGCTGCAATGGCTAGGTTATTATCAGGATGGACTTATGTAAACCAAGCACCTTTCAATGAAAAATCCAACTTAAGTTCTTTCTTAACGGGTGATAGACCAAATTGGGCGTTAATAGAAAAGGAACAGTTTTTTGAACGAGATATCCAACTTGATCTCTACAACGAGTTGCTTGATTACGCAACAAATACAGTGCCTCACGCCGTCGCCATAACTATATTAGGATCAGCTGGTTACGGTGTATCAACGTTATTAATGTCACTAGCTGTCAGAATTGTTAAGGAACAAGCTGGAAAAGTTTTTATGTTAAAACCAGGTCAAGACTTAATCGAAGGAGATATAGAATTTGCATCTTCGCTTTTTCAAAACCCTACGTTCTTCTTTATCGACAATGCGTCTGATTATAGTGGAAAGATTTCTAATGCAATTCAAACAATTAAAGAAAAAAATAAATCAGCAATGTTTGTTTTAGGCGAACATACAAATGAATGGCACCAGTCCCAAAAGAAACCCTTTTCCAAAGAATTTATTATAGAACCCTTAAGTGACCCGGAAATTCATCGGCTTCTAGATTATTTGGAGAAAAACTCTCAATTAAATGTGCTTGAGTCTCTTAGTAGAGAAAGGCAGTTTTCTGTAATCAAGGAAAAGCACAAAAAAGAACTTTTAGTTGCAATGCGCGAAGCAACTGAAGGGAAAAGTTTTGACGCTATATTAGAAGAAGAGTTTAGAGGAATAACAGACGAAGTATCTAGACAGTTATACACAACTGTATGTTGTTTTTATCAACATGGTGCTTACGTAAGAGATGACTTACTTGCCCGTTTAATAAATATTCCTCTTTCAGAAATTTATGACAGAACAGCTAATGCTACCGAGGGCATCGTATTTTATGAATGCATAAATGAGAGTAAAGAAATCTATGGTGCAAGAGCACGTCATAGAGTCATAGCTTCAATTGTATGGGAAAGATGTATTGGCGATATGGAGCGCGGCGCAATTATTCAGAACTCTCTCGAGTCCTTAAATCTAAATTATGGGTCTGACAAATCAGCATTTGAAGCCTTTACACGATCGGACAGGTTTGTCGACAGCATTGGAACACTTGATGGAAAGATACGTTTTTTTGAGGCAGCGGCTAAAAAAGACCCTGATAGTCCTTATGTAAGGCAGCATTATTCCCGAATGCTGCTTAGAGAAAATAAATTCAATTTGGCATTGGCACAAATTGAGTCAGGCATAGCCATAAATCAATCAGCAAAAGTACTAGTACATACAAAAGGGCTAATATTAATGGAATTAGCCCTAACATCAGACAGCAACGAATTAGCCAGAAGATATATGGCACAGAGTGAAGCTTGTTTTCGCCAATGCATAAGCTCTACTATAAAAGATGATTATGGATATCAATCACTGGCAGAACTTTATAGAAGGTGGGCAAAACGAGCAACTGCTCAAGATGAGGTCATTACTTATATTGCAAAGGCAGAAGAAATCATTAGTGAAGGTCTGCGTAATGCGCGTGTCAGAGATGGATTGTGGATAGAGTCTGCCAAAATACAAGAATGGCTTGGCAATGAACCATCGTTTGTCAAAGCACTTTCCAGTGCAGTTAGAGATGCGCCAGGAAGTATTATTGCTAGATATCTTCTAGGAAGAGCATATAGAAAAGCCCAGAAATACAAAGAAGCTCTTGATATTTTAGAACCAAATATTAAGAATCACACTGATGAATTCAGATCATTTGTTGAGTATGCTATAGCACTTTCATATCACACGAAATCATACAGAGAAGCCATTAATACTCTTAGGATTAGTGATTTATATGGGTTAGGAGATCCAAGATACATTGCTACCTTAGGTGGTATGTTATTCATGGATCGGAATTTCACACAAGCAAATGAGATCTTTTCTCAATCTCTTAAGAGAAATTTTACTGGTAATGAAATCAATTCTATCCAGTATAAGCCAGCAAACTTCGAAAATTTGGAAAAAACTCTTATATTAATTGGGAAAGTTGTAGATGTACAAGCAGGTCATGCATTTATTGAGGTGCCTGGGTACCCAAATTTCTTATGTCCTGGCTCAAAGTACTCAGGAATAATAATGAGAAAGGGTTTGAAAATATCATTTGAACCTGCATTTCGCCCAAAAGGTAGTATCGCAGATCAGCCTAAGTTAGCAGAATAGTTTTCTTTATCGAATTCGAATTCCTTCAAAAAAATCCATCTCTAACTTTCGCCCCCCATTCACCAAACTGAATGCCCGAAAGAACGTCCCTTGCATTGCCAACACGGCTACGGCGGCGTCTTCGTGCATCTCTGCCAGCGCGCCTAAAGTAGCCAATTGGCTTTGGTGGCATTGAACGGCGCGCCAGGCGGTGTGACAATGCTCTGCCATGTCGATGCGGGTGGTAATCATCCATTCCTTCCAGGGTGATTCGCCGCGAAGCTGGTCATCCACCGGGAAAGTCATATCACCCATGAATGGCGCAATCAGGTTGACGAAGTTCTCACCGTCCACCATGTAATAGAGTTTCGAAACGCGATGCGGTGCAAGATTTTCCGGGTCCTTGTAACTTGTGTCCGCGGCGCAGACGATGGCGGCATTGGCGAATTGCCCGATGGCGACGTGATCTGGGTGACCATAGTTGCCGTCGTGCGGAAAGGTCACCACCACTTGCGGCTGGATGCGGCGGATGTGTGTAACGATCTTTTCGATGGCGTCGGCGGGGTTTGCCTTGTCTACCTGACCGTCGATGTAATCGAGGAAGGAGAGGCTTGTCATGCCGAGCATATCCACGGCGTTTTGCAACTCTTGTGTGCGGAGTTGGCCGAGTCGCTCCGGACCTGGATTCTGCTTCTCGGGACCGAACCAGCCCACCTCCCCGCGTGAAGCGCAGACGAGATGAGTCTCCACTCCTTCGGCAGAATACTTCGCGAGCGTCCCGCCCATCCCCATCGATTCATCATCAGGGTGTGCAAAAACTGCAAGAAGTTTAAGTGTCGTCATCGTATCCTCCATAAAATGAAATCTGCCGCCGAGGCTTGTCCTGAGTTCATCGAAGGGATGGCGGCAGGCGCAAGTTATCGAAGGGATGCCTTTTGAAGCGCGTCGGCGGTAATGTTGAATGCCTTGGCAAAGCCTGCCACATAACGCCCCCCGCGCGGAGTGATGCGCCAAAAACTGAAATCGGACATCTTGAATAATTGTTCCGATTCAGGGAAACGAGCAAGATAGTGTTCTTTGAGCGGAGTAAAACCCGGCTCGCCAGTTTGGAGGATCTCTGCCTTGCCGCGAATCGACACGCGTGCCAGGGTTTGCGGGTCTATGCGGGTATCGTCGGTTTCGCAGATCATCAGGCTAACACGATTATCTTTTTGCATGTCCACGGTATGTTGCGCAAGGCGGCTGACGAAAATATGGAATGCCGAAAAGTCTTCGGCATAAATGAATGCCACCATCGAGACCTGCGGCGATTCATCGTGCATGGTCCCCAATGAAGCAATACGTGTGTTCCTTATGACTTGAGCGAGTACCTTTTCTGATTGAGCATCCATGTTTAATTATTCGCCAATTTGTGGGTTATCCAAACGCAGACCATGTCCGCGAACGGTGTTGATGTATTGATGGCTGGGGTCGAGCACAGCGAGTCTATCGCGCAGACGGCGGATCAAGGCATCCAATGCCTGATCGGATACGCCCGCGGTCTGGTCTTCGCCCCACACGTCAGAAACCAGGCTGGTGCGTTCGACAACCTGACCTTGGTTTTCGTAAAGCGTCCACAATAATTTGAATTGCTGGGCAGAGAGAGGCGGCATCAATTGCTGTTGATTCACCCACACCTGGCGCGACTTCTGTTCCATCACCAAACGCCCCGCGCGTGGTCCGCTTTCGGCGAGCGGCATGGTGGCATCTGAAGTAAGGAAGGTAAACTGCTGTGCAAGCGCAATGCCAAACGCGTCTCCATCCTGCAACATGATGGGACCTGTGATCTCCGTTCCGTTGTGGTTTGTTCCATTCTTGCTGCCGAGGTCTTCAAGCGTAACGCCTTCCTGCGTCGGTGTGATGCGCGCGTGAAAGCGCGAGACCTGACGGTCTTGCACCTGAATTTCACAACTGGGGTCGCGTCCCATCATCAGGGTTTTGCTTAGCGTCCAACGCTGCCCCTTCAAGGGACCATCTTGCGCAACAAGAATGGGATATTCCTCTTCGCGTTCCATAATCTCCTCAATAATTTCCTAAACAAACTCCAATGCAAACATGATACTCCATCTGTGCAAAGGCGTTTATAATATAGCAGAAAAGTGGTTTCTGTGCATGATTATATTGCAAATCCGAGTTTCAGGATTGCAAAAGTGATACACGCCGAAAATATCACCATAACATCACTGCCACTTTGAAAAAAGAAGGAGAAGGTTTGTCCCCATCGTTAGTGAACGGGGAGACCCTGCGTGAACGCTACGTTGTCCGCGAACAGATCGGGCAAGGCGGCACGGGCAATATTTACCTTGCAGAGGATACCCGCCTGCAGGGACGTCTGTGCGCTATAAAAGAAGTCGAACACAACCAGGTTCTTCCATCCGAGGTTCTTGCGCAAGCCCGCGAGCAATTCTTTCGTGAGGCGTCTGTGCTCGCGCGCCTCGACCACCCCAATCTTCCCAAAGTTTCAGATTTCTTTTCAGAGGGTCCGCGTGACTATCTGGTGATGGATTACGTGCCCGGCAAGGACTTGCGCCAACTCATGCAAGAGGCGCGCCGCGGCAACGCCTTCCTGCCTGAAAAGGAAGTGCTCGACTGGGCAACTCAAATTGCCGATGCGCTCAATTATCTTCACCATCAAGATCCGCCCATCGTCCACCGCGACATCAAGCCCAGCAATATCAAACTCACGCCGAGCGGCTTGGTCAAGCTCGTGGATTTCGGCTTGGTCAAGATCATGGCTCCCGGCGAAGTGACCATCACGGTTATTCAAGGTCAGGGAACCGCTCTCTACACTCCGCTTGAACAATATGGCGGCGATGATACGCACACCGATGCCAAAGCGGATATTTTCTCCTTCGGCGCGACTCTCTATCATCTGTTGACGAATGAACCGCCCGCCGAGGCGCGCAAACGCTTCTTGAATAGCCGCAGCCTGACTCCGCCCATTGACATTAACCCACGCCTCAGCCTCAACGTGGAAAAAGCAGTTCTGTGGGCAATGTCGCTGCACCCCGACGACCGCCCCGCAGACGTGCTCACCTTCCGCGATGCCCTGCTCGGCAAACTAGATGCGCCTGTGCAAGTTCAAGTGGATCGATACGGATTCGAAACCTCGCGCTTCTCCATTTTTTCATCGGAGCAGATCGTGGGATATATTGCGTTTGGATTGTTCTTGGTGGGGTTACTCGCAACTGTGATTCGGTAGGAAAGTTTTGCTCTCGCAGGGGCTGAGCCCCTGCGAGAGCAAGGATTATTCCGTTACAGCATTCGCCTTTTCCAACATTCTGCAAAATGAACACATCCCCGGCGCAGAGGTGGGCTGACCGCACTTCTCGCACGGATGAATATGCGCCTGCGCCGCATCCCTTTGAATGAACAACTCCCCGCTTTGGCGTGCTTCGAGAAAACGCAGATAGAAGGTTAACTTCGTCCCCGGGCGGACGTTCTCCAATTGATTCAGCGACTCTTTATAAAATATCTGGGTGGAACCATCCGCAAACGGACATTCTTCATAAATATATTCAATGCCGCGCGCGATGGCATAGGCTGTCATCTCACGCTCGTAAAAACGGCACAACGGTTTGACCTTGCGTGCCAGTCCCTCTTTTGATTCAAGGACAGGTCCCTGGCGCAGCAGATAATCAGCAGACCATTGCAGGGTATTGCCAAAGAGAACCGCCGCCTCATCGTCGAGATTATGACCCGTGGCGAGCACGTCATAGCCAAGGTCGCGTGCGATGCGATTCATTTCATGGCGCTTTGCCAACCCGCAGACCGAACACGGCTTTCCGTATCCGCGATGACTGATCTCGGAAAGGACAGGGATGGAATGCCCGTATTCTTTTTCGATATCCACGACATGCAGTTTGAGGTTATTTCGCTGCGCGAATTCCTCCGTCAGCCGATGAGATTCGTCTGAATATTGAATCCCGCCGTCAATGCCCAGCCCGAGATACAAACCATCCGCGTTGTAGCCGAGGCGCACGAGGATGTCCCACAGCGAGAGCGAGTCCTTGCCGCCCGAAACCGCCACGAGAATTTTTTCATCGCGGGTGAACATGTTGTATTTTTTGATGAAGCGTTCAGTCTGTTCGGGAATCCATTCGAGGAAGTGGTCCTTGCACAACGCCATGCGATGCTGACGCATGTTGACCGAGGCTCTTTCGCCGCACTTTTTGCACTTCATCTCAACCGCCTGAGATCACTGCGACGAGTTTGATGACTTCCCCATCCTTCAACAGTTCGTCCTCGGTCATCAACTCGCCATCGCGGGTCGCGATCACGGACTCTGGAACGATATTGCATTTCTTCAACGCATCCAGCAAAGCCATTCCGGCTTTAACTTCATATTCCTTGTTTCGTAAAACCAACTTGACAGTCATTTTTACTCCTAAGGTTTGCTATTCTACCATGC
>JACPVC010000132.1 GCA_016191955.1 Chloroflexota bacterium
CACCAATGCGATGTATATCAAATGTGTGGAAGCAAATCAATGCGATCCGCCGGGCAAAAAACGTTCTCAAACCCGCCCTTTATACTTCGATGAACCTGAATTTGCGGATTATCCCGTTATTTATGTTTCCTGGGAGGATGCACTAGCTTATTGTTCATGGGTGGGGCGTGCATTACCGACTGAGGCACAATGGGAAAAAGCTGCGCGCGGCACAGATGAGCGGACATATCCCTGGGGAGAGAACATTAACTGCAACAAAGCAAATTACGATAGCACGTGTACCGGAGATACTACAAAAGTTGGAAGTAATTTGCTGGACAAAAGTCTGTTTGGGGTATATGACCTTGCTGGTAATGTGGAAGAATGGACAGCAGATTGGTTTGACGATGCTTATTATGTGAATTCGCTTTCTGAAAACCCGCAAGGACCCATGAATGGTCAAAATAGAGTTGTGCGGGGAGGCGCATGGAGCGGGAGTATCTACACAGCTCGCTCGTATTTTCGATTTGGGATCGACCCAAACAATCAGGAAAATGATCTTGGTTTTCGTTGTGCTCTGCCAAAACCCTGAACCCATATCTAAATTTGGGTTCGTAGGTTTATAATGCTTTGAAGTTCGGGAAATTCCTCCATGCCGCGACCCCTCCGCGTTTTTCTCTGCCATGCCTCGCAAGACAAAGCCCTTGTGCGAGAGTTATATCAAAAACTGCACGCTGAACCATGGATTGACCCTTGGCTCGATGAAGAGAAATTGTTGCCAGGGCAGGATTGGCATGAAGAAATTGAAAAAGCATTAGAGCAAACAGATGTTGTAATTGTTTTCTTATCCAATAAATCTGTTTCACAAGAGGGATATGTTCAACGTGAATTGAAACTGGCTTTGGATGTTGCGGATGAGAAAGTAGAAAATACGATTTTTATCATCCCTTTACGTCTTGAAGACTGCCCTGCTCCTCGTCGTTTGCGGGGATGGCAATATGAAGATTATTTTCCTCAAAACCGAAAAGATTTGGCTTATAGGCGATTGATTTCGAGTCTAGAGGTACGCGCTCGTAATTTTGGTATTTCATATGCAATACCAAAATTAGATATTAATGTTTCAAAGCCTACAGATAATGAAGAGGAAAAGCCCAGAAAGAATTTAACAAAAATAAATAATCAACAATTGACTAAACCTACTCAAAAACAATATTATCGATGGACCGTGGTTGCGGTAATTATTTTATCGCTTTTGATTTTAGGTGGATATGTTTTGAACTCACTATACGATCAACTTGCTTCTGCTCGACCAACGGACACCCCCGTTATTTTCACTGCTACGAGGACACCAACTCAAACCTTTACATCGGTGCCCTCCACTTTTACACCCACTCCTGGCATTGGCTCGACCCTGATCTCTGATGGCGTAACAATGATGTATATCCCGCAAGGAAATTTTTCGATGGGCAGCGAATCTTCCTCTGATGAAAAACCCATTCATGCTGTTCTTTTGGATGCATATTACATTGACAAGTATGAAGTTACGAATGCCGCCTATGAACGCTGTGTTGAAGTCAATGTCTGTAAACCGCCAAAAGAAAGTGGACCGTACACGCGCACTGCATATTACGGCAACTCTGAATTCGACGAATACCCTGTCATTTACGTAGATTGGGATATGGCGAAGACCTATTGCGAATGGCGCGGCGGTAGATTGCCGACCGAAGCCGAATGGGAAAAAGCCGCGCGCGGTGAAGATGGTCGTACTTACCCTTGGGGTGAGGGCATTGACTGTGATAAAGCTAATTACAATTTCAGTTGCATTGGCGATACTACAAAAGTCGGTAGTTACCTTGACGGAGTCAGCCCTTATGGTGTTTATGATATGGCTGGCAATGTTTGGGAATGGGTGAACGATTGGTATGATGGAAACTATTATGCCACTTCTCCTTCGTCGAACCCGCAAGGATCAACCTCTGGACAATATAAAGTGCTGCGGGGCGGCTCGTGGCCCTATATCGAAACCTACGTTCGTTCTGCTAACCGCGACAGGGTCGTTCCAGCGAGTTCCAGCGACATACTCGGTTTTCGTTGCGCCCTCTCACAGCCGTAGAAACCATCCACGAATGGACCCACGAATAAACGAATGACGTGCCCCAATTCGAGTATTCGCGGTTTTCATTCGTGGACGGTAGTTAAATGAAACCAGGGGACTGTCACTTCCTAAAGTGGCTGTCACCTCGGTACTTATCACTCGTTACTCTTAACTTCCCTACGAAAGTATCACCTGCCCGCAATACTCACACTTATCCATACCGAGTTCCAGCGTCCCGCCGCAGTTGGGGCAGGCGAAGGTTTCGGTCTTGATCGGGAAGCCCGCGGTCTTGAAGGCGGCTTCGTTTTCGGATAAATCTCCGCGCAGGCGTTTGAGGCGTGAGAGGTAGGCTTCGCTCGAAACTTCACCGGCTTTGCGCAGGCGTTCCACATCCGCGATGGATTCTTTCAACATGCGGCGCTGGGCTTCGAGGCTTTCGCGGCTCTTGTCTTGAAGCGATAGCTTCATTTCCGGCTTGGGCGGAATGGAGGCGAGAATGCCAGCAATGACGAGAATGACCGCCGAGACGATCAGTCCCACCACCAATGGCGTGTATTGGAAGCCGGGGATGGAACTGAAATTAACCTTGTTGGTCTGCACTTCGTTGTAATCGGCGATAACCACATAGCGTTCATTGCCAAGTTTGCCAATGTCCACGCGGGTGATGCCGGAGGAGTGATCGGGTAGATTGTTGCGCGTGCCGTTCTCAGTGAAGATGGCAACATTGCCCGCATCGTCGCCGATGACTGCTTCCTGCTTGCCGTCTTCGTTGATGTCGAGTCCGGCGATCTCAGTCACTTTGTCGGAGAGCGACCCCGTCCACATTTGGCTGGCGGTTGTGCCATCGAACGAGAACGCCCATATGCCGCCGTCTTTTCCACCGACCACGATCTCGCGTGAGGAGGGGTCACCGTTCAATTCCACTTCGCGGACTTCGCTAACGGCTTGCCCCAATGATTTTTCAAAGAGCACGCTTCCATCGACCGCGTTATAGATTCGGAATAATCCGTACTCGCCGCCGGTGATGATCTCGCTGTTGCCGTCCGCATTCAGATCGAACGCCCGCATCCTTCTCAGTTGTTCCTGATTCACCGTCCAGACATTTTTGCCGTCTGCGGCAAAGACCTTCACCGTCCCGTCGTTCGATGCGATGGCAACATGCACGTCACCGCCGATGCGGGCATCGTCCATGCCGCGAATCTCAGCGGAGCCGACGTTCGAGTTCCACAGCGGAGCGCCGTCCGCGCTCAAGGCGAGGATAACACCCGCAGAATCGCCGAGCACAATTTCAGGTCCAGAAGAGAAGCGGATGAACGCCACACGCGCAGGGTTTCCAATGTTGAGTGACTCTGCCAGCACTGTCACCTGTCCCTTTGAAATTACATCCACCGAAAGCCCAAAATCGCCAAAGTAATACACCACGATGTCTTCCACGCTGTCACCATTCACGTCACCGAGCGTAGTCTTGGGGCTGGAATAATCGAAACTGAATAAGGATGTACCAGAGCCGTCGAAGATGCTGACGTTGCCGGTGTTTTGAATGAAGAGTTCATCCTGCCCGTCACCTGTCAGGTCGATGACTTTCATGCTTTCGGCTTGCGAATAGGATTGTGACCATGCAACGTCGCTGCCGAATTTCTCAGCCGCCACTGCGCCGCTGAACGCGAACACGCCAGCCACGACCATCACCAGACAGATCAAAACAAATGCCACCACGAACGGAATGATTTTACGACTCATTTATGCAGCCTTTCTTTCCAATAATGAATATGCAGATTTGAGGAAGGTCAGAATATCGCTATGCGCCACTTCCTCGAAGGGGGCAACGGCAAGGATGTTAATCATGCCGCCTTCAGTGCTTAATTGCTCGATCTTATATTTGCCGACATCCTTACCGGTCGAGAATAGATTGTTTGATTTAATGGCATAGGCTTCGGGGTTGACCACGATGCGCACTTTCAATTCCTGTTGCGAGCCTTTGAATTTTTCTGGTTTTAGTTTTGATTTACCGCTGATGCGGCTGCGCTTCCAATAGGATTTACGTTTCTTTGTTTTTTGAAGGGCAGTCACGCGCAGGATGTTGCCATCGTAAAGTTTTGCCTTGAGTGAAAGCCAGGGATCGTTGAAAAGCTGGGTCGTCCGTTTTTGGGAATCCTGCGTTTCGCGCGCCACTTTGGTCTTGAGCATGGAACCCGTCAGGTCGAGATGACCGAGGAAGGTGGAACCCGGCTTGAGGTCGTCGCGAAGCGTGTGCAATATTTCCTTCGTGCCTTTGTAGCGCGGCGAGAAATCCAAAATATCGCTCTTGCGTAAACTGCGCGCCATCACAATGGCGGCGACCCAAAGTAAAACTCCGCCAATGATGAAGATGAAAGAGGAGTAGCCCAGCAGGAAAAGCAGCACATCGACGAGCGCCATGCCAATGCCCGCGAAAAAGATAAGCAGAGGAATCCAGCGCCACTTGTCGCCGGAGGTTTCGGTCTTTTGCACTTCGGCAACGAACTTGTTCATGCCGCGGATGATCGAATCGGGCTTATCGGCGATGGAAACGTAGACCGGGGCGAATACCTTTTTGCCGAAATCATTTGTGGTTTTCACTTTCTTTCGGGCTGTGTTCAGCAGGTAAAAGAAAAGCGAGATGACGATAATGCCTGCAATGGCGAAACCGCAAAAAAGACCTTCCATCCAATCCTCCGAGTTATAATTTCTTGATCCCGAGTGCGTCGCACCACACTTAAGATGACTCTCTCACCATGTGGATGCAACTCATTAATTAGACTCATCTACCTGTTTGGTGCGACGCACCCCTCACGCCCAAGGTAAAAAAATGACAAACGTTCTCTATACTGCCTTCGACATCGTGCCAAGCCCCAAGGGGGCGAGCACCCATATTCTCCACAATTTACGCGGGTTGGTCAATGGCAACTTTAACGTCCATCTTATCACGCCCAACGATGGCTTGCTCCCCCCCGAAGATACTATCGAGGGCGCGCGTGTCACGCGCATTCCGCAGGACCTTTCGCAAAACTTCCTCGCCCGCGCCGTGCATTTCGGCAAATCCGTTCTCGCGCATTTAGCGCTTCATCCCGATTACAACGTCGTCCACTATCGCAACATCTGGGACGGTTTCCACATCACGCACAATAAAAAGAAGTTTGGCTACAAAACCCTGTTTGAAGTGAACGGATTGCCTTCCATTGAACTCAAATATCACTACCCCGACATGGACTCAGACCTGCTTGCCAAGATCAAAGAACAGGAATTGGCGACTCTGCACCTGAGTGACGCCATCATCTGCCCATCGAACGTGACGAGCGACTATATCGCCTCGCTCGGACTTAACCGCAAGTTGGTCACTGTTATCCCAAACGGAGTCAGCCCTTCAGACTTTCCCGTCACCCCATTGCCCGTCCGAGATGGACGGGAGCCGGTTCTGCTTTACATCGGCACGCTGGCAGACTGGCAGGGTTTGGACATCGTCATCAAAGCCTTGCCTAAAATTCTTGAACAGCAGCCGGTTAAACTCCAGATCATCGGGCGCGGACGTTCACGTCAGCGCAAGATGCTGGCGAAACAAATCCGCAAACTTGGCTTGGATGAACATGTGATTGTCCAAGGGGCAGTGCCGCATCATGAGATTCCAGAATTGATCGTGCAAGCCGATATTTGTGTGGCTCCGCTCGGTTTGAACGACCGCAATGTAACGCAGGGAGCATGCCCCATCAAAGTGCTCGAATACATGGCGGCAGGGCGACCTTTGCTGGCGTCGAACATGCCCATCGTCCGCGAACTTGTGCGTGAGGATGTAGACGGTCTGCTCTTCTCGCCCAGCGACCCGGATGATCTGGCGCATCAGGCAAATCTTTTGTTGAAGGATGTCGAGTTGTCGAAACGTCTGGCAGAGTCTGCGGCGGGGCATGTGCGCGGGAAATTTACATGGCATGTGTCACAGAAGAAGTTGGTGAAGGTGTATGAGAGATTGCTCGGAACTTAAATTAGCCCTTTTTAATTGATAATCCGGCTCTGTTTTCGGGATATAATTTTCCAAAGGAGGAGCAACATGCTAGATTTCATTACCAAAGCAGGTTTTCCATCCATTGCCTTGTTGCTCGGAGGGGTAATGGTGATCGTTGCCATCATTAGAAATATTGCCTTGGAAAAAGTGAAGATACAACTCACTTCAAGCCAGTCGGTGCAATTGGTGGTGGTTGGAGTGTTGTTCATTGTCGGTGGCATTACCTTGCAATACTTTCCGCCGAGCACTTCTGAAACCCCTCCAGCCGATGTTGAAGTCTATTCCACCTTATATGCCTTGCAAACCCAGTCAGTTCGATCCACCGATCCAGTAAGGGATAATGAACAAGCTGTTTCTGATTCGACCACAGCCGTTCCGTCAACTGCAATATTACCTACGTTGTTCGCATTCGAGAACATAACACCAACGCCGATCCCGTTTACCTTAACTCCCGATTCTTCATCCATCCCATTGACGGAACTCTTTTGTACAAATTTCTACAGCATCAGGGTTCGGGAAGGTCCCAGCGATTATTACCCCGTCCAGTCTGTTATTGAGAACCCAAACAACCAAAGCAACCCCGATTGTTTATTGTTCGACTTTCGTATGCCGGATAATTCGTGGATTCGAATCGCGTCGGGGCAGGAAAATTCCAAATATGCACAACATGAATTGGGCTGGGTGACCTCAGATCAATTTCGCCCAATCGACTTTGATAAATTACGCGTTTATATTCCGGAAAATGTGCAGAACGGCTTGTATTGTGTGACCAGCCGGTATGGATTAAAAATCCGAAGCTGCCCACGCGAAGGTTGCCGAGAGGTCGGTTTTCTAACTTTGCAGGATTGTGTCTTTATGGATGGACGTTCTTCGGATAGCCAGTGGGTGAGAGTATCGAGTGAACAAAATGACAATAAATATGCGGCATATGCCGGGAATTGGGTGAGTACTTACTACCTGGCTCCCTTTGAATTTTCTTCAGGGTACCAACCATATTTCCGTTATTATTTTGAGCTGCTGCCTATCCTTGAACAAATCCCAACGCCGAATGGGTAGGAATAGCAGGTCTCGTAATGCGTGATACGTAAGATTTTTACGAATTACGCATTACGATTTTCGAATACCCTCTCCACCTCTTGCGGGATTGCCTTCGGACGTCCCGTTTTTGTATCCATGAAGACCCAATCCGTCTCACCTTTGACGAGAATTTTCCCATCGTTTTTCCGCACAAATTCATACTTGCGCATTGACCGCACTTTGCGAATATCCTCCACCCAGGTGCGGATTTCGATCTCTTCGCCCGCAAAGGCTTGTTGAAGATATTCGATGCTGTGTTGACGCACGACCCAGGTGGCATCGGGTCCCTGCGCTTCAACGCCGCCGAGGGACGCATAGTGCTCCACAGCGATGTCCTGCATCCACTGCACGTAGACTACGTTGTTGACGTGTCCATTCTCGTCGATGGCGGAGGAGGGGATGGTGATGGTTTTGGAGTAAGTAGGGGAGATGGGCATGACTTGATTTTACAAGCACTTCCCCCGAACGGGGGGTGGATTTTTGATGACGGGTTGATAAAATTCAAAAAATCCTATTCAAATAATTCACGGAGAAATGTTATGGAAATAGCTGGTTTTACAACCCTTATCGTTATTGTATCTTTCGTATGTGCCGGTATCATCACCCTGATCACACTTGGCGCAACAGGTTTTTTTATCTATCGTGCCTTTGGCGGGATGATGAAAAATAACAATGTTTTGAAAACGGGTGTTTCTGCTCCCGGAGTCATTCTCAGTGTGCAAGACACAGGCACGACATTGAACGACAACCCACAAGCACGTGTTCGTATGCGTGTGATGCCCATGGGACAGGATGCCTTTGAAGCAGAAACGACTATTTTTGTCGGGCGGTTTCAGGTTGCAATGTACGTTCCCAACGCACCTGTGATGGTTCGGTATGACCCGGCGGACAAGACCAAAGTTGCAATCGAAACGATCAACGGGATGCCAGCTGGGTTTTAGTTCAAGGTAAACAAAAAGACACGGACAATAATCCGCGTCTTTTTAGTATCTGATGTTACGCGATTTATATGTAGGGGCGATCCGTCCAGGCTTTTCAAGCCGCAAAACCTCAAAAGGAGGGTCGCCCTTGGACAAGAAGTCTTTCCGGGTAAAGGGCGACCCTCCCTTTGCGCAACATGGTTTCCAACTACTTTTGACGGGTCGCCCCTACTGCGTAAGGTGAGTTAGTATCGCGGGACAAGTCTCGCATCACTTTGTATTTTACGGGGTGCTTGTCACTGCTGGGGTCGTGATTGTCCCGACGATGATTTTGACGGAGAGGGTATCGCCGAAGAAGATGCCGCTTTCGTCTGCCATTTGCCAGGCGCTTTCGATCACGCCGTTGATGCCACTGGGCACGACGAGGTCAACGGAGATTTCGCGCTTGGCACCGGTGGGAATGGCTTCGGTGAGGATCACAGGGCTTCCGCGCATGGAGTCGCCGCCAACGTGCTGGAAGCTGAAGCCGGGTCGCCAGGCACAGCCGCCGATATTTTGCACGAGCCAGGTCTTGGTGAATTTTTCGCCGGGTTTCATGCGCGTCCCATCTTCGATGGTGACATCATCAATATAAAGCAGATTGAAACAGGGGTTGGATGTAGGCGAGGGCTCTGGCGTGGTGGAAAGCGCCGTCGCAGTAATGCCGACCGGCGTCAGCGTGGGAAAAGGTGAGGAGGTTGGAGCAAGCCCGGTCAGGGAAGCAGCGTAGGTTTTCACGGCTTGGGTGCGGATGGCATCTGTATCCACTGCGGTGGTTTGATCCGCCTGGTTATTGGCGCATGAAAATAAAAATGCACCGACAATCAATATCAGCCTGATGAGGATGGTTCTGTATTTCATCATCTATTTTTGTTTCTCTCTTGCCAGTGCAATGCCGGTGGCGATTGCGCCGGTCAGTTCCCAGATGGGTACACCTATAAATTTGAGCGGGGCAATTCCGAGAATGACGATGGTGGTGAAGACGATGAAGGTCAGTCCGCGGAAGGGGACGGTCCAGCGGTAGAAGATCTTGACGTCGTTCAGGGCGGCGAGGACGTAATAGATGCCCACGTTCACAGATGCCATCGAGGCGGCGGTCATGAACGTCAGGGTGTAGTCGGAACTTGCGCGGGCGGCGCGGTCTGCGACTTCGAAGCCAAGCATGGCAAGCTGAAGTTCAGGGCGGATGATGCCAAGTGTGCCAAGCAAAAATGCCATGACACCGAAGATAAACATGGTCCAGCCGGAAGCGTCGCGAATTTTCATCGTTGTTTCTCCTGTGTTCGCAAATGATGACAAAAATTATACCCTCAACCTTGGGCATGATAAAATCACTAAACTATGGCTAAACATCTTGTGTTGGTGGCTGGGAATATCGGTGCAGGCAAAACCACACTGACGGAACGCATCGGTGCGCGCCTCGGCTGGTGGACGGGATATGAATCCGTAGCGGATAACCCGTATCTCTCCGATTTTTACGGGGATATGCGCGCGTGGTCGTTCCACTTGCAAATTTTCTTTTTAGGTCATCGCGCCGACCAGTACCTGGTCGCGGCACGCGATGCACGTTCAGCCATATTAGACCGTTCCATTTATGAAGATACTCACATCTTCGCGCGTGCCCTGCACCACCTTGGAAATTTAAACGAACGCGACTATCTTGCCTACCGCAAACTTTTCGAATTGGTTGTGGATGGGCTTCCGCGCCCCGACTTGTTGATTTATCTCAAAGCACCCGTGTCAGTATTGATGGAGCGCATCCGCCGCCGCGCGCGAAATATGGAGACGGGCATCACATCTGATTACTTGACCCTATTGGATTCATTTTACGATGAATGGCTCGGCTCGTTCGACCTTTGTCCTGTTCTCACCATCCATACCGATAACCTCGATTATGTGAATTACCCCAATCATCTCGACCTTGTCGCTCAGCGTATTCAAGACAAGCTGGCAGGCAGAGAAGTGATGGACTTGCGCGGAGATCCCAAGCCATGACCAACACTTCAGATACTTCGCTCTTCCTAAAAATCCCCCTGTTCAAAGACTTATCGCGCGAGGATTTGTTCGGTCTGGTGAACGAACTGCCCGTGGAAAGTTATAACGCCGGGGACTATCTTTTCTATGAAGGCGAGTTGGGGAATAGTCTGTATGTGGTGAAGAGCGGGAAGATCGAAGTGGTGCTGGCGGGCGGCACGAACGATGAAATGCATCTGCGTTTTTGCGGACCCGGTGAATATGTGGGCGAGATGAGTCTCATCCTCAAACAAGGCAAGCGGACCGCTTCGGTGCGCACGACCGAATCCAGCCAGTTGTGGATGATGACCCGCGATAAGTTCAACGAGTGCATTCAGCGCTGGCCCCATCTGGCATATTCGATGGTTGAGATCATGAGCGAGCGCCTGGAGTCTTCCAACGAAGCCGCCTTCCATGACCTCGTGACAAAGAACCAGATGCTGCAAAAAGCCTACGATGAATTGAAAGCCGCTCAGGCGCAAATCATCGAAAAGGAACGCCTTGAACGTGAACTTCAAGTTGCCGCAGATATTCAGTTAAGCATTCTGCCCGACGTTTTGCCCGATACGGAAGAATATGGTTTCGGCGCGCGCATCCTGCCTGCGCGTCAGGTGGGCGGCGATTTTTATGACGTCTTCGACCTCAAGGACCACCGTATTGGTGTGCTGATCGGCGATGTGGCGGATAAGGGTGTGCCGTCTGCATTGTTCATGGCGCGCGCGCATGCGCTCATCATGGCAGAGGCGGATATTGGCGCGACGCCTGCCGAGGTGATGAACCTCGTCAATACCCACATCACGCGGCTGCAAAAATCCACGCAATTTGTTACGGTGTTATATGGCATTCTCGATTTGAAAACGCGAGTCTTCTCGTATGCCCGCGCCGGACATGAACCGCCATTGATCCTTCATTCCGACGGCAGCGTAGAACGGATGCCGCACAGCCCCGGCATGGCGATCGGTTTGTGGGAGCCGGTGACGCTGGATGAGAAAACCGTCAAGTTGACTTCTGGCGATACGCTTCTGTTGTATACCGATGGTATGACCGATTGCCGCAACCCCAATGGTGAGGCATTTGGTTTGGAGCGTATCAAGGCGACGCTCGGTGAACTTCCAAAACAAAATGCACAACAGGTCTGTAATACGTTGTTTGAAACGTTGCAAAATTATCAGAGCGGCGCCAAGCAGGATGACGATGTGACGTTGGTGGCAGTGAAGGCGAAATAATTTCTAGCCGTGGCTTTACTCACCTTACGCAGTGTCGTTCTGAGTAAAGCCACGGCGGAAAGGGATCGCCGTTCCAAGCCAAAGAAACAAGGTAATGGTAAAAAACCAAGTGATTTTGTCGGCTAAAATCTCGATTTATCACTTTCGATTTAACCACTACCAGAAACAAGAGCTTCAGCCGCGGATTACGCGAATTTTCGCGAATTGGTTTTAAAATCAGTGTGAATTCGCGAAATTCGCGGCAAAAAAGGGTTTGAAAATCCTTGTTTCTTAGGAGCGGAGCGACACGAAGGGTGACACGGTTGAGTGCGTAAGGTGAGTAATTAGTTGAAAAGACCTCCCAAACGGGAGGTCTTTGGTTTATCGAAGAGCTTGTTCGAGGTCTGC
>JACPVC010000133.1 GCA_016191955.1 Chloroflexota bacterium
AATGCTATACTTTATCCAATTTTATGCGTCGAATTAACTTGCTCGAAACCTGATTGTTCGATTCGGTTGATGTCCATGATCAAATTACTTGAACGCGATTCGTTCCTACAAAAACTTGATGCGGCACTGCAAGAGGCGATGATAAATCAAGGCCATGTGGTATTGGTGAGTGGTGAAGCTGGGATTGGAAAAACTTCACTCGTCGATCATTTCACCCAGGCATATCAGGATGCTGTTCGCATTTTATGGGGCGCGTGCGACTCGCTGTTTACCCCTCGTCCACTTGGACCGTTATATGATATTGCCATGCAGGTGGATGGTGAATTATCTGCTCTTCTCCGTTCAGACGTAAATAGACAGACAATATTCTCGGCATGTCTGGCAGAGATGCAGCGTCGCCCAACCATTGCGGTTTTTGAAGACGTTCATTGGGCGGACGAAGCCACACTCGACTTGATCAAATTCCTTGGTCGGCGTATTCAACGCACGGCAGCATTACTTATCCTTACTTACCGCGAGGATGATCTGGGTGCCGGACATCCCTTGCACCTTGTCTTTGGTGATCTGCCGCGCTCCGTGACACTTCGCCTTCCGTTGTTGCCCCTTTCGCAGGCATCGGTGATGGAACTGGCTCATGATGCCAAACAGGATGAGCGGGTTAACGATCTCTATACCAAGACAGGCGGCAACCCATTCTTCGTTACTGAAGTATTAGCCAATGGGGATGGGGGCGTGCCTCCAACCGTTCGTGATGCTGTGTTGGCACGCGCTGCCCGGCTCTCAACAGCAGCCCGTGAAGTGTTGAATGTTGCTTCTGTCGTGCCAGGCAGTATCGAAGCATGGCTCTTGAATATAATCCTTGAGCCGGCGCCGGTTGCGGTCGAGGAGTGTGTGGAGCGCGGTATGTTGCGGTTGGATGGCGACATATATGCATTTCGGCATGAGCTGGCTCGCAGGGCACTGGAAGATGTCTTACCTGCTTCGCAGCGGCGATCCTTGAATCAACAGATACTTAAAGCCCTCATAGAACGTGGTAATGAGCAAGTTCAGCTCTCGCGTCTCGTCCATCATGCGGCATTTGCCGGGGATGGAAACGCTGTATTATATTTTGCTCCTCAGGCGGCCAGGCAGGCAGCCATGGTTGGGTCCCATTTGGAGGCTGCGGCACATTATCAAACAGCATTACACTATGCAGACCGCCTTGATTTGACCGAACATGCTCAACTCCTTGAAAATCGGGCATATGAGTGTTACTTGACCAGCCAGATGAGCGATGCAATTCGAGCCCGCATGCTGGCTCTTGAAATCTGGCGGCGGAGTCAGAATCCGATGCAGGAGGGCAACAACCTGCGATGGCTGTCACGCCTGCACTGGTTCTCGGGAAACCAGGCTCAAGCTGAACGTTATGCAGTGGAAGCCATCCATATATTGGAGACATTGCCGCCCGGCCGGGAACTGGCAATGGCATATAGCAACCGCGCGCAATTACACATGCTGGCTAATGAAACTGCTGATGCAATACGTTTGGGGAATCAGGCAATTGCTCTAGCAGAGGAGTTTGGAGATTTGGAGACACTGTCTCATGCGCTCAATAATGTCGGCACAAGCGAAATGTTCTCCCACTACAGTGCATCTGGGCATACCAAATTGGAACGCAGCCTCCAGTTTGCACTAGCCCATGGATTTCATGAACATGCCGCCCGCGCTTATACCAACCTGGCAAGCCAGTCTGTTGACCATCGGCGCTATGATCAAGCGATGCAATATTTGAACGATGGCATTGTTTACTCCACCGAGCGCGATTTGGATGCGTGGAAACTCTACATGCTTGCCTGGCGGGCGCGAGCTTATTTCGAGCAGGGGCACTGGACAGAAGCGAATGAAGATGCGTTGGCGGTGCTGGATAACCCGCGTGCCTCGGCTGTTGCCCGTATCCCAGCTATGGCAGTATTTGGGCACCTGCGCTTGCGCCGGGGCGAGCTGGATGCATTGCAAGTCTTGGATGACGCACGTAACCTGGCTATCCCAACCGGTGAGTTACAACGGATTGGGCCCATAGCCTGTGCGCGCGCTGAGTCCAACTGGTTGCAAGGCGATTTGGAACAATGTGTTACCGAGGCACGTGTGGGCTATGAGCTGGCATTGAAGAACGAGAATTCTCGGCTGTTGGAGGAATTATCGTTTTGGATATGGCGTGCGGGCGGACCGTTATCGGGTGATGAACAATTGTTGAGTCCCTTTGCATTGCAAATAGCCGGTGACTGGCGGGCCGCTGCGGATGCATGGGAACAATTAGGCTGTCCCTATGAACGGGCAATGGCATTGATGGACGGCGATAATGCCGCCCAACTTCTGGCGCTTGAGATATTTGAACGGCTTGGTGCCCAGCCAACCGCAGATATAATGCGCAATAAATTGCACGCTACCTCACAACAAAAACTCGATAAAGATAAATTTGGCGGGTTGACCGCACGTGAGCGAGAAGTTGCCACGCTGATTGCACAGGGAAAGTCAAATCGAGAAATTGCAGAATCCATGACAGTTGGGGTAAAGACAGTGGAGACATATGTTACGCGTGTCCTCAACAAGCTTGGTTTTGACTCGCGTGTGCAGATCGCCACATGGGCGATGGAAAAGGGATTAAGGTAGCTCTCATCGGGGAAAACCCCATGAGAGCATTGTGTTCCAAAGTTTGTAGGGGGGAAATTGTAGAGTTTTCCCTGACGACAACCACGTGAATATTCAATATAGTGTGGACATGTTTGACGCGCGTCATTCCAAGCCAATTTCCAATTCCGTTAATAAGGAGAATATATAACATGCCACTTTTTATGGACATTCACCATCATGTCCCTGGGTTGACAGCAGAAGCAGTTGCTGGGGCTCACGAGAATGACCTTAAGGTCCAGGGGAAGCATGGAGTAACCTACTTGAAATACTGGTTTGATGAGGGCACGGGCAAAGTCTTTTGCCTGGTAGAGGCTCCGAGCAAAGAAGCAGCCGAAGCAGTCCATCGCGAGGCACATGGTTTGCTTGCAGACGAACTCATCGAAGTCAAAGAAGGCGACTAGTAACTAGTAGTGAAATTGCCCCCTGTCAGTACGAAATGAAAGGGGGCAATTTACACATCGCCTTCAGGATTAGCCTTTCAGAATATTTTCTATCCCCTGCAATTCATCGTTTGAAAATTCCAATTTGTTCAACATCCCAACCGCATCTTCAATTTGGCTGACCTTACTTGCCCCGATCAACACGGACGTCATCTCTTCGTGGCGCAGGACCCATGCCAATGCCATTTGCGCGAGGGTTTGTCCGCGCTGCTGGGCGAGGAGGTTGAGTTTTTGAACCTTGGCGATCTTCTCATCGGTGATGTGAGCAGGCTTAAGGAAGCCATGCGCTTTGGAGGCGCGTGAACCTTCGGGGATGCCGCCGAGATATTTATCGGTCAATAAGCCTTGCGCGAGCGGAGAGAAGGCGATACAGCCGATGCCTTCTTCTTTCAACGCCTGAAGCAGACCATCTTCCACCCAGCGGTTGAACATGCTATACACAGGCTGGTGAATAAGGCATGGTGTGCCAAGTGATTTCAAAATCTGTGCGGCTTCGCGGGCTTTATCGGCGGGATAGTTCGAGATGGCAGCATAGAGCGCCCGTCCACTGCGGACGATGAAATCAAGCGCCTGCATCGTCTCTTCGAGCGGGGTATCCGGGTCGGGGCGGTGATGATAGAAGATATCCACGTAATCCAAGCCCATGCGCTTGAGGCTTTGGTCGAGGCTGGAGACGAGATATTTGCGCGAACCCCATTCTCCATACGGACCATCCCACATGAAATAGCCCGCCTTGGACGAGATCACCAATTCATCGCGATATGGGCGCAGGTCTTTTGCCAGAATCTGACCAAACGTCTCTTCCGCCGAACCGGGAGGCGGACCGTAGTTATTGGCAAGATCAAAGTGGGTAATGCCAAGATCGAAGGCGCGCAAGACCATGTCGCGGCTATTTTCGTATACGTCCACGCCGCCGAAGTTGTGCCATAAGCCGAGCGATACAGCGGGGAGTTTCAGCCCGCTGCGCCCTGAGCGGCGATATTGCATCGATTGATATCGTGAGGTGAAAGGGAGGTAATTCATAAACGAAATGTTCCTTTTGAAATCATGTCACTCTCCCGAAGGACATCGGGACGATGTGAGGGAGCGTTCTTTCCGACTGACACATGTGCCGCGCTTGCTGGTGAGAGTCTCTTACAATTGTGGTAGAGATCCCTCGCTATCGCTACTAAGAAACAAGGATTTTCAAACCCTTTTTTGCCGCGAATTTCGCGAATTCGCACTGATTTTAAAACCAATTCGCGAAAATTCGCGTAATCCGCGGCTGAAGCTCTTGTTTCTTTGGCTTGGAACGGCG
>JACPVC010000134.1 GCA_016191955.1 Chloroflexota bacterium
GCCATTAGTTCGATTGGCTTGTAACTTATTCTCAATGGAATTTTTCTCGCCCGTGAGGGACTTACCAACCCTGAGCAGGGCGGGGAACCGCGAGTTATGCTCTTCGTGCTGGTCATCCTGACGGCACTACTGTCAATTATTTTGGCATTCAAACGCCCACGAAATGACTGAAATAAACACATGATGAAGATACAGTGCAAAGGCAAAACGCGAATTACGCAAAAAGGGCGAATAGCGCGAACTTTTCGCGCCATTTGCTAGATTCGCATTTTTCGCGTTAAGAATTTTTCAATTGCCAATTTCTTGCACGCCCTTTACACACGGGCCAATTTCATCAGACCCTCTTGAAAACAAGACCTCCGAATTCAACACTCGGAGGTCTTCTGTTTACTGCTCACTAACAACTACCCTATCCGTTCTTCCTCTGGAACTCTGCCATAAACTTGCTCAGTTCCTTCGCGCCTTCGATGCTCATCGCATTGTAAACCGAAGCGCGCATACCGCCCACGGAGCGATGTCCCTTCAAACCAATCAGGTCGTTCTTCTTGGCTTCTTTGGCAAAGGTATCTTCCAATTCTTCGCTCGGCAGGCGGAACGGAATGTTCATCAGCGAACGGGCTTCGGGCACGGTATGTCCGCGATAGAAACCGCCGCTTTCATCAATCGCCTTGTAGACGATGCCAGCCTTCTCGCGGTTGATCTTTTCGATTGCCGCAAGCCCACCCACTTTCTTCGCCCATTTGAAGACCAACCCCACCATGTAGATGGCGAAGGAAGGTGGCGTGTTGTGCAGGGAACCGCTCTCAACGAGGGTCTTGTAATCGAGCATGACGGGCAGGTTCTCGGGAGTCCGAGCGAGCATGTCATCGCGTACGATCACAACCGTCACACCGGAAGGTCCGGCATTCTTTTGCGCGCCCGCGTACAGCAACGCATACTTCGAAACATCGATCGGGCGGCTGATGAAGTCAGACGAAGTATCACAAACCAACGGCACGCCATCGGGGATAACAGGCTCTTTGAAATATTCCACACCATGAATCGTTTCGTTCATCGTGAAGTGAACATAGGCAGCCTTCGGGTCGAAGTCATAGCTATCGGGAAGGCAATTAAATTTTGCCGATTCAGTCGTCGCCGCAATGTGAACCGCGCCAAGTTTCTTGGCTTCCTTCACCGCTGTCTTGCTCCATGAACCGGTCACAATGTAATCGGCAGAAGCGCCCGCCGCGCGCAGGTTCATCGGCAGCATCGCAAATTGCAGCGTGGCGCCGCCTTGCAGGAACATCACCTTGTAATTGGAAGGGATGCCGAGCAATTCGCGCAAATCTGCTTCGGCAGTTTGGATAACCGCTTCGAATTCCTTCGAACGGTGGCTGATCTCCATCACCGACATGCCGGTGCCTTTGAAGTTCAACAGCTCCGCCTGCGCCTCTTGCAACACTTCCAAGGGCAGCACACCCGGACCGGGATTGAAATTATGGACACGTTTTAATTCAGACATGGATTACAAACTCCTGTTTTTGATTTTGGATGACAAGCGCCTCACGCTTCGCGCAAGACTTGGGCTTGATTCTGTTTCGAAGGCAGTTGTCTACACTGGGACATTTTAGTGCAAAATTAGACAATTACAACTAAATTATTATAGTGTTTGTCAGACAAACCTACAAGAACAATAAGCACCCATATGGGCTGATTTCCATCGTTGACAAAGGCATATCGCATTGTTAGAATGACCGATGTGTTGCGCATGAATTCACAAACAGGAACGCAGCCGCTTGAGCGGTTTGGTTCCTGTTATTAATTTCAAAACATATTTGCTCCTTACAGGGGCTAAACCCCTGCAAGAGCCACTCAAACTATCAGGAGACATACAATGAAAGTCATTATCTGCGACAAGACCGAAAAAGAATACATCGAACAGATGCGCACCGCCGGGCTGACCGTGGACGTCCGCGACGACATCACCCCCGAGCAACTCATGACCGAACTGCCCAATTACGAGGGCATGGTCGTGCGTTCCCGCACCAAGGTCCGCAAAGACCTGATCGACGTGTGTCCCAATCTCAAAGTCATCGTGCGTGGCGGCGTGGGTCTCGATACCATCGACCATGAATATGCCAAAGAAAAAGGCATCGCCGTGATGAACACTCCCATGGCAAGCAGCGCCTCGGTGGCGGAACTTGCCATCGGTTACATGCTCATGCTCGCCCGCTCGCTTTACAAAGCCAGCGCCAGCATGAAAGCCGAAAAATGGGACAAGAAAGCCTTCGAAGGCGACGAGATCGGCGGCAAGACTCTCGGTCTGGTCGGCATCGGCAACATCGGCAAGGAAGTTGCCAAACGCGCATTCGCTCTCGGCATGACGGTCCTTGCCTATGACCCCTACGTGAAAGAAGCCAACGGCATCAAACTCGTCTCGCTCGATGAACTGCTTGCCCAGGCTGATTACATCAGCTTGCACTTGCCCAAGACCAAAGAATCTGCCAACATGATCGGCGCTGCGCAGTTCGGCAAGATGAAGAACGGCGTCCGCATCATCAACTGCGCGCGTGGCGGAATCGTCGACGAGAGTGCGCTCTACGAAGCGCTGACCAGCGGCAAGGTGGCAGGAGCCGCGTTGGACGTCTTCAACGAAGAGCCCCCGGCAGACTGGAAGCTCGCCAAGCTCGACAACGTCATCGCATCCCCGCACATTGGCGCAGCCACCAAGGAAGCCCAAGCCCGCGTCGGCGCGGAAGTGGCAGAGAAGTTGATCGCGTTTTCGAAGAACGGGAAATAATTCGCATCCCCGTAGGGGCGGGGTCCCCCCGCCCTGGGCGAGGAGACCTCGCCCCTACAATTTAATGGAGGCATCTCATGAAAATCATCAGCGACATTGGTATTCAAATCCCGCAAGTGTATCTGCCCAAGCCCGGCATCGAGCCGCAGAAGTGGGCGGTCATCGCCTGTGACCAGTTCACGTCCGAGCCGGAATACTGGCATGACGTGGAAAAAGTCGTCGACGATTCACCATCAACCTTGAACCTGACCTTCCCCGAAGTGCATCTCGAAGGAGCAGGCGGCGACGAACGCATCAAGAACATTCAAGCGGCGATGAAAAAATACATGGACGAGGGTATCCTCCAGCCGCATGACGGATTTGTGTATGTCGAGCGCGAGACGTTGCACGGCAAGACTCGCAAAGGTTTGATGCTGTGCCTTGACCTCGAACGCTATGATTTCAACAAAGGCTCGTCCAGCCTAATCCGCGCCACCGAAGGGACGATTGTTGATCGCCTGCCTCCGCGCATCAAGATCCGCGAAGGGGCGATGCTTGAGTTCCCGCACATCCTCGTGTTGATCGATGACCCGAATCACACTGTCATCGAACCGTTGACCGAAGCGAAGTCGAAGTTCCAGAAGTTATATGATTTTGAATTGATGCTAGGCAGTGGTCACCTCGCGGGCTACGCCGTCAATTCTGAGTTCGAGAATCAAGTCGTCGAAGCCCTGCGCGGACTCGCTCAGCCCGAAACCTTCGCCGCCAAATACGGCGTGGATAAATCTCTGCCCGTGCTGCTCTTCGCGATGGGCGACGGCAATCACTCGCTCGCCACAGCCAAAGCCATCTGGGAAAAGATCAAAGCCGAAGTCGGCATGGATCACCCTGCAAGATACGCCCTGGTTGAAATCGAAAACGTCCACGATGAGGCATTGGAATTCGAGCCGATTCATCGCGTGCTGTTCGGTTTGAAGAAAGATATCTTCGCCGAGATGAAGGCAACGTTTGGCGCGAATTACAAGTACACCGCCGTTGCGGATGGCACGGAAATGATTAAACGTGTGGACAGCGCCGAAGGCTCTAATCAACTCATCGGCGTGGTGGGAGGCGGAGGGCAATTCGGCGTGGTTGAGATTTCACATCCGTCCACCAATCTGGCGGTTGGAACCATCCAAGCCTTCCTCGACCCGTTTGTGAAAAACGGCGGCGCGGAGAAGATCGATTACGTCCACGGCGAGGATGTGGTCGAACGCCTGTCACTGCAAAGCGGCAATGTCGGTTTTTATCTGGCAGGCATGCACAAGAACGAATTGTTCAAGACGGTGATTCTGGACGGTGCTCTCCCCCGCAAGACCTTCTCGATGGGTGAAGCCAAGGAAAAACGGTTTTATATGGAAGCGAGAAGGATTACGAAGTAGAAACCAAAAAGGGTGCGTACCCTACGGGCATGATATCGCACCAGACTTAATAATTCACCTTACTTCATCGGTCACAAGTTAAGGTAGTGCAGGTTCTGTCAAGCTTGAAAACTGTTGGAGAGGAGCAGGAAGAGTGTCTTTTCGTTTGCGTTTGAGGATACCGAGCAACTTGGAATTGGCAGCCAATTAAGCGACAACGTGATCTGCCTGACCGCGCTGCTGAGCCTGCGTGAAGAAATATAGGCTGCGA
>JACPVC010000135.1 GCA_016191955.1 Chloroflexota bacterium
AGAGACGACAACGCCGCGACGATATGCTTCGAGAATCGCCGCTTCAATCTTCGTCCCGCCAATGATGGCGGGCAGCCGCATTTGAGTACCGCCGGAAATAAAGATGCCTGAGGCATTCTGTATGGCTTCCACATATTCGTCGGCGTGGGCTTCTGCCCGGGAACGAAAATCCAAACTGCGGGCGGAGCGTGAGCCGAGTTCCATAAAATGGCGGGTGTAATAACCCGAAGTATCCTCCAAAATGGAAGGTTGGGGAAGGATCACAATATCTGCTTTTTCCCCTCCTGCAAGGCGGATAAACTCTCGCGAAACGACTGGCTTCTTGTGGTTTTCGTTTCCGCCAATTGGCATGAGTATGGTCATGGAGTTGCCTTTAGGAATGAAACTAACTGCCGTTTGGTGGCAAGGATGTGGTCACGCATGGCTTGTTCTGCCTGCGCAGGGTTATGTGCTTCCAGTGCGGTCACGATGGCTTGGTGTTCCTCTCTATCGGTACTGTCACGCTCTGGTAGAGGATGCAAGGCCGTTGCCGCAAAGTTCGCGATCAACATGGTCGGGAAGGCTGCCCACATTTGGTTGAGCGTTCGAATGAGATATTCGTGTTTGCTGATCGTGAAAATGGTCTTATGAAAACTGCGATTCAATTCGCGGTACTTCAACACCGCTTCGGGCGCATCATTTTCTTCCATCCCCGCCTGGATCTTCTTTAGATTATTTAACTCGCGCTCGGTGATGACTTGAGCAGAAAAGTATGCGGCGCGTCCTTCCAAAAAGGCGCGATGCTCATACAGATCGGTAATATCTTCGATTGAGAACTTGATAACCCGCGCGCCGCGATAAGGGACATGCTCAATCAGACCTTCATTGACCAGCTCGTTCAACGCCTCACGCACAGGCATTTGGCTGACGCCAAGTTCCTGCGCGAGGCGTTCCTGCCGCAGCCATTCTCCCGGTTTGTAATGTCCGTCGAGAATGGCTGCGCGCATTTTATCGGCAACGACGTTTCTTAATTGTCGATGTGTGTCGGAATTCATGCGGTTATCTGGCTTAATAAATTGAGCCGCCAGCTTGTGTAGAGGTCACAGTGCCATTTTCAGCAGTGATCGTATATCCCGTGCCGCCGCTTCCGGTCCAGGTGGTGAAATCGAACGTGGCAAAACCGTTGATGCGATAGACGGAAATATTGCGATAGACCAGGTTGGTTTTGGCTTGGCATACCTCAGGCGTACCAGGCGTCAGAAGGAAATAGGCGGAGCCATTCCCAAGTAAGGAGGCGGTTCCGTTTGCTTCAACAACTACCGCTGTCTCTTCGTCGATGCCCAAACCCCTTGCTTGAGTTGCCCATCCATCCTTGACGATACGGGCGAGGAAGGTAGCAAGCCGCCCCATACGGTCGCGTGTGACGAAGTGGCTATCGGTAATAAGATCGTTCAAGTGGGGCACAACAAGGAAATCACGTTCAAGCGTAATGCGGCGTCCATAGGGATCGCCAAGCGCAGTGGATGAATCCACGGTGCCATTTTGGGCGGAAAAGACAAACTCACCCAGGATGGCAAGCCCTGCGCTGGTCCCGCCGACGGGGACATTTTGGGCAATCAGGTTGTGAATGGCATCTTCAACGGGAGTGCCCTTCCAGAAACTGACGTAATTAAATTGGTCGCCGCCTGCGATGAACAAGGCTTCGGCGTTATTGATCTTATCCAACACAAATGGGTCGCTGGCACCCGTGCGCGAGGTGATGATGATCGTCTCGACTGAATCTACCGTGCCCAGGCTGTAAATATAGGGATTGTATGCATCTGTCCCCGCTGCACGGATCACCACAAAGTCTCCCCCACCCGATTTGTTTATCATCCACTGAAATGCGGCATCGACATCCGTGCCACCGCCCATCAAAACAGTGCCTGCTTCGGTTGATGTGGTTACATTCGTTGAATTACCAACAACGTAATATTCATACGTTTTTTTGCCAGCAGAGACCGAGCTGGGAAGCATGGCAGAAAAGAGCAGGGCGGTTAAAACAATAGCTTGCGAGAAGAACTTCAAAAACTGAAACGTTGACTTCATACTTTACTCCTTTGGCAAAGTGCAAGATATGGGTGGACGGTTTGGATTTCAGATTAGATATTATATCTAAGCCGAGGATAACAGCCTTATTATTATGAGTCAATGGTTAGAAAAATGGAGATTTGCAGTTATTTATTGGCTACGCGAAGTTTACAGGAGTTATTTTGGGCAGTTTAGTCCAACGAGCGCTCGCTCTTCAGTCAGCGCAACAGATGCCGAAACGACGAGTGCAAGCCGCTGTGCTGCTTGCAAAATGACCCCTGGCGAGAACGCCCCTACCCTACAGGCATTACAAACAAAAAAAGACGCTGCCATCTATTGCCTATGCGCAAGATATTTAACAGTGTCTTTAATTTACGCACTCACGCTTCGACTACGAGCGGGAGGAGTACCCGCTCTCCGCTCAGCGTGGCAGCCACTCTGAGCGCAGCCGAAGGGCTCAGTTAATCAGAAATTATTCTTCCACCGTAAAGTAATAAGCCACTGGGCAGAACGTTTTTTTACCAACCAGCAAATAGAAAAAGGTTTGGTAATCGCCTGCCCTTTTAGGTGCCTCAAATGAAGCCCTAACCCAAATTTCACCTCCAGAAGGAACACTTTTAGTAAAGTCCTGAATTTTTGTTCCTATATGGCGATAACCACTCTTGTATACCAAGTCAACGCCCAGGTAGGGCCAGCTCTGTGTACCGCTGTTGAAAAGCATCCACTGAACGGTGAAGGATGCTCCCGGTTTGAAGACCGTGTTTCGCGGAGGAGTCACGCCGTACCAAACGCAGGACCATTCCTTCCCAGACATTTTTCTGGGATCTTCGTCCTTATTTTTTGTCGGCACCGCTTCATCGTCATCACCACTTGAATTTCCTCCACCCGGGGTCTGTATCGTCCCGACGGTTGGAGGGAAGGTATATGTAGGGATCGGTGTAAGGGTTGAAAGTTTGAAAATGAAAGTCGGCGTGAAAGTAGGTGTAATGGAAGGCGTATGTGTTGGCTTCGGTGTAATTGTAGCAGTGGGCAGTTTTAAGGCTGTTTGGGTCTGCGCAACAGCAGCGGTGAGTGCGATCGCGGTACCCGGGGAATTAGGATCGAAAGTAGGCAAAGGGGCAACTGCGGGCGAGCCGGGCAAGGCGCAAGCCAACATCACAAATAGTAAGATAACAAGGGTGGTAAATTTACGCACGTGAACTCCTACTTAAAGTATATCGTGAAATTTTCGCTTGATAAATTCCTCTCCCTTTGCAATGAACTCAGCATACTCTTCTGGCGCAGGCGCGGACGTCATCAGGTCCTGTGTTTTTTGGCGCAGAACTTGTCTTGCCGGAGGCTGACCAGCTTCCATCCATTTTTCCATGCTGTAGCGCGGATAGACTCCGCTCACATAATAGCCGTTTTTGTAATTCTTCAAAGTCGAAGGCTGGTTGAGAAAACTCTTGCCGGGACCTACTTTGAATATCTCATCCACAGCCGAGTTGACATCGTCCAACTGAAAGCCGTTGTGGATGCGTAATGCCTGGTCGATGATCTCGTGACAATGGACGAAGGTGGTTGGGGAGATCGACTTCGAGCCAAGCGAATCTCCAATGAACGGAGCCAGATGTCCGTTAGAGAGAAGAAGCGCGAGGGTGTTCATCCAATAGGTGTCTGCGGCGATTAAGTCCATGCCCCAGCCGGTTCCGCTGCCGGAAGTGGAGCAATGCGGAATGCCGTAGGACTTCATCATTTCAGAGCAGGCAACGCTGATGAGGATGCTTTGTGGGTCATAGAAGTTCAGCATGGTGCGCATGTCGAAATAAACGGGCAGCATGCCAAGCAATATCTGCGCGCCTTTTTTGATGGTCTGACTGATGACCAAACCCGCGAGCAGTTCTGCCATGAGCAGTGTCAACGTCCCTGCCGGGGTGAGCGGCGTGGATGCGCCCGCCATGCTGTAGTTAGAGAAGATGATGGGCAATCCGCGCTCGATGGCGACTTTCATTTTATCGACTGTGCCTGCATTCATCACAAGCGGACTGACCGGATTAAAATATGGAATCACAAAAGGTTTCTCGCCGATTTCCTTACCGTGGAGAAGCTCGAACATGTCGAGCACATCGGGGAAGCGGTTTTCATCGGACACCAAAAGAACGAGCGGCTTGGTTGTATTGGAAATATGTTCCAACGAACCGTACATATCCCCCAGTTCTTCTTTGACATCACGAACGATGCCGACCGTCGAGATGACGTCGTAATGTTTCAGGCTGGAGCCGAGACGGACAAGATCGCGGAAGTTTTCGCGCTTGAAAATATCGAGCGTTTCATCCACAGGGTTTTGATAAAACAAAGCCGTCACCCCCACCCCAAAGCGCAGACGGTCTTCACCCAGCTTCAATTTATGCTCGCCGCGACGGTCATAGACATCGATTATCTTTGGCGCAGACTTGATCGCTTCTTCCACAACGGCTGGCGGGAATTTGATGATGCGGTCTTGCGATTTCAAGCCCAATTTTCGTTCAAGCAGTTGTAATATCTCGGGCGAGTCCACGCGCACGCCGGTTTCGCCCAATACTCTCAAAACGTTTTTATGCGCATCTTGAATCTGTTCCTCACTCATCAAAGTCAATCGCGGGCGGACGTTGTTCATAAGGCTGCTCCTCGCCCGCAATTGTATCCTACCTACTTTGGACGATGGACCGAAGACGATAGACCACGGTCCATCGTCCACGGTCTATCGTTTTCACTTTCACTTCTGCTTTTCCCATAGTTTACGATCATTGGGGTTATCAGGATCAAGATACTTTGGATGTACCTTCTCGAAAACTCTGTGCCCGTGGGATGTCCAAAGATCGACAGCGAGTTTATGCGCATCGGCGCGAACGCCCTGCGCGGAGAAATACTGACAGACCCGGGTCACATCACGTTGGAAGATACTCCACGAAGAGGGATTCGAATCCAGAAACACCACCTGTGGAAAATCAATGAACTTGATGTCACCCTGCCAATACAGGATGTTATATGCC
>JACPVC010000153.1 GCA_016191955.1 Chloroflexota bacterium
GTGTATCCCTTCGGCATGACGGGGAAGCTATCTTGCGGGGTAAGGCGTTCGCCGGAGTCGAAGACCATTTTGTAGGTGTCATCCCAAACACAGGTGCCGGAATTTTGAACCGTCCAAGACATGACAAAGTTCGTGCCAGGCGCGAGATTCTTGTCCGACTCCTTTTTATCGTAGGTGATGTTGTTGCGCAGCCAGGTGGTGATGGTGGTCTTTTGTTCGCAGGTAGCCGTGGGAGTCGCGGCTGGTGTGTAGTTGGGACTTGGCCCGCCGATGGTCTGGGTCGCTTGCGGAGTATTCGCTGGCGAGGTGAGCACCGCCTCGATCGTTTGTGCGGCAGACGTGGCGACGGCGCTACCATCTTGCGGGGCGGTTTTACCGAGGTTGCAAGAGGATAGTGCCAGGCTTGCGATAAGGAGGACTAAGGCAAAGGGATGACGTTTCACGAGTCGTTGTCCTTTATAAGAGGATGGTATTGTCGTTCGGTCATTTGATCACAAGCAATAAATTGGAATAGCGCTTCTCGTCTCTGAAGTAGTCGTCCCAACCGTCGTTGATATCCGCTTTGATGAGATACCCCAGCTCGATATGATATTTCACGCCCTTCTGCCAGTTGCTGACCACCGTCCCGCCGAGGTAACAGTAATCATCCTTGGTTTCATCATTTTCATCGGGGTTGGAGTCGTACTGGTGCTTCATCTTATCTGCGTAGGATACGCCGTTGATGGTGAAGACCAGCTCGATCTGATCGAGATTCGACTGCAACAGAGACTCTTCCTTGGTACACCAGCCCATTGAAAAGCGTAGCGGCTTATCGGCTGAGATGCTGGCTTCGAAAACGCGGATGGCGGCCCATTCGGTGTCTTCCGGGTAGAGATCCCAGATGCGGTCTACATCCGGGCATTCCAGTTCAACGACGCAATCTGTGAATTGCAGGTCGGTGGCGGTATCGGTTGCTTCATCCCCGGTGGGTTCTTTGGGTTCTCTTGTGGTGAGGTATAAAAAATATCCGCTGAGCAGAGCCAACAGAAGCGGCATGAATACTTTTTCGACCCACCATTGCCAGGTTCTTGGTTTTTGCTGCGCTTGTTTTTTGTTCGCCATGTGGCTTCCTGTAACGCGGGAGTGGAAATATACCGAATTGTACCCGCTTACGTTTGTGTTCTTTGGCTGCTTTAATGGATGTGTGCAAGCAAAGATTGTCAACGGCTAGCGCTCAAGCCGCCGTCCCTGGCGGCGAGGGCGGGCAGGTGTACGGGTATATCCTGCGCCGGGGACGGCGCAGAGAGCAAGTTACCTGACACCTTTTGCTTGCACATTAGTGGATTGATGGCTTGTTACTTTTACGATGGCGCAGGGGAAGCTACACTTCGCTGGTGTTCAACAACGCTTTCAACGCGGACAGTTCTTCTGCGGATAAGGTCACGCCTTTGCCCATCTTTGTATGATCCGCGGACCAGTCGCGCAGGTCATATTTTGGTTCGCGGTCGTTCCAACTGATCAAGTTGAGTTCCTTCGCCCAGCCAGAGGCGGATTTGGATAGGACGCCAATGGTTTTGAGTATTTCATATTTGATTTCGGACATGCTGATTCTCCTCGTGTGGGGGACTTGCCTGGGGTAGATTATCTAAATCTACCACCCCTCCAACCTCCCCGACAAGCGGGGAGGCGCATTATTTATTGTGGTATCTCACCCTCGCACAAACCGGACCCACTTCTCCTGCAAGTGGACCTGACCCACTCGCCAGCCTGCGTTTGCCCACGCGCGAGTATTGCGATGGTTGCCCTCCGTCTCATGTTCCCACCAGGACAGTTCATTGGCAGAGGCGGGTAATTTACTACCGATGATGCCTTCGATCTCTTCAAAGGATAATGTGACGGCTTTCTGCTTCGAAGGCAGCTCACACAGATAGGTTTCAAGCTGGGCGTATTTACTGGGCATGATATTCTCTTTTACAACACCTTCGCCAAAATTAAGCTGAAAAAATAGGGCTAATCAAGTAAAGTAGGTTTGCGAAAACATGCTAAACCCGAGAAGCCCATGAGCGAAATTGTAGCACTTTTACAAAGCATTGCACCCGTGATTTCAACGACGGCCTTACCGCAATTGCACTATGTCGTCTATGGCATGTTGATCAGTAGCGGACGGATCACCATGTTGGAATTGTCGTGTTTGATAGAAAAAGCTGGGGGAGTCGCACACAAAAAAGCCCGCCAGTCATTTCCGGCGGGCAGTATTTTATGAATGGTTTGGCAGGTTGATCGGGGTGATATGTCGTTTCTTCTCCTTCTTCAGCTTGCGCTTCGCTTTCAAGTCGTGCTGTGCTTTCTTCTTACCTTCCTTCTTTTCCTTATCACGATTGTGACCCATACGAATCTCCTTTCGTTAAATGAACGGTCGGTCGTTGGTAATTTCAGCATATACCACATCCGCTCGAAAAACAACCACCCCCATCATTCATCTTTCATTCTTCACCCCTCATCCTTCATCCCTCCTACCCCCCCCATATCTCCCACACCCCAACGGGGTTTCAATTACTACTTAATATATAGCAATGTATCCCAACTTTAGAGGAGAAAATATGAACATCAACCGAAAAAGGGCTCTATATTATTCGTTCGTCCTGGTCTTTATCATGGCATGCCGCACCTATGCATGCAGCTACACAACCCAACCAGTCATGGGGGTGGGCTGTGAACGTTTTTACGAAATACCAAATCCAGGTTCTCTCATGGGGTATAGCTGCACTATCCCATGCCCAGGCATGGCTGAAAATTATACTTTTGACGTATATGGTAACGATGGGTTAGGTGCCTTATACGACATGAAGTTTGAACAAGTGCAAGCCCAATATTGCCCAGCCCCCGACTCATCCTCCAGTTCTATCGTTCCCACCGAACCCCCGACAGAAGAACCGGCTCCCACCGACGCCCCAACGGACCCTGCTCCATTGAAGCCCTACCTCACCGGCAACTTCACCACCTGCGATAATCTCGCTCGCTACGTCAACTTCACCATCGCCGAAGACGCTCCCGCCTACGACCCCGCCACCTTCAAAGTCCTCTTCAACGACCAAGTAGCAAAGTGCGCCCCAGCATCCAACAACCCCAAGATATTATCGTGCAGTTACCCGCCCGCGCCTTACGGTCCACCCGCTTATATTCAAGTCCTCATCGGCGAAGAACTCGTCAACGACTTCAAATTTGACGGCGGCTCCATCTGCGACCCCGAACAAGTCCCAGACGCTTCTGGCACCGAAGACCCCAACAGCGGCACTGGTCCCGCCGCCACCGAGCCGCCCACCGACGAAAGCACTGACTGATTCCTTGGCTTCACCTGAAACAATAACGAGCCCACTCGCGCAAGAAATCTTCGTGAGTGGGTTTGTTATTGCACCTGCTGTAAACAAGTGTGTTGTTTTTTTCCTCCATGCCGTATAATAGGAACTAGAACGCCCAAACCCAACCAAAGGAGAGTAATAAATGGATAACAAAGTTTTGCAAGTCATCGTCGCACTTTTCATTCCCCCGCTCGCCGTCTACATGAAGAAAGGCACCATCGACAACGATTTCTGGATCAACATCGTTGCCACCCTCATCGGCGGTCTCCCCGGCGTCATCCACGCCTTGTGGGTCGTTCTGCGCTAGGGCAATACAGCAATAAACAACAACGTCCGCGATCTTCTCGCGGACGTTGTTGTTTAAGTTATTTCCCGATCAGCTTTTGCCACGTCAGCGGACCGACTGCGCCATCTGCCGTAAGTCCCTGCTTCGACTGAAAGTCTTTCACAGCCTGGGCGGTGATGGGTCCAAAGATGCTGTCCACTTCGAGGGTGTAACCGTATTTCTTCTGCAAGAGATATTGCACGGCGCGCACGGCGTCTCCGTTACCGCCTTGCGACACGTTTATTACAAGTGCTTCCCATGTTTCAGGTCCAACGATTCCGTCCTCGTCCTCTATATCATTTTTATTCTGAAAGTTTTTGACCTTCGCCAGCGTTTCCGCCCCGAAGATTCCATCCACCAAAAGATTGGTATAGCCATGATCGCGCAAGAGGTATTGAAGGGCGTACACTTCTGTCGCTGTATCCCCTTGCTTATACGTGTGCCAGACCACTACGCCTCCGCGCTTAACCTTGATCTGCACCCAAAACGGACCAGATGCCAACCCGAAGACTTCCCCCTTATCGTCTTTTATTTTCCAATTACTTTTGTATGTCCCCGCCAAGCCAGGCACGATCAAGTCCACCGATATGTCTATGGTCTCACCCGGAGCGACTGTGCTCGTAGTCAACTGCTTCGATTCGGGTCCGCTCATGCGTTCGCCTGAGTCGAAGACAAGCTGATAAGCGGATGTCCACGTGCAGGTGCCGGCGTTCTTGAGTCGCCACGTCTTTGTGAACGGTTTTTCGACGATGAAATTGGTGTTATCTGGCACAGTCACATCCCCTACGAAGGAGGCGAGGTTGCAAGGTGTGCCAGTCTGGGTCGGGATGACGGGTTGTAACGTCCCGGCGAATTGGGTTGGAGGAGTCAGCAGGTCTTGTTGGACTGTTGTAGTCGCTTGAGGGGTTTGCAGTCCCTGTGTGCCCGCGGCGATCTGCGTCTGCGCAGCGAAGGTTGACAATTGATTGAAGTCGTACTGTGGGTCACTGGATGGCAAACTACAGGCAGCAAGGATGGAAGCTAAAATGAAATACAAAACAATGCGGCAGGCTTTCATGGAAATCTCCTTTGTGTCTAAAGTTTACGGGCAGGCTGCCTGTTCTGCAAGGTGTTACAGGAGGAATGCCATCAGAAGGAGCAGCCAACCCATCGAACTGAACCCCCATTCCACGAAAAGAATTTTATGCGCCAGGATGCCCACAGCTAAAAGCGCAAAATCTACAAGACCCATGCCTGAGATCCAAACTTTTCCCATCTTCCAAAGGGCAAGTGATGAGAACAGGATCGCCGCCGCAATAAGACTCCACTTGATGAGGTTTGCATAATATTTGGCGTCGACCATTGCTTGGGTTATGCCTGTCAGGCTGGCGGCGCGCATAAAATGATTCTCTGTCCAATCGGAAATGGCTGCGGTGAGGGCAAAAAAGATAATGGCATATAGATAAAAACCGGGGAGGGACGGTTCCGCTTTTTGGATATGCAGAGCCAACAGGATGAAAATTGTCAGATAAGCTGGGACGATGACCCAGCTATCGAACGTTAACCCCTGTTGATATTTTTTGAACGTTTGCGGCTGGCTTCCTTCATCTGCCTGCGTTTCGAGTAGGGCTTTCATTCCCTCCGGGGTGCGTTCCCATTCGATCTCGATCTGGGTTGCACTGCTTTCCGTCCCTGACGGTGAAAGCAATCTTGGCAGGGTCAACCCTAACAATCCCAGTCCAACCAATCCGGCGAAAATCTTCAAGAACCAATACCAGAACATGATGACCTCCTTATCTTTCGTATGATGAAACTCGTTCAACTTTCACTCTACGCTTTTCAATAAGTGATGTCAACTTAAAGAAAAACTCACCCGCGAAATATTCCATTCGGGGTGAGTTGGCGTTATAAAGCTAACGGTGAGTGAACTATTCGACGATATTGATCGGCAGAGTATTATTCGCCCCCAACGCCGCCACAGATACCTTCTGTGCAATTTTCATGGCAATATCTGTAAAGGCTATCGCCACAGGCGAGACGGGATACGAATCCACGATGGGTTTACCGGTATCGCCGCCAATGCGCACGTTCTGGTCGATTGGCACGTGTCCGAGGAAGGCAGTATCCGTTGCTTGAGCCAGTTTCTCGCCTCCACCGGAACCGAAAATATCCATCTTTGAGCCGTCCGGCATTTCAAGGTAAGACATATTCTCGATAATTCCGAGAATGGGCACTTCAAGCGTCTTGAACATGTTCAATCCGCGTCCGGCATCTTCGAGGGAGACCAACTGCGGCAATGTCACAATGACTGCGCCACTGAGCGGTAATGCCTGCGCCAGAGAGAGCGCCGCATCACCCGTACCGGGGGGCAGGTCAACAATGAGATAGTCCAGCTCGCCCCATTCCACATCGCCCAAAAATTGACGGATCGCAGAGTTGAGCATCGGTCCGCGCCAGATGAGGGGCTGACCTGGTTTGACGAGCAAGCCCATCGAGACCATCTTCACGCCATACGCTTCGGCAGGGATGATGCGTGGTCCGTTCGGGGGCGGGAGTTTTTCTACGCCGAGCATGGTGGGGGTGTTGGGTCCATAAATGTCTGCATCCATCAAGCCAACGCGTGCGCCGGTCTTTGCCAGCGCCACGGCCACGTTGACTGACACGGTCGATTTCCCAACGCCACCCTTGCCCGATCCAATCGCAATCGCGTTGCGGATGGGTGTATTTACCAGTCCGCGCATACGTCCGTCATTGGGTACATCAGAATCCATCTTAACGTCAACCGCCTTCACGCCTTCAACGGTCTTGAGCGCATTGCGGCAATCCGCTTCGATCTTCCCGCGCAGAGGGCAGGCAGGCGTGGTGAGCATAACCGTAAACGAGACCTTGTCGTCTGCGATCTCCAAATTGCGGATCATGTTCAGGGTCACAAGGTCCTGTCCGAGGTCCGGTTCTTGAACCGTGCCGAGAGCTTTGAGTACGGCTTCTTTTGTAGGGGTCATGAGATTCCTTGGTATACAGGTAAAAAGTAGACAAGTAGACAGGCGCAAAACATACCCGTCTACTTGTTTTCTTGGTTACTACAAACTACGCCGCCGGGGCAGCCGCTGCTGCTTCCGCCTTTGCCGCCTTGGCTGCTTCCTTTGCCTTGCGGGCTTCCTCTTCCTTGGTGTAGTTCAAGGGGCGGATCTCCGCATAGTAGGAAGCGGGCTTAAGCAGTTTCTCAAGGTTATACACGTTGCGCTCGTATGAAGCGATGGCGAAATCGTGGTCCATCTTGATGGCGTCAAACGGACAATACTCCGCGCAGAAACCGCAGTTCATACAGATGTCCATGTCGATGTAGAACTCTGCGGGCTGGGGCACGGGTTTGCCGGTCTGTGGGTCGTTGGTGCGTACGATCCAGATGCACTGAGGCGGGCAGACCTTGGCGCAGATGCCGCAGGACGTACAGCGGATATCTTTCTTGTCGTCGCCATCATGCACGAGGAATGGTACAAAGCGGAACTCTTCCGGCTGGAGCAGTTGTTCTTCCGGGTATTGCACGGTGAAGATACCGCGTGTATTTTTCGATTGACGGTGCGCTATCCCTTCCGGTGAGTTGTAACGTTTCTTGCCACGTACCCACCACGAAATATCATCGAGATAGGTTTCCATGAAGCGGTTGAGGGTTACGCCCAACCCTTTTAGTATGCCTTTTCCGTACATAGTTATCAGTTCTCCTGTGTCATGTGTCAGGTGTCACGTAATACTCCCGTGGCACTTGACACTGGAACACTTGATACGGGTTATCTATCCACTTCGCCCATCACGATGTCGAGCATCGCGAGCAGGGCAACGAAGTCGGCGATCTTGACGCCTTTGCACATCGTTTCGACGGCGGTCAGGTTGACGAAAGAAGGCGCGCGGACGTGGTAACGATAGGGATTGGGCTTGCCGTTGGAGACGACATAGTAGGCGAGTTCACCCTTCGGCGACTCAACGCGACCATACGCCTCACCTGCTGGGACGCGCACCTGATACTGCGGTTTCTGCGAGTTGATCGGTCCGCCTGGGATTTGTTTAAGAGCCTGTTCCAGGATGCGCAGTGACTGACGAATTTCATCGAAGCGGATCAGATAGTTATCATACATGTCGCCGTTGTAGCGCACAGCCACATCGAAGTCGAAGCGGTCATAGACGGAGTAGGGGTCGGCGCGGCGCAGGTCATATGGCACACCGGCAGCACGGAGACAGGGTCCCGTCACAGAGTGGCGGATGGCTTCTTCTGCATTAAGAACATGCACGTCCTTCAAACGCGCCACAAGCACTTCATTCTCGTTGAGGAAGCGTTCCATTTCATCGGTCTTGGCTTGCAGGCGGTCAAAGACCAGGTCCTTGATCTTCTGCATGGCATCGTCAGGGATGTCGCGCACCACGCCGCCAAAGCGGAAGTAGTTGCACATCATGCGCGCGCCGGAGACGGCTTCGAAGATGTCGAGGATGAGTTCTCGTTCTTCAAAGGCATACAGCGACGGCGTGTACATCGAGCCGAGATCGTTGATGAGCATGCCGATGAAGATTAGGTGGTTCTGGACACGGCTCAACTCCGCCATGATAACGCGGATATATTCCGCGCGTTCGGCGACCGGGATCTTCATCAGTTTTTCAACGGTGACCGCATAGCCGAAATTGTTCGCCATTGAGTTGAAGTAATCGAGGCGGTCGGTGTACGGCATGATCTGGAGATAGGTGTTACGCTCGCCGATCTTGTCGTGGTTGCGGTGCAGGTAGCCCATGACCGGTTTGAGGCTGGTGATGGTCTCGCCGTTCAGTTCCACAGCCACACGCAACACGCCATGCGTGGAGGGGTGATGCGGACCCATGTTGACAACCATGTGGTCGCCCATTTCCTTTTCGTGCCCTGCATCATTCTTTGTGCTGGAGCGTTCGAGCGAGAAGTAAAGCTGATCTTCTGTCTGCGGCTGATAGTTATCGAGGCTGAAGCCTTCGGGTAGTTTGACGTTATCGCGATAGGGATTTTTGAATTCGGCGTAGGTGTGGTTGCCTTCGGGCCAGCGGCTTTTATAGGGTTTTACATCTTCTTCGTAAAACGCTTCTTTGTAATCCTTGCGGAGCGGGTGACCTTCGAATCCTTCCCACATCAAAATGCGGCGCAGGTCGGGGTGACCGGTAAATTTGATGCCCATCAAATCCCACGCTTCGCGTTCCTGGAAGTCTGCGCCAGCCCACACGTTGATGAGCGATGGCACTTCGATGGGATCCACGCGGTCTACCTGGGTCTTGAAGACGATGCCGGGTCCGCCTGTGGTGCGGTGGGCATGATAGACCACTTCCATTTTATTCTCGGCGATATAGTCCACGCCGGTGACGGTGGAGAGCAGGTCGAAGCTGAATTCATCGCGCAGGGCGGTGGCAACTTCGACGAGGTTTTCTTTCTTGACGATAAAGCCAGAGAACCCGGGGCGGGCGTCGGCGGTGACAGAGTCTGGGAAGCGAGCAACCAGGCTTGCGCTGAGTTGAGCCGAAGCGTCAATGGTCGTAGTTGAGGCGGGAGCGGTCACGCGACACCTTCCTTCTTTGCAGCAGCGGCTTCAAATTCTTTTGAGCGGCGCACGTCGATCAAATCCGGTCCGAGGATGGGCATGGGCACGTAGTTGGAGTCAACCTTGCCCTTTTCATACCAGCGAACTCTCTTGATGGATTGCTTGTCGATCTTTTCCTGTAACTTCATCATGCCTGCGATCAGCGCCTGCGGGGTGGGAGGGCAGCCGGGGATGTACACGTCGACGGGCAGGAATTTATCAATGCCAGCCACGACGTTGTAGCCTTCCTTGAAGGGTCCGCCGCTCGAAGCGCAGGCGCCCATCGCAACAACATACTTGGGTTCGGGCATTTGGTTGTACAGGCGAATGATGGACGGTAACATTTTCTTCGTAACCGTGCCGGAAACCAGCATCATATCCGCCTGGCGCGGGGTGGGGCGCATGACCTCCATACCAAAGCGCGCCATATCGTAACGTGCAGTTTGTGCGGCGATCATTTCGATCGCGCAGCATGCCAAGCCGAACATCAGGGGCCACACCGACCAGCGGCGTCCCCAATTGTAGAGGCGATCAATGGTGGTAATCGAAACCACGTTCTGAATATCCTCCGGGATGTTGTAACTTGGCAGGTTCAATCCTTCATATTTATTTTCCATGGATGAGCTCCTCGTACCAGTCTTGGTAGATTGCATATAGGATGTCGTCGTTTGCGAGCGCGGGATCATCCTCAAATTCCGAAAGTTCAAGCGTCCAGCGGTAGATCTGTTGAAGGGTGACTTCTTCGATATTCACATCCCTGTGCGTGCGGCGCAACTCCATTGCAATCGCATATGTGGCTTCCCAATTCAGTGACATCGAAAAATGGTGTTTTCCTTCACAATCTGCCGGATTATAGCCAGAGGAGAGGAAACCGTCAATTGAATTTTGAAAAAATATATTTGTATAAATTAGAAAGTGAGTATAATCACCCTATTTGGATGACAAGCCCGCCTCAGACTAGCCGGTAGTTGCTTTGTTTTCTGTAGGCTTTTCTCCCCGTTTGCCCGCGCGGGGATGGAACCCCCGCGCTATTCCTACGAAGCCCCCTAAAGGGGACTCAACCAAATGCCTGCGACTTTCAAGCCGCAGGAAATGGCGAGATAAATCTTGCCGTACTTAAAAACCTATGACGACCTCTCGCCAAAAAATATTGCTCCATCTCAAAAAGACTCGCTCTGCTTCGGCGCGAGAGATCGCGCGCGCATTGAAACTGTCCGCGCCAAATGTGCGGCATCATTTGTCTGTGTTGACATCCGATGGGCGCGTGGAGATGACCGCCGTCCACAGGCGCGAGGAGAGGGGCAGACCAGAGAAGGTGTATTCACTTTCGCAGGCGGCGTTGGGAGATAATCTGTCCGCGTTGGCTGAGGCTTTATTGGGCGCGGCAGGCTCAACGTTAAGGATGAAGGCTGTGGCGCATCTCCTTTTGGATGAAAGCCAATTCGCAGGTCAATCCATGAACAAGCGTTTGTCGCTGCTCATCGAAAAATTAAATGAGATGCATTATCAAGCTCGCTGGGAGGCGGGGGCAGGCGGTCCGCGGGTGATCCTTGGTCGCTGCCCCTACGCGCGGATCATTGATGGTCACCCTGAAATTTGTGAAATGGACACAGCGTTGCTGCAGAACACCCTGGCACGGGATGTTTCGCTGTTGAAAAAGAATGAGTCCGTACCCAAGGGTGCCTGCCCATTTATTTTTCAGACCGAATGAATCACTTGCGCTCATTTGAATTAATAACGCACCCAACCGTGTCACCCTGAGCGATAGCGAAGGGTCTCTGGGACAATCGTAGAGGTTCTTCGCTCCACTCAGAACGACACGGCATAAGGTGAGTTAAATAACAAGAGCCCTGCAAATTTTGTTTGCAGGGCTCTTGTTTGAATTAAAAACTATTCTGTGAGTTGCAGGTAAGGCGGGGTCGTTGCCTCGTAGGTCTTATTTTGATCATAATAAATGTCGATGTTACTGGTTCCAGAAAGGTCGACGGTGTAACCAATGATCTGTCCGTTAATACCGCCGCCATCAACAGCCTGTCCGGTGCCGTCCACAACTACATCGGATGCTGGAGCTAGGATTGTACCGTCAATGCTGGAGCTGGAACTGCCATTGATGCGAATAGTGGCTTCATTTTCATAAGGGACATAAAGCACTAAATTCTCAAAAGGTCCAGAAGTTGGAGCGCTCAAATGGATTTCCGCGCCACCATTCCAAGTGACGTCCCCGTCTATCATGTATATGATCACATTGTCCCCTGTTAAGGTGTCGCCACCATTTAAGGTGAAATTCGCATCGACACAATAAACACCCGGCTCGAGCACCTCCACCCCGTTAGGTGGAAAGGCTTGATTGCTAGTGTAGGTGCCGGGTGACATGGTATTCCCAGTTACTGTTGCAGCGCCGCCACATTCTGGCAAAGGCATCACATAATCGGGAACCGGATAGTCATAGGCATCGCAGCCCGTTTTGATTTGGTCGCTCGGAATTTGAATAGCGTTTGGTTCATACGTAATACCACCTACAGCACAAAGGGAAGGGGCGGTTAATTCGGCCGAGGCACTGTTGTTAAAAAAAGCCGTATTGGGGCAGTCCGAGTTGACATAGATACCGCCGCCGTCGAGGGTTGTGTCGGCATTACCCTGGTATTTAACAGCTTTGCACTGGTCCGGGCTTAATCCGACCACGGCATTCCCTTCGAACATGTGCACCTCGGTAGATGGAATGACTTTTGCAACCGCGTTGACAACGTTGGTCATTTCGGTGATGCCCACAACCCGCGCAAAGCTGGTTTGCACATGCGAGGTGATGAGGACCTGAACGTATTCGTCATCCCCGGCATACAAACCCAATATCGGCGGGTGTTCCACCTGAACTATGTTCGTAGTGCCATTGTTATCGTACCCGTTATTCGCAGCCAAGTCGAAACCCGCTGCTCGCGCTGTATCCCAGTCGCCAGAGCGGATCGCCATGCGTCCAGCGGCAAGAGCCGCGGTATCAGCGGCGTTTTGGGCGTTGCGTCTATCGGAAAAGGCGATACCGCCATCGACAGTGAGACCGGTCATGCCGATAAGCCCAATGATGGCGAAAACGATAAGGATCAGCGCCTGTCCGCGTTCAGACTTTTTATGTTTATTCATGGTTATCTCCTTCTTTCTTATGGGTCACAGACCGGGGAGAGGATGGTATTTGTGACTTGCGTACGAAGTGTGATAGTCTGACTCCCGATCATTGCACCAACCAAAGGCGTGGAAACTGGATGCTGGTGTACAATGGAAACTGTGATTTTGTGAGGGATGTCAACACCGCTTACGTTGGTACTGCCTTCGCATAATTTGGTTGAGTCGCTATAGCTGATTGTAATATCAGCTTCCTCAATGATGATGATATCGTCGGCGGCAGCCATGGTGCGAGCGATAATGCCGTCTGTGTCAGTTGGTTCAATGGAGCCATATACAGCACCTTCCTGGGCGGCGTCGCGCATGGAAACATAGGCAAATAGTGCAACTCCAAAGTCGATCGCACCCATCAGCAGCATCAGGATAACCATCAGGCTGAGCGCCAGTTCAACTAAACTTTGTCCACGCTGGCTATTCTTCTTGGGTTTGGTTGGTTTGTTTATCATTTTATCTGTCCTTCGTTTGAAGAATCAAGCACTGAACATCCAGGTTCGACGAAGGTGATCTTGATAATTTCGTTGTTTGTCGGCGTATAATTTTTGTTGAAGGTAAAGATCAATGTCTTGGTTTGCCCAGGGGCAAGCGACACATTGCCAGAAAATGAGGTGTAAGTGAGCGGATCAATACGTTGAGTATTATTACCAGTGATGATCTGAACACCTCCAAATGAAACAGCACTAATGTATTGTTGTCCATTAGTGGAATAGTTCCAGTTTTTGACCTCGATCTGCTTGATATTGATCGTGGTTGAGGTAGCTGCATCACTGATCACATTCATCGACATCGTGAAGTTACCTGGGAAGGTGATACTGGGTGTGAGGGTGCTTGCCAGGCGATGGTAGACATAACACTGTATGGAGGAATAGATGGTATACGAAGCAGTGTTAGAAGACAGGGCGCCACTGTTTACGGTTGCATCTGCCGATATCACTATCGAACCATTGGTAATATCTGCTGTTTGGGTTGTGTAGTTCAGCGTACATTCCATGGATTGCCCGATATTAATCGCGCTGGTGCCGCATGTCACTGCCCCAAGATTTGGAGTTACGGTAACAGCATAGTTGGGGTTTAAGATGGAATTCCCTGTGTTACTCAATTTAAACTTGATATTAAGATCTATGCCAAAACTTTGATACGTGCTGGGCTCTGAAGAGATCGACAATGTTACCCGTGGGTTGTTGTATGTGATTACCGTGGCAGTTGCCTGTGAAGAGTTCACGGGGTTCCCATTATATTGGGTTGTGACACTGGCAAGATTGATGAGTGAACCAGCATCCAGGTCGGCTTGAGTGACACTGTAGGGCAAGACACAGGTGGTCGTAGCCAGGGGCGCCAGTGAGCCGCTTGACACTGTACAGGTCAGAGAACCGGGTAAGCCAAGGTCCGTTACTGTAAAGGGCGCGGTCAGGGTCACATTTCCACTATTTTGGATCACATAATCATAGTTAATGGACGCACCCAGTGTTGTTGCAAGGTTGGTTGACGGTGTGATTGTAAGGGAAAGTGCAGGGACTTGCGAGATACTTACGCTCGCAGTTGCCGGGCTGGATTCGACCGCTCCACCATCTGACGTGGCAGTTGCAGTGTTGATCAGGTTAACACCTGCATCGAGGTCTGCCTGAGTGATATAGTACTCGCCTGTACAAGTGGTGGTATCACCTGGTGAAAGGGAACTGAAAGAGGCGCAGGAGATATTGGTCGCACGTGAGTCAGTCACACTGTATGGGGCGTTTAGAGTCGCTGTGCTTTGATTTTTAAGCGTGTATATGTAAGTGATTTTCTGATTGAGAGTCGTCGCGGTCAAAACTGTGGGAGCAACGGACAAGCCCAGTGCCGCAGTACTTACTGTGGCTGTAGCTGTATTGGAAGTGATTGCGGTGGTTTGGAACGTCGCAGTAGCGAACGCAGTGTTTGTTACGTATTTGTTTGTAATGTCTGCGTCTGTAAGGGTGTATGTACCGGTACATTGCGTGAAAGAACCTGGCGCAATAGACCCTGCGGCGCCGGAACAATCGATTGACGATGTGTCGATCTTGTCGTCTGTAACCGAGTACAGCGAGGTTAGGGTGACATTACCGGAATTGGTTAGTTTATAGGTATAAGTGATAACCGTTCCTGCTGAAAGTGCTACGGTATCGGAAGGCGTCTTGATGAGGGATACTTCTGGTGTCTGAACTGCATCGATAACTACCGATTTGGTATCGGAGAGGGCTTCTGTAGAGTTTGCATACACAATATCAACATACTCGCCTGCATCCAGGTCTGCTTGAATGGTACTGTATGTTACCGTGCAGGAGAAGCTTTCACCTTTTGCGAGTGTGGCTGGCAAACCTGAGCAGTCTGTTATCCCAGGGTTGTCCGTGACACTGAGTCCAGTTAGATCGATGGTACCAATATTCTTGAGAGTATATGTAAAAGTGAGTGTATCTCCAACTTCATCGAACGATGGGGGCGATCCGGAAATTTTCAAATCCAGCACAGCCCCAGGCACCCAACTTTCACCAACAGGGTCCACACCGAGCGCAACATTCATTAAGAGTGTGCGTTCTGCCGCGCTGGTGATTGTAAAGCCTTGCCAGGAAGGTACGATGGTGATGATCGGTTCCCACTGAGTGGAGACCTGCACTTTGATGCGATCTCCGTTATCAAGATCAGTATCTGTAACGGTATCGCAGGTATCCGCACTGGGGGACGGGTCTATACCGGGAATTGTGATATAGTCTCCGTCTTCATCCAATCCGCCATCATAGGTAATATTGATGTCATTGTAAATATTAATAAATCCGACACGGTTAACAGCGCCCCGGATTCCATTGCAGTCGCGATAGTAAGGGACACCTGCATCGCTATCTCCGCTTGCCGCGCCATAACGGGCCGCCTGACGTGCGGCGGTAAGGGTGGAACTGTAGATAAAGATCAACCTTCCCGTCTCCAGCAAGCCGTATACCACCAGCAACAGGATAGGTAGTGCCAATGCAAATTCGACTATGCCTTGCCCGGTGAATTTGCGGCTCTTGCGAACACCCGATATGGTGGGGATAACTTTAAGTTTATTCATTAATTTGATCATTTCATGACCTCGTAATAAAAACGAACCGGACGTTCTGTGCCAGGTTCGCTTGGGGAGCATGTTTGTAATGGATGCGGTTTTGACTTTGCGATCTGGCGATTGTTGTTGCCATGGCAGTGGTTGAATCTGGCTTATTACCGCCAATTTTTTCGCGATAATCAACTATATTTTATCATACTGCGTTTTTTTACGTTCTCGTTAACTTTGTTAGGTAGTTTCGGCTCCAGTTATGAAAATACGTGAGAAATTAAACTTTTTGCAAGGAATAGGCTCCAAAAACTGCAAACAGGGCAATTCCTTTGCAATTTTATGCTTGCCCATACAGTGTGCGGTTGCAATTCCATTGTAATTCCGGTCATGAAGGGGGAAACCCTTCCGAACTGAATTCTTTCTTTTCCACCTGGATGTTTGCGGCGTTCAGGAAATTGAGCGCGTTTTCATCTGTGCGGTAAGCCACACTGTAGACAATGCGCGCGATGCCCGCATTGATCAGCGCCTTGGTGCAGTTGATGCACGGTAGGTGAGTGACGTAGCAAGTTGCCCCTTTGGTGGAAATGCCGTGTAGCGCTGCCTGGATGATGGCATTGGTCTCTGCATGGATCGTGCGGATGCAATGTCCATCCACCATGAGGTGACCGATCTCGTCGCAGTGTTCCTGCCCGGCGGGGGAGCCGTTGAAGCCCGTGGTCAGGATGCGTTTTTCGCGCACCAGCACACAGCCGACCAGGGCACGGTCACAGGTGCTGCGTTCAGAGACAGCATAGGCGATCTTCAAAAAGTACGAATCCCAATCGGGGCGCATGGAAGAGACTCCAGTTATGGTGAGATTTTTCGTGGCTTTTTTCGTGGCTTGTGGATTATAAAAGATGTCGGTTGATATGCGTGGAGATTCGACATCCCCCGGTGGTAGGAGAAACGGCTCAGGCGTGGATTTGGCTTGGGTGCCAGAAACAAGCCCCCGCGTCGGCTGAGGCGGGGGCTTGTCCTTCTTACTCCACGGTTACGCTTTTTGCAAGGTTGCGCGGCTGGTCCACATCCAAACCGCGGATGGCGGCGATGTGATACGCCAGCATTTGCAGCGGCAGGACGGTCGCCACAGGTGAGAGCATCCAGGGCGCGTCGGGAATCCACAGCACGTGGTCTGCCATGCTGCGGATGAGTTCATCGCCCTCTGTTGCAACGGCAACGACCATACCACCGCGCGCCTTGGCTTGTTGAATCTGCGAGATCATTTTCTCATGCCAGGGGTCTTTGGGCGCGATGCACAGCACGGGCATCTCTTCGTCGATTAGCGCGATGGGTCCGTGTTTCATTTCGCCAGCCGGGTAGCCTTCGGCGTGGATATATGAAATCTCTTTGAGTTTTAACGCGCCTTCATACGCAATAGGCATGTTGATGCCGCGACCAAGATAAAGACAGCCTTGGATGTCTTTAAGAGCATGGGCAACTTTTTCGATCTCCGCTTCGGTATCGAGCACACGCCCAACCAGATCTGGCACGAGGCGCAGGTCAGCCACAAGTTCGCGTCGGGTTTTATCGTCGATCACGCCGCGCAAGTCAGCCAGCAAAATGGCGAGCATGTATTGGTCAACCAACGGGGCGGTGAACGCCTTGGTGGATGCCACGCCGATTTCCGGTCCGGTTTGCATCGAAATGAATCCATCCGATGTGCGCATGGCTTGTGAACCAATCGCATTAACGATGCTCCAGACAATGCCGCCTTTGCGGCGACCTTCTTCCATCGCGGCGAGCGTATCTGCTGTTTCGCCTGATTGCGAAATGGCGAGCACGACCGTGTTTTCATCCACGATCGGGTCGCTGTAGCGGAACTCGGAACCGATCACAACTTCCACCGGAACGCGCGCGATCTTCTCGATGAGATACTTGCCGACCATCCCTGCATACGCTGCCGTGCCGCAGGCTGTGATGTAAATACGCTGAATGCGTTTTGCCAGTTCAGGTGTGAGGTTGAGTTCAGGCAGGCGAATGCGGCCCTCTTTGAAGTCCACGCGTCCAGCCAGGGTATCGGTCAATGCGCGTGCCTGCTCGTGGATTTCCTTCTGCATGAAATGGCGATACTCGCCTTTTTCCGCCGAGACCGCATCGAACGAGATTGTATGAATTTCAGGCTTCACTTCCTCGCCGTCGATGGTTTCCACGCGCACGCTGTCGCGCGTCACGACCACCATCTGTTTCGATTCAAGGAAGATCATTCTTCGCGTGTGTTCCAAAATTGCGGGAATATCTGAAGCGAGAAAATTTTCTCCATCACCGAGTCCCACCACCACGCCGCCTGCATTGCCAATGCGTGCCGCGATAATTTTATCCGGCTCATCGGTGGAAAGAAGCAGAACCACATTCGCTCCTTCGATCTGCTTGAACGTTCGGCGCGCAGCCTCTTCAAACGAAATTCCAGCCGCTTTATGATTCTCGGCAAGGTGGACGATGGTTTCAGTATCCGTATCCGAATTGAACTTCACGCCTTCCGCGCCGAGTTCATCCTTCAGCTCCAGAAAGTTTTCCACAATGCCGTTATGCACTACCACCATCTTGTTGGTATTGCTCACATGCGGATGCGCATTGCGAGCCGATGGCGCTCCATGCGTTGCCCAGCGCGTATGTCCGATTCCCGGCGCGCCGTTCAACGGCGACTTCGCGACCAGGTCCACCAGTTGCTGTAACTTGCCCGCATCTCTGCGGACATCGATTTGGTTGTTATTAATGACGGCAACGCCCGCGGAGTCATAACCGCGATACTCGAGGCGCTTGAGGCCGTTAAGGATGATCGGAGTCGCATCGCGAGGTCCGACATATCCGACGATTCCACACATAATGGGATTCCTCCAATTGGGTTGATATGAGAGCCGAAGACCAGGCGCCTCGAACTTAACCGACGCCTGCCCGCTCGACCCATGATTTATGCCACGCCTTGACCTTTGACTCCGTGATCGCTCGCGGGCTTTGTGTTCAAGGTTTCATCTGGAGGGAAAGATGGACGGGTCATGGCAGACCCGGAAGGCTTCCGCTGATCTCTCGATTTTCAGGCGCCACTAGCTCGCGCCTTTAACTCCATTTCGCAATGGAGAACCTTCGTCCTCGTCAACCCCGCGTAACGCGGGGTCCATGCGCTGTCTTTCCCGTTTTAATGTATTAGTTTGCCTCCTTTCAATACGACGGGCGCATTATACCGAAAAAATCCGCCAACTGTGAAGCTGGCGGATTCGCTAATGACTTTTTTACTTGATCAGGATCACTTCCGGCATACTGAGTGTGTCCCAGTTCTGCTCATCTTTGTAGTTGATCTCAATGCTGTCATTGCCGTCTACTTCGATGGTGTAGGCAATGATCTGGCTGTGATACGCTGCGCCTTGTATGGAGTCAAGTCCATTTAACCGTACCTCGGCACCGGGAGCCAGAATCGTCCCCATAAATTTGGAATCATCACTGCCATTTAATTCGATCAATCCATGATTATCGATCGGCATATAGATGAGTAATCCAGCATTACGCCCATTTTTCGGCGCACTTAGATCGATCTCGGCATAACCGCTGATCTTGATGTCTCCTTGCTCCATTACGATCAAAACATTATTTCCCTGTAGGACTTGCCCCTCTTTCACAATAAAATCATCCTGAAGACAATATGTTCCTTGACCTAATATGGTGACACCTTCAGGAGGAAAGATGCCTTCATCCCAATTCCCTGAAGTCATTTCGCCAGTATCTTCATCTATTTTTGCTGTTTTTGAACCACAACTCGCCTGGGGCATTTTGTATGGTGGCGGGTAGGGAATCGGTGCCGTGCCAGTCTCGATGGGGAAAGGCGTAATCAGCTTCGGCTTTTGAATATCCGCGCCACCAACAACGGTGATTCGGCTTGCATCTTGCACACGAACGCTTCCACTGCCGAATGACCAGAAGGCACATTTCGGGTTGTCTGAATTCACGAACAATCCGCCGCCCACGAAGTTGATTGTCGCTTCACTGTGTATCCAAAACGCGATGCGGCGCTGACCTGATTCGCATTTCGAGTGCGGCGCAAGGCTCACCAGTGCATAGCCGGGGAACATCTCTCCCAATTCCGATGGTTTGGATTGAGATATAACGTGAGCGACACTTGTAATGGTGGGAATGCCGATCACTACACCGAAGTAGGTCTGTAAGTGCGAGGTCAGGATCACCTCGATGTATTCTGAATCTCCGGCATAAGGTCCGCTAAGAGGCGGAGTATTTAACTCGACGGTGTTTGTGACCCCGTCGTTGTTGTACCCGTTCGCGGCGGCGGTGGCGAGCGCGGCGGCGCGCCAGTTCCCGCCCTCGATTCTGGTCAACGCGGCGGTCAATGCGGCGGCAGATGCGGCAGTGTCTGCCCGGCGGCTGTCTATGAATGCGTTGGTGCCGTCAATCGCAAGCGCAGATGCGCCGATCAACCCAATAATGGCGAAGACGATCAGGATCATTGCCTGACCGTTTTCTTTGATTTTTTTTGTCAAGGGAAGTGAAAATTTTATTCGCATGGCGGTTGGAGAATGACATTTGAGGCTGACCCGGTCAACCGAATGGTATCGGACCCGACAATGTCACCGGTGAATGGCATGACGATGGGATAGTCATACGATACGCGTACTTCGACATAGTTGGCAACATCTTTGGTAACTCCCTGACACGATTTGCCTTTGACCTTGATCTCGACGCTTACCGTTTCTGTGTTGCGCAGGTCGACCGGTGACGAAAATACCTCACCTTCCTGTCGTGGGAGGATATTCCTCGCGCGGTTTTCGATCTGTACCTTGTTGCCCGGGTTGAACGAAGCATACAACGCGCCTTCCTGTGCCGCGTCCCTCAAGATGGAATAGGAGAAAAGCGCCATGCCAAAGTCGAACGTTCCAAGCAGAATCAACAAAATCACCGGCAGGCTGATGGCAACCTCAACCAGGCTTTGCCCTTTCTTGTGCTTGGACCTCTTGAAGCGATTTGCGTTCATGATTAGTTTCTCGAGTCAACCGGGTAATTCACACAACCCGGCGTGCCGATGGTAATGATAATGCGTTCCGTGCCATCCTGGAAACCGTAATCTTTATCGAACTGGAATTCAATGACAGATTCACCCTGCGGGATGAAGGGATAGTACGCATCGATGAAAGCCGAGGGAGCGAAAACATCACCCGTCCAAACCTGGTTGGCAAACTCCACCTGATTCAACCGCAGAGACGGGTCGCCGCCGGTATCGTGATTCCATTCGACGTAAACGGAAGCCGTGGTGAGCGTAAAGCCCGTGTTATTGAATATCTTCATGGACATAACCTCGTCTTCATATACCAGCGGACCATGCGTCACGGCATATTGTCCCGTGCAGTTGATTGCGGTGGGCGTAACAGACGGGATTCGTGTTGGCGTGGGCGTGATGGACGGAGTAAATGTCAACGTTGGCGGAAGGGTATTGGTTGGAGTGCGAGGGAAGGCAGTCCGTATGTATTCATAGGTTGCATTAAACGTAGCGGTCGCGGTGGGAGGCTCGACTTCTTCTTCCGGCGTTCGAGTGGGCACTCTGGAAGGGGTTGGCGTTTCCGCTTTAAAACCCGTGGGGAATGCCGAACCAAAAATCGGAACTGCGATTAGGAACGTCCGCGCATTGGCAGATACAACTTCAAGCGGTTCAATATCCACGAGAGGAAGGATCGGCTCGTACGAAGCCGAAACCTGCACGATGATCCGGTCTCCATTGCGGATGATGTTATCGCCAATCGGGCAGGTGTCTGCATCCGGGTTGGGGTCGATATCCAAGATGGGGATTTGTTCGCCTTCGGTCGTCAGCCCGCGGTCATACGTGATATTGATGTCGTCGAATTCGGTCAGGATGGCGGAGCGGTTAGCGGTGTCGCGGATTCCGTCACAATCTTGGTAATAGGTTGTTTCGTTGATCGGTTCTCCGCTGCCCGCGCCATAGCGGGCTGCCTGTCGGGATGCATTTGCGACAGATGCAAAGATGAAGATCAAACGCGAGACTTCAACGATGCCATACAAAAGCGCAACAAGCACAGGCAGGGCGAGCATGAATTCCACCATGGCTTGCGCGCGTTTGGATTTTTGCTTTCTTATTGGAGTGGCTTGCATTTCGAGAGCTGTCATTTTGTTTGTCAACCTAGTTTGGGAGAAGGGCTTTCAAAAAATTGGGGAAGTAAACGATCAGCGCAGCCCCGAGGATGAAATAAGGTCCGTACGGAATGAAGACCATAAGCGCGTTTGCGTTGTAACGGCGCGTGATGAGCAGCCCAATCACCAGGAAGAAACTGACGATTCCGCCGAGCAGTGTACTGACGAGAATCAGGAACCAGATCAGGGGCCAGCCAACCAGGAATCCTAAAATGGTAACAAGGATGACATCGCCCTGCCCAAGCGCTTCTTCGTCGTCGACTTCCATGCCTTGTGCCCGCATTCGCCTTGCGCGAATCCGCGCAAAGAGGACGCCGAAGAAATAAAAGACCAGCATGATGACCAGCCCGCCCAAACCACCCAACAACGTTGGAGTCAGCCCGTGGGAAACCGTACCAAGCACGAGCGCGATCAACGAACCGGTGACGCTTGTCGGGTGGAGGATGAGGCGATGTTCCATGTCGATCACAAAGACAACGCCCAGGTAAATCATCAACACTGCTTTGAACCAATAATCGAGTGCGGTGGGATGCGAATAAGCATATACGCTCAACGCCATCAATGCAATCTGTACCAGCCAGACCCTGAATGATCTTGCGTGTCCATTTGGGCAGCGCTGGAACAACAGATATTCTTTCAACGAAAATTGCGAACCGCATTGCAGGCAGACGGGTTTGCTGAAACGCCTTGTAAGCGGGAGGACATCGGAAAAATAATTAACGAGCCATCCGGCAGTCCACCCAATGAGCAGGGGGATGATCCATTCAACAAGCATGAAATCATTATAATTCCAAATTTCAAAGAAGATAAAAAAGCATCTTCATGCAAAGTGGTTGCAATGTTGTTGGCAGATTATTCAAATCGCCATTACAATTTTGAAAGATAGGAGATATGAGCATGGAAGAATTTGTAATCGAAGGTGGAATTCCCCTGAACGGCGAAGTCACACCCTCCGGGAACAAGAATGCGGCATTGCCTTTGCTGGCGGCATGTCTTTTGACGGACGAACCTATTCTGATGCATAACGTTCCGCAGATCCGTGACGTGCTGGCGATGAGGAGATTGATCGAAAGCCTCGGGTCTGTTGTTGAGGAAGTGGATTTGCATACTTGGCGGATCACGACGAAGGACCTCGTCGCCTCTCACCTGGACCCGGACCTGTGTCGCCGCATCCGAGCTTCGATCCTCATTGCGGGTCCCGTTCTCGCCCGCGCAGGCGGACTCAAGTTGCCACCCCCCGGCGGCGACGTGATCGGTCGTCGCCGGCTTGATACGCACATCCTTGCCCTGCGCGCGCTCGGCGCTGACATTACTTATAATCGCGTTTTTGATATCAAGACATCCGAATTACGCGGCGCAGACATTCTATTGGATGAAGCCAGCGTCACCGCAACAGAAAATGCGGTCATGGCGGCAGTCCTTGCGAAGGGTGAAACGCACATTCGCAATGCTGCATCCGAACCGCACGTGCAGGAGCTCTGTAATTTTCTGAATATCCTGGGCGCAAAGATCGATGGGATCGGTTCGAACTCCCTTCGTATCACTGGCGTATCGCACCTGCATGGCGGAGAGTACACGATTGGTCCCGATCTGTTGGAGGTCGTCAGTTACATTGGCGCGGCGGTAGTGACAAAGGGTTCTGTCCTTATTCGTAACGCCGGGGTGCAGCATCTCGAAATGGTGGGGCAGGTCTTCCATCGTTTGGGGGTTCATTGGGAGACGCAAGGCAATGATATTCTTGTGCCCTCTGAGCAAAGCCTCACCGTCATTTCCGATCTTGACGGTGTCGTACCGGAGATCAAGACGAATGTTTGGCCCGCTTTCCCGACCGATCTGACCAGCATTGCCATCACCGTAGCCACACAAACATCGGGCTCGGTCTTGTTCCATGATTGGATGTTTTCAGGAAGAATGTATTTTACAGATAAACTGGTCGGCATGGGCGCGCGCATCATTCTCTGTGACCCATATCGCTGCCTGGTTCAAGGACCCACATCCTTGTACGGTGAAAAATTAGAAAGCCCGGACATCCGTGCTGGCATGGCAATGCTGCTTGCCGCTTTGGCGGCAAACGGCACCTCAAAAATAAGGAATATCACGCAAATAGAGCGGGGGTATGAAAAAGTGGACGAGAAACTAATGAAACTTGGCGCGAAGATTTATCGCGAAACCGAATAACAAAAAACAAGCCGCGAATTTTTCGCGGCTTGTTTTTTGTTTTCTTTGAGGTTACTTGGAAATAATCACATCTTGTTTGATGACAACTGAGAAGAGATGACTGTCAGCTTCTTTGTTCCAGAAATACCCTTCAGCTGATCTTTGATCGCCGTCTGCGTATGAAATCCATGCGAAGGCATAGTAATTCCCTTTCGGAAGGGATACTGTTATAGAGGCGTTTTTAGCGATGGGGAATGGGTTGGATGAGTGACTGCCGCATTGAGCAAACTTATTCGGCGTATACATGTAAAGCGACAGACCGACAGTGCCACCGGTATTATTTTCAAAGCGCACCAAAGACTGGGGACCCGCTTCAGCTAAGTTCAAAAGGCTGTCGCACTGCCCGCCGCCACCTGAACTGGCAGTGGTCGCTGTGGGAAGCGCAACCGATTGTGTGGGCAAAGGCAGTGGGGTAAAAGTCGGCAATGGGGTAGGGCTTGGGGTCTCAGTGGGAGGAACCGGTGTATTGGTGGGAACTGCTGCCTGAGTTGCAGCCACCATGGTGAATGCCGCGGAAATAGCAGTACCCTGAACTTGGTCCGGGGAAAGTGTCGGTTCGGCAGGCTGACCTCCGCATGCTGCAACGAGTACTGCCAGCAAAGCCAGAATCGGGATTATCTTTTTGATCATATTACTCTCTCCATATATAGATTCGAAAATTTCGAATTAGTTTTTCTTTACGTTTATTCTGTCTTTGAAAAACGTAATGGTGATAAAGCCGTCTTTATCGAGTGTAAAACTGCCGTCGAATTGTCTTCCGCCCACCCAGGCAACGTAAGTGTACTTTCCTGCCGGAGCGCTGGTGTTGAAATTCTTCTTGACAGGATACTCGATGATCGAAACGTAGCCATCTTTTGTAACACAGCGCAGGGAAATATACACTTCCACATGCGATTTATTGAATAGACTCAAAGTCCCAGACGGAAGATTAGGCGGTTGAGTTCCATAAAATAAAGGCTGCGGAGACCCATCGAGAGTTGGGGCAACATTCGTCGCACTAGGCGCGCCTGCTGCATCTTGAGTGGGCGGTGTGCCGGTTATGGAAGTCTGCGTCCCGACGGTGGCAGTCCCTGCCAAGAGGGTGGCAGTCAGGGTTAGCAAAACCGGGTTGACGGTTTCAGTTACTGTAGGCTGTGTGCCGGTTTGTGATGGGGTGAAGATAACCGGAGTCTCGCTAGGAAGCACAGTAGCAGTTGGCAGGGCTTGAAGTGTTTGTTGTGAAAAAACTGCCGCAGTAGACTGCAAGTCCGCATCGGAAACAGGGGTGGAGTTCTCTTGAGTCTGTGAAAAAGCTGGAAGGCATGCGCTTAGCGTCATACCCAGCATTGCTGAAACCAAAAGTAACCTCTTCATACCCGACTCCGATTTTCAGTTTAGACTTGCTGTCCCGCAACTTCCATGAATTGATTTACCACATCCCTTAACATGCGTTCGGGTAGCGCGCCGACTTGGCGATGAACGACCTTGCCGTTTGAAACAAACAACAGGGTCGGAATGCCTTGAATCCCGAACTTCTGCATCCATTGTGCATGGTCGTCGGTATTGACCTTTGCGATAACGATCTTACCTTCCAATTCTTTGGCGAGTTTATCGAGTGTGGGTGCAATCATTTTACAGGGGTTGCACCACGGCGCCCAAAAATCCACGATGACGGGAAGATTGGACTGCATGACAACCTGCTCAAACAAATCGTCGGTGATGTGAAGCGGTTCTCCGGACATTTTTATTCCTTTTAATCCTTCTTTCTACGTTCTTTGAATGCCTTATTTAGCCAAATGAGTTTACCATAAAATCCCTGATACTTTGTGCCCATCGGGTATAATCGCCGCCCATGAGCATTTTCTCACGATGGCGTGAAGGACTTTCACGCACAAGTAAAGCAGCCTTTGGTCAAATCGCATCCATCCTTGGCACATCTGAAATTACAGATGAAACTTGGGATGATCTTGAAGCCACATTGATTCAAGCGGACCTGGGGATCGATACAGCCTCTTCCGTTTTGGACGCCCTCAAACGCCTCACCCGGACCGAAGGCATGACTCGCTCCGAACAGCTTTTTTCTACACTGAAAGCGGAGTTGCGTTCTCGCCTCATCTCGTCGCCTGATTTGCACTTCGAGCATACGCCAACCGTTATCCTTGTTGTCGGAGTCAATGGCTCTGGCAAGACAACAACGATTGCGAAACTTTCTGCAAAGTTTGTGGGTGAAGGGAAAAAGGTCCTGCTTGGCGCGGCGGATACCTTCCGTGCCGCAGCGGTAGACCAGCTTCAGGTTTGGGGAGACAGGCTAAACCTCGAAGTGATCGCTGGCGCACCGGAGAGTGACCCGGGTGCGGTGGCGTTCAATGCCGTTCAGGCAGGCATCGCTCGCAGCGTAGACATCGTCATGGTGGATACGGCAGGACGCTTACACACTCGTTTCAATTTAATGGAAGAATTGAAGAAGGTCAACCGCGTGGTGGGGAAGGCGCTGCCGGGTGCGCCGCATCAGGTTTGGCTGGTATTGGATGCGACAACTGGTCAGAATGCTTTGCAACAAGCACGTTCGTTTAAAGATGCTGTGAATGTTTCTGGCGTGATTTTGACAAAACTGGATTCGTCCGCCCGGGGCGGCATGGCGTTTGCCATTCAACGTGAATTGGGTCTGCCGATTTTATTTGCCGGTTTGGGCGAGAAGCCCGAAGACCTGACCCCATTCGACCCCGATGCGTTTGTGGATGGAATTTTGGTAAATAATTAGGAGCAGAGATGCAAGACTTGTTACAACGATTAAATGCAGCGAATGAGATCGCCCAACAGTTATTGGAGCGTCTTTGACCTGGTAGGAAAACAGAACCAGCTTTCACAACTCGAAAAAGAGATTGAGCACCCGGATTTCTGGATCGACTCCACTATTGCGCAGAAAGTGATGAAGACAGCCTCAAATTTGCGCGATGAAGTGGAAGGGTGGAATAAGACCAAACAGCAGGTTCACGATCTAACCGACCTTGCCAAACTTGACGACGAATCGCTTCGCCCGGATTTGGAAGTGGAGATTAAAAAACTTGAAGGCGAACTTGAGAAGCGTTCGTTCGCTGCAATGTTGTCTGGTCCGTTTGACCATGACGATGCCATTCTTGCCATCCACGCCGGGGCAGGTGGAACAGACTCGCAAGACTGGGCAGAGATGCTTCAACGCATGTATCTGCGTTGGATCGAAAGCCGCGGCTTTACCGCCGAGATTTTAGATACGACCCCCGGCGAAGAAGCCGGCATCAAAAGTGTGACCATCGCTGTTGGCGGGCAATACGCTTTTGGTTATATGCGTTCTGAAAAGGGAGTGCATCGCCTTGTGCGCCTTTCCCCGTTCGATGCGGCGCATCGTCGTCATACATCCTTTGCTTTGGTAGAGGTCCTGCCGCAAGTGAGCATGGATGAAGCTGATGTGGAGATCAACCCAATCGATATCAAGATGGATGTTTTCCGTTCATCCGGGGCGGGCGGGCAGAATGTGCAGAAGAATGCGACGGCTGTGCGCTTGACGCATATTCCAACTGGCATTGTGGTGACGTGCCAGAATGAGCGCTCGCAGACTCAGAACCGCGAGTTTGCCATGCGAATCCTGCGCGCGCGTTTGGTCGAGTTGAAGCATGCGGAAAAAGAGGAAGAACGCGCGGTTTTACGCGGGGAATATACCAAGGCGGAATGGGGCAGCCAGATCCGCTCGTACGTGCTGCATCCGTATCAAATGGTCAAAGACCACCGCACAGACTTTCAGATTGGCAATGCCCAGTCGGTACTGGACGGGGATTTGGATGCCTTTATGGAAGATCATTTAAAGAGTAGTGGAACAAAATAGCGTAGAACGAGATAGTATCTCGCTCTACGCCTAATTGATTGAAGCAAAAAGAGCGGGCTGCTGCCCGCTCTTCGTTTTTATAAATTAGCCGCCAGTGGGGAGGCGTTTTTCCAATGTGCTGTTGAACAGGTTTTCCTGTTCCTTGGAAGTGCTCTTGATGGATTTGGCGCGGATGTTCTTCTTGCCGTTTGCCTTATCCAACGCCTGCTGCCATGCGATCTGCATTGCGGTGTACTGGGGTTCGTTGGAGACTTCATGTTCCATCTCAAAATCATCGTCGTGTTTCTTGCCCTTGCGCCTGCTTTTGCCCTTGTGTTCGATGGGTTCGGGGGCTTCTTCTACGACGAGTTCCTGAAGCGCCTTGATGCTCAGGCGGATCTGGCGCTTGCGGCGGTCCACATCCAGCACTTTGGCTTCAACTTCATCACCTGCCTTGACGACATCGGCGGCGGTCTTGACGTAGCCGTGCGCGAGTTCGCTGACGTGGATCAAGCCGGGGCGCTCAGCGCCGAAATCAACGAAGGCTCCGTAGGTTTCAAGGCGGGTTACTTTGCCTTTGACCACCATGTCGGGTTTGAGTTCTTTCCACTCGTACGCGAGAGGTTCCATCATGGTCAGTTCAATGCGGTCTTTGCGGACGCGCTTGACCCAGACGATGACTTCCTGTCCTTCCTTGAGAACATCTTCCACTTTATTGACCGGGGTTTCGCTGATCTGTGAAATGTGAAGGACGCCGGGAAGGCTTTGCCCGATATCCACCAGCGCCCCTGCAAGTGTGGTCTTCAAAATTTTGCCGCTCAGTTTGGTTTTGGGTTCGAGTGCCACGGCGGGCACGCTGTCGGGTGTAGTCATGATATGCTCCTGCTGTTTGAAATAATGCCGAGGAACGATTATACCTGTCTGACAACGAGACGTCAATGCGAAAACGGGTTAGTTGGGGATGAGAATCTTCAGCGTTGTAAAATGTTTTAGGAACAGAATCAGACTTGGGCGCGGTTCGAGGCGCGGACCTTTATCCTACTTTGCATAAAGCGATTTCTTTCCTCGCTGGAGACAGTTTTCGATGGGAAAAATCCCCCGCATGTGCGAGGGATTTTTATGTTTACCAACGTTGTCTGTCGTTGCCGCCTCTGGGTTTGCGTTTGCGGTCGTTTCCGCCGCCGCGGCTGTTGTATCCGCCGCCACCGCCAAAGCTGCGTTCTTCGCGCGGACGGGCAATGTTGACCGTGAGGGGGCGTCCCTGATAGTCTTTGCCGTTGAACATGCTGATGGCGTTTTGCATGTCTTGCTCGTTCGCCATTTCGACAAAGGCAAAACCTTTGGAACGATTGGTCATCTTGTCCATGATCACTGCCACGGATTTGACCGCGCCTGCCTCCGCGAACAGGGTTTGCAGATCGGCGTCGGTGACCGAGTAGGCGAGGTTGCCAACATAGAGCTTGTATTCCATTGTTATCTCCTGGATGTGCGCAATGCTTTTTGCATTACTGCACTAATGCTCCGCCCGGTATGGTGCAGGGACGGGCGGGTGGAACGATTGTGCATGAAGGGTTGATTTGGCAAACATCCAGGCGTCGGTTCGGACAGCGCTCCATCTGTTTGATGACCCACTTTTATTCATGCAACTAGGGAAATTGTATCACGGCATATCCAATTTATATAATGCCCACAGTCACAAATTGCGCTTTCCCTGACGCGTTGGCACCACTCAATTTGTGACTGCGCTGGGTATACACTGTCAGGCAGAGTGTTTTTTTGTGTTTCGTTGCAGGGTGTTTAGTAGGGCGGCATGGAATCCGCGCAGCGCCATTCCTTTGTTTGGTTGCTGTAACCGCAGATATCGCCGTCCATATTTCTGCCCACCTCGAAGAAAAGGACAAATCCCTGCCTGTTGTTGCGCAGTTCGTAACTGTACAGGTAAGTCCGACGCCAGGCGGGGCGCGGAATGACGGACAGATACGCCGGAGTCAGTTCAACTAGCCCGGCGGGATAAGCGCCCGTGTCGTCATGGTATTCCTCGAGAGCGATAAGGATCGGACCTGCGCGGTTTTCTCCGCTCTGGATGGAGGGTCCGTCCAAGGCGTAGAAATGGGCGAACAGGCTAAAGGTCAGGCAGAGAAGCGCGCTTATCAGCAGGAGGGAAAGCCCGCCGCAGGTGAAAAATCTGTTTTTGTGTTTCATTAATAGCCGCGATAACTACACCTTTCACTTAAGGGTTGGGCTTCTGGATTTCATACTTTACAACATCGTTGCTCAGGTTGGTGATTGCATACATGTTGTTCTGCGTGTCGAAGTCTACTCCCCAAAATTGACCCTCGATGCGGTTTATGTAGTTAAAGTCCGAATCGAAGACCTGTACATCGAAGAAATCGACCACGTAGATACGCCCATAGCCGTCGAAAGCGATTTGCCTTGGGCTGTTGAACTCTCCAGGCTTAAAGTCGCCGGTTGAGTTGCCTCCGAACGTACTTATATAGTCGCCGTTTGGCGAAAACTTAAGAATGGCCCGGTTGAAAGTTCCGCTGAAATATATGTTGCCCTGTCCGTCCACTCCGATCAGACCCGTGCCGGGATATTCTCCTGAAATTTCTTCAAGTGTCTCAGTTGCGATCTTTAGATCGACTTCACCATTCTCGTCGAAGCGGATAATGCCTTCACTCGTCATGGCATGTAAAACGTCTTCAGCCCCTAATGTAATAGAATGGATGATGCCAAAATCAACATGGATTTCCCTGAGGCTTTCGCCGTTTTCATTAAGGACCAGGATTTTACTGGCGACAGGAATATAAACGACCCCATCACTGCTGACAGCCATTTCACTTGCATACGCACGGTTCCCGTTGTTTGATACTTTGATGCTTGAGATGCTGTTTCCTTCTGCGTCGAATATCAGGACCTCATCGTTTTTGTAATCCAGGACCCATACATTCCCATTTCCATCCAGCCCAATGGCGCGCGGGTCTTTTCCCATGCCGGGGCTGAACGTCTTGATCTCCTTTGCAAAGGGAATCGGAATGATGGCGTCTGCTTGTGGGAATGAGGGCAACTTGAATTGAAGCGCCTTCAACAAAGCTGGCACTGCCGTAGACAGGATGGAGATCAAAATAACGATTCGGACAATGGTTGAGATACACGAACCGCCTCTCGCCTTGTCTCTCGGCGGGGAATACACTGGTTGAGCACTTTGAGGCGTCTGGTAGCTGGGACGCATCTGCGGCTGATCCACGGTTTTGGGGTAATTGGAGGCGGGCTCGTCATCATGCACCCCTGCCATGGATTTGACGCTGATCAATGCGTATTCATGGTTTAGCCAGGTGATCTTGCTGTAGATCCTGGCGGCTTCATCGAACCTGCCTTGTTTTGCCAGTTCGGTGACATCGGAGAGACTCATCGATCTAGCGGCTGGGCTCCTCAGCGATTCAGGGATGACAATAGAAGCCCCACAGTAGGGGCACCTCATAGTGGACGCGCCCGCTTCGGGTTCGAGCGGCGCGCCGCAGGATGGGCACTTGAAGACACTAAGGGATTTATCGTCTGCCATGGTCTCCTCGCATTACGGTAATTGAATTTGGAATAAGAGCTTATTGTAACGAATAAAAGATCAAAACGCCCGGAATATTTCCATTGTGTGCATACAAAACATGTCAGGTAAGTTGTTCCCTGCGCCGTCCCCGGCGGATTGAGCATTTTTCATTTCTCTTCAATGAGTAAATTACTTCTGGGCGACCCTTTCTTCAATGCGCCGGTCGGGAATCAACCACATCACGGCAACAATTACATATAACGCCGCGGAAATCCACGGAGAAAGAAATGAGAGGATGATCGCCGCGGTGTAAATATAAAGTGAACGCAGACCTTTCTCATCCTTTCCGATGGCAATAGCAATGACCGACTCTTTGCCGTGGTGCGAGATGAGCGCGCGGCTCAGAATGTAATACGCCAAACCTGCAAACCAAAGCACCCCGCCATAGACTGCCACAGGGTCCGTTTCAAAATGCTCGCCCATCCAGTTGGTGACAAAAGGGATCAGGGACAACCAAAAGAGCAGATGCATATTTGCCTAAAGGATCGCTCCATTGACGTTCTTCGACACCTGCAATAGGTGATGATGATTGTTCCAGTAAATTCCCAGGTAAACGAAACTCAACACATAACTCAGAAATTTCGGCAGAAGCGGCACGAGTCTAGACAGCGTCCCTTCCTCTGGCACGCGTAACTCCAATACCATAATGGTAATGATAATAGCGACCACGCCGTCGCTAAAGGCTTCGAGCCTTCCTTTGCTCATGGTTGTGCTCCTTAGTATGTCGGTGTGATCGGATGCTTGAGGTAATTTCCGAACTTTTTCACGGCTGCATCCACAGCTTGCTTTTCAGCCTTTGTTAACTTGGTGATGAGGCTGATCTCCACCGATACCTCCGCTTTTTCCCATCCAAAAAGGGGAGAGGTTATGCAAGCGAGACTGATAACCCAAGAAATTTGCCATAGCGTTCCGCCGCATCAGCAATGGCGTGATTTTCTACTTTTGTTAGTTTTCTAAATAGCACGAATTCAATAAAGACTTCACTCTTCTTCAGGGTTCGCTTCCATGTACCAACGACCTGACCGTTGACCACAACGACGTTATTAAAGAGAAAGTTGCCTCGGGAGTCCAGTTTTTGATTGTGTTGTGTGTCATAGATCGCGCTGCGGTCTGTATAGCCGACCGTGTATTCGTCATAATTTGGTAATAGAAGCACCATCGGAGTTGAAACTTTTGGGAGTGCGAAATCAGTAAACCAATAGGTTTGCCTGTCTTCAACTTCACTGATGAACTCGGACCTTATTGAGTCGAGTCCTTTGCGGGCATCAGCTACTGTCAACCCTGACCACCACACAAAATCATTCAATGTTGCGGGACCGTGACTGACAAAATATCGTTTGGCGAGTTCTGCTAACGCCGCGTCCTGTTCCAAGGTCAGCGTATGAGGCGCACGTTCATCCAACAAGGCATAGGTGAACTGCTTGCCGCGCCGTGCGCCGCTACAGATGACTCCATCCAGTTCGGCATGGATGATTAGATAGGTAAATCGTAATAGATCATCGCTGATAATACCATTCTGCTTAAGCGCGGACGTAAGTTCGGCGCGAGTTAGCTGTATCCCGCCCTGTAATGCTTTTATCAAGACGGTGTTACTACGCCTGAAGGTGGCATTGTCCAATTCGAGTTTGCGATAATAAGTGGCACTAAGCGCATGGACGCGTGGGGCAGTGAGTGCAAGCATCCAGCGGATATCTTCAGGTTTGACAAAATGCCAGGTGGGACGCATGACATGTGTGCGTAGGATCGCTCCTGCGTTAAAAGCCTCTTCAATGGCTTCATCCGTCGCGTTTTTGATTCGTTGACCAAGCGCCCATTTTGCCCCCGCATAATCCTGTGATTGGACAGCGCCAAGCCATCCCACCACATCAGATGGATTTTTGAAGATAGTTGTAGTAAGTCGCTGGCTGTGCAGACGCAGATTTGCAATATTAAAGCTTTTCATGATAGGTGAGCATATCGCAATAGATAAAGGAATGGACTTTGGATATCACAATCAAACCCTCACGCCGTAAGAGCGAGACCTCAGTTTGCTTTCTCGGCTAATCTCTCCCAGCTTGTTTTTTCAATACCTTCCTCAATAATTTTGAGCTTTTTCTGTGTGACCCAACTGTTCCAATGTTCTTGAATAACGCCTCTAGCTCGAGTTTTTAGGTTTTCTATGTTAGGTTCGACCAACATGATTTTATTATTTGGTGATAAATACATCCACTCAACCAGTTGTATATTGATTCCTTTGTCTCCAAATCCATAGCCACTGATTACAAGATGTTCCGTGCGCCGAAGAGCTTCGCGGAAGAGACAATAAATATCCGCAAAAATCCCCTTGGTGTAATTAAACATTTTGTTGAATGTGCCCATGAGAATTTCGGGTCTAGGCCCATCATCCCCACAAGAATACTGTCTTTTGCCCTCAGGGTTGAGAGTGTGTTGAAAGTCCCAATTTGGAGGGATCCCAACTGATACAACTCCTGGTTGAATTGCATTGGAAGGGTAGGAAAACCAATTAACTGAACCATGTAGTTTAAAAAATTTCATCTCAGATGAGCTTCCTGTAAAATTTGCTGGCTGCCAGTAGCGCACGCCGTTAAGTGGTTTGCCAAAACCATCTGTAAATGGAATATCATTTTGAGAAAGCCATTGCTCTAGAATAGTATCATGATTTAGTGTAAATAAATTTGCAAGTGAAAAGGGGGAGTTAGCATTTACTGGAAAAAATCTGGAAAGATAACTTAAATCGTTTGGCGTCCTAGATAGAAGGCGCCAAGCGATATCTCTGATGTAATATGTAGCTTCAGACGCAAGATCAAGTAGCCTCCATTCATCATGCAAATCAGTTTTAGTCATTAGCTGGGTGCAATCAGGCAGTATCTTATCTATAAGCGGCTGAATGGCTGGGTTGTCAAAATCCCCATCTTCGGCACTTTTTATTTGATCGGCTACATAGTACATATCCTCGTAATTTGCCTCTCGTTGTTGCGATCCGTTTTTGTAAAAAACGTCGATATGTTGCTTTAGGATATTTACGAATTTTGTAATTCGTGAAGTTTCTACTATATCCCAGCCCGATTGCCCGGCTTTTTCCAGATAGTAACTGCCATCGCTATGTTTCCAAACATCGTTGCCAGAAAGCACAAGTTCTGTAATATCATTTGTCCTTGGCATTTTTGCGGGAATGGAAGCACCAGAGCCTAAAAGGAAAGAAATTGGTGTTTTAGTTAACGATATCATGAGAGACTGCCTTGGCTGTGCAATGGTTTGAAAGATAGTATGTCAATTTGCGATAAATATCCAATTGAGTATAGCATAGACACCTTTCACCCCTTATAATTACCCTCGTCAAATCGCAAATCTATCGTAAATCTAAACCCTATGACCACTCCACTAATCGAATGTATCCCCAACTTTTCCGACGCGCGCCGACCGGAAGTGATCGACCAGATTGTCGCTGCCATCCAATCGGTGGGGGAGGTAAAACTCCTCGACCGCTCCTCCGACCTTGACCACAACCGCACCGTGCTGACCTTTGCCGGGTCGCCTGCCGGTGTGGAAGAAGCCGCCTTCCGCGCCATCCAAACTGCCGCCTCCCTCATTGACCTCGATGCACACACCGGCGAACACCCTCGCATCGGCGCAACGGATGTCGTCCCTTTTGTTCCGCTCAGCGGCACGACGATGGATGAATGTATTGCCATTGCCAAACGTCTCGGCGAGCGCGTCGGTAAAGAACTCAATATCCCTATCTATTTGTATGAAGCCGCTGCCACAAAACCCGAACGAACCAACCTCGAAAACATCCGCAAAGGACAATACGAAGTCCTCAAAACTGAAATAGAAACTGTCTCCAATCGCAAACCCGATTTCGGTCCGAGCAAACTTCCCAAAGCGGGCGCAACGGTCATCGGTGCGCGCAACCCGCTGATTGCTTTCAATGTTTACCTCACCAGCGATGATGTGAGCATCGCCAAGAAGATTGCCAAAGCCGTGCGGCAATCGTCGGGCGGTCTGCGCTACGTCAAAGGTCTTGGTCTGCTTGTGGACGGTCGCGCGCAAGTTTCGATGAACCTCACCAACTTCCGCGAAACGCCGATTGCCCGCGTGGTCGAATTCATCCGCCGCGAAGCGGAAAGGTATGGAGTCGGCATTCATCACAGCGAACTCGTCGGTTTGATTCCGCAAGAGGCTCTCGTGGATGCCGCGGTCTGGTACACCCAGTTGGATGCTTTCTCTCCCGAACAGATTCTCGAATCCAGGCTTTTCTCTTCTCCCACTGCGGATACATCCCCGAATGGGGGCGCCTCATCCTCCGCCGGTAACGGACCCTCTTTCATCGAAGAGTTAGCCGCGCCGACACCGACTCCCGGCGGCGGTTCTGCTGGAGCCTATGCCGGCGCGATGGGCGCAGCGCTCGTCGCCATGGTTTCAGGCGTTACCATGGGCAAAAAGAAATATGCTGAAGTTGAAGCCGAAATGCAAGCCATTCGCGTGGTTGCTGAAAATTTGCGCAAGGAATTAACGCAAGCCGTAGACGATGACGCTGCCTCCTTTGAAGTGCTCATGGCGAAATTCAAGATGTCGAAAGAAACGGATGAGCAAAAGTCCGCTCGTGATGCGGCTATCACACAGGCAACACTCAATGCCGCACACATCCCGCTTCACGTCAGTGAACATGCCGTCAAAGTGATGGAGCTGGCTCTCAAATGCGCCAAGTCTGGTCTGCAAAGTGCCATCAGTGACGCCATGTCTGGCTTTGCCATGGCGCGCGCGTCGCTCACGGCTGCCGGGTACAACGTCCGCATTAACATCAACTCGCTGGAAGATAAATCGCTGGGGGATAGGATGTTGAAAGAGCTGGCGAACTTGGAAAAGGCGGCGGATAAGCTCGAAGCTGAGATCCAAGTTGTTATGAAAGAACGAGGCGGGATCTAAATCCCGCCTTTTTGTTCTATGTTCGGCAGCCCAAAGTCTTCAAGCTTTGGACCCAATTGAAAGACAAACTATGAGTTCGAAATTATCACGCAGAGACTTTTTAAAGATTGCAAAATTCTTTGGAGCATCCGCGCTCGCTTCTTTTGCCGGAACCTATTACATGACAGAGATCGAACCTTCCTGGCTGGAGGTTTCGCAGGTGGAGATTCCACTCGGTGCGCTTCCCAAAGCTTTCGACGGTTATCGTATTGTTCAGATAAGCGATATTCACATCGGCGGCTGGATGAACCGTGAACGGCTTTCCACTGTAGTTGAACTTGTGCTTGAACAGAAACCAGACCTTGTCGTTGCAACCGGCGATTTTCTGATCGGACATTCCTGGTCGGATGCCCTGGAAATTGCAATCGTAGATTTCGTGGATGTTATGCTGCCTTTGACGCAGACGTATAAAGTTATCGGCGTGATGGGGAATCACGATCACTGGACAAACGTTGAGCGTGTACGAGAGATGCTTATAAGGGCGGGTGTACTTGAATTAAGGAACGATGTTCATCGTCTGGATAAAGATGGTGAAAGCTTATATATTGCCGGCGTCGATGATGTCCATGTAGGCGCCAACCGCCTAGAGGATGTGCTCTCGAAACTTTCCGGAGATACACAGGCATTGTTGCTTGCTCATGAACCCGATTATGCCGATATCATATCCGAAACTGGAAGATTCTTTTTACAGCTTTCCGGGCATTCGCACGGCGGGCAAGTGGTACTCCCTTTTCTGGGTCCGCTTGTGCTGCCATATTGGGCAAGGAACTATCCATCTGGCTTGTACGACGTGCATGGAATGTACCTTTACACCAACCGTGGAGTTGGCATGACCGATCCTTTTGTGCGTTTTAACTGCCGCCCGGAGATCACCGTTTTCACCCTGAACGGACCGGAATGATATGGCTGTAGCAAAGTCGATTGACAAGAATAGACGTTATCGGAAATAACTTATATGCCACCGTCCCGAAGGTTTGAGCGAGTAAATTTAATGCCGAATAACAACCTTCGGGACGTTTTTTTCTAATTACCGATAACGTCTAATGTAAGAATGCGGAAAAGCCTTAACGCGAATGTCGCAAATGAGGCGAATTACGCGAAAATCATGGGTTATTTGCGTCATTCGCCTTTTTTCGCGCTTTTCGCATTAAGCTCTTGGAACTTTGCTGCAGCCATGACTCGAATGAATCCCGCTCTTGCCGATTGCTGGACTGGTGTGTATAATTTCATTATCAAAAGCGTGGATGGGAACGAGTAAACCGTTCGAGACGGGCAGCGAGTCCGAAGTCAGGTGTGAAGCGGATACGTTCAGTCGGTTGAAAATCCTCCCGGAGTTGCAATCAGAAATCAGTGACTAGTTATCAGTTACTGAAAGTAAGTGAGCCGAAGTTGTTCTTCGTTAGCAGAACAGGATGATGGTTGTCATCCAATGAGTGTCCGTCCTTCAGATGGAAATCAGAGTGGTACCGCGTGAGCCTTGCTCTCGTCTCTGCGTGAGATGAGAGTTTTTCTTTTAAATCGGGTTGGAAGGTAGCAAGTTGCAGGTTGAAAGTATCGACCTGCAACCTTCAACCTTTGACCTTCAATCAGGAGTGAGAATGTTCAAAGCAGTCAACCCAAAACTCGACGTGCCTGCCATGGAGGATAACGTCCTCAAGATGTGGAAGAAGCAGGAAATCTTCAAGAAGACCGTCGAGCAACGGCAGGGCAAACCGGAGTATGTCTTTTACGAAGGTCCGCCCACCGCGAACGGACGCCCCGGCGTGCATCATGTGCTGGCGCGCGCCTTCAAGGACATGTTCCCGCGTTACAAGATCATGCGCGGATATCACGTCTCGCGCCGCGGCGGTTGGGATACGCACGGCTTGCCGGTTGAGATCGAAGTGGAGAAGCAGCTTGGCTTTACCAACAAACAGCAGATCGAAGAATACGGCATTGACAAGTTCAATGAGCTCTGCCGGAAATCCGTATTCAACTACATCCAGGAATGGGAGAAACTCACAGATCGCATCGCCTTCTGGGTTGATCTCGATGCTGCCTATGTGACCTACACCAACGACTACATCGAGTCGGTCTGGTGGATCCTGAAAAGTTTCTGGGAGAAGGACTTGCTCTTCAAGGGCTACAAGATCGTCCCGTATTGCCCGCGTTGCGGCACGCCTCTCTCCGACCATGAAGTGGCCCTTGGCTACGAAGATGCTGTAGACCCTTCGGTCTTTGTGCGCTTCCCATTAGCCGATAAGCCCGATACATCCCTGCTCGTGTGGACGACGACTCCATGGACTTTACCTGCCAACGTTGCCGTTGCCGCACACCCCGATGTGGATTATGTGACCGTCGAACGTCAACACGAGGGCGCGACTGAAAAACTCATCCTCGCTAAATCTCTGCTGGAGAAAGTCTTCCGTGGTGAAGAAGTAAAGGTTGTAGATACTTTCAAAGGCAAGAAATTGAAGGGCATGAAATACAAGCCGCTCTTCACCTTTGTGCCATTGGATAAGCCTGCTCATTTTGTGATCCTTGGCGATTTCGTCACCACCGAAGATGGCACGGGTCTCGTGCATCAGGCTCCCGCTTTCGGTGCCGAAGACATGGAGATGGCGAAGCAGTATGACCTGCCTATCCTGCTTACGGTTCAGCCCGATGGCACATTCATCCCTGAGATCACCCCGTGGCGTGGAGTCTTCGTCAAGGAAGCCGACCCGCAGATCATCCTGGACCTCGAAGCGCGTGGACTGATGTTCCGTTCGGAAAAGATGACTCACACCTATCCGTTCTGCTGGCGTTGTCATACCCCCTTGCTCTATTACGCGCGCGACTCGTGGTACATCCGCACGAGTTCGAAGCGCGACCAATTGGTAAATTTGAACAAGACCATCAACTGGGTTCCAGAGCATATCCAGAACGGACGCTTCGGCAACTGGCTCGAAAACAACATCGACTGGTCGCTCTCGCGTGAACGCTATTGGGGCACGCCGCTCCCGGTCTGGGAATGTGAAAATGAAGATTGCAAGCATCGCGAGTGTGTCGGCTCGGTGGCGGAACTCTCCGAAAAAGCTGGCAAGGATTTGACCGAGCTTGACCTGCATCGCCCGTATGTGGATAGCGTCCATTGGACATGTGTAGAGTGTGGCGGACAGATGTCACGCGTGAAAGACCTGATCGACGTGTGGTTCGACTCCGGCTCCATGCCGTATGCGCAGTGGCACTATCCGTTCGAGAATCAGGATAAATTCGAAACGCAGTACCCCGCCGATTACATCTGCGAGGCGGTCGACCAAACGCGCGGCTGGTTCTATTCCTTGCATGCCATCTCGACCCTGCTCAACGACAAGGTCTCGTTCAAGAACGTCATCTGCCTTGGTCACATTCAGGATGCGGAGGGACGCAAGATGTCCAAGTCCTTGGGCAACATCGTCCAGCCGTGGGATGTCATCAACCTGCATGGTGCGGATGCCCTGCGCTGGTACCTTTACACTGCTACGCCGCCGGGACAAGAGCGCCGCTTCTCTTCCAATTTGGTCGGGGAGGTGATCCGCAACTTTACGCTGACGCTGTGGAATGTCTACTCGTTCTTCGTGACCTATGCCAACCTCGACAAACCGCAAGGACTGACCGTCACCGCTCCGACCAATGACTTGGACCGCTGGCTGCTCTCTGAGTTGAACGTGCTCGTGCGCGATGTGACCAAAGCCTACGAAGAATATGACGTCACCAACGCCACCCGCCCGGTGGAGGAATTCGTGGAAACGCTTTCCACCTGGTACGTGCGCCGCTCGCGCCGCCGTTTCTGGAAGAACGACTCCAGCACCGACAAACAGGCAGCGTACTCCACGCTTTACACAGCGTTGACCACGGTTGCCAAACTTATCGCGCCTGCCATGCCGTACATGGCTGAAGAGCTGTATCAGAACCTCGTCCGCTCGGTGGATGAAACTGCATCTGAGTCGGTACATCTTGCCGAATGGCCCAAGGTGATGGAAGAATTCATCGACGAATCGCTCAACCGCGAAATGGAATTGGTGATGAAGCTGGTCTCGCTCGGTCACTCTGCGCGCCAGAAGGCGAATCGCAAAGTCCGCCAGCCGCTGGCAGAAGCCGCCTTCTCGGTGGGCAACAACACTGAGCGCGCCGCGTTGATGAAGAATGTGGAAGTGATTCAGGACGAGTTGAACGTCAAGCATGTCCGCTTGTTGGATGCCGCCACTGAAGCACTTTCGCACACCGTCAAACCGCTGCCCAAGCAACTCGGACAGAAATACGGCAACAAGTTCCCTGCCATCCAGAAGGCGATCCTCGCCATGAGCGCCGAGGAAGTGGCAAAAGCCTTGTTGACCGGCAAACCGCTCGAAGTCAATGCCGGAGGCGAGACCTTCCATGTCATCTCCGAAGAAGTCGAAGTCAAAGCCATGGCGAAGGAAGGTTTCGCCGTTGCCGAAGATGGAGCATACGTGGCTGCGCTGGTTACCACATTGACGCCTGAACTCGTCGCCGAAGGCTTGGCGCGTGAATTCTTGCGTCGCGTGCAGGATTTGCGCAAGACCGCCAACTTAGATGTCGCCGACCGCATCGAGTTGTTCGTCGAAGCGAGTGCAGGCTTGAGGTCCGCAGTGGAGGCGCACCAGGATTACATCAAGACAGAGACGCTGGCTGTCAAGTTATCCTTTGCAGCCCCGCCCGCGAATACATCCGTTGTGGAAGATGAGTTTGAAGGCGAAAAAGTGAAAGTTGGCTTAAAAAAAGCCTAACAGTTTTGAAAAAGGACGGCTCAAACGGGTCGTCCTTTTTTGTTTCCTTTTATAATCGGCAGTGTTAATACTTGAAAACATTCAAAGGAATGAACATGACCACTTCTGTAATTTCAGTACCCAAGCCAAATATGTTGCGCATGATCGCTGCTTGGGGTGTACACCTTTTCACTGCCACCGGTGCGATCTGGGGACTGCTCGGCATCTTTGCTGTGTTTGAAGGGGATTACAAAATGATGATCGTCTGGATGATCGTCGCCATGCTCGTGGACGGCTTCGACGGTACGCTTGCGCGCTGGGCGAACGTGAAAAAATATGCCAGCGGGCTGGACGGCGCGTTGCTCGATAACATTCTCGACTATCTCAACTATGTGCTCGTCCCCGCCATTTTCATGATCCATACAGACCTTCTGCCCGAATCGGTCAAATGGCTTACGGCGAGTCTCATTCTGCTCTCGTCTGCGTATCAATTTACCCAAACCGACGCCAAGACCGACGACCATCACTTCAAGGGCTTTCCTTCCTATTGGAACGTTGCCGCGCTTTACATGCTCTTGATGAACCTGCCGCCCTGGGTTAATTTCGGTTTTCTGATGCTCTTCAATATCATGGTCTTCATTCCCGTCAAATACATTTACCCCAGCCGCAATAATTATTTGCGCACCCTAACCCTCGTGCTTACATATCTCTATGGTGTCATTGGTGTTTGGGGTTTGCTGCAATACCCAAACCAACCCAATTGGGTGGCATGGGCTTCTCTGATCTATGTCGCCTATTATCTCGTGCTGAGTTTGATCCCCAAGCACAACAAGACCGCTCATGCAAATTGAAATCGCCACCCGCGCGGATGACGAACTATATGAGGCGTTCCAACGCCTCGTCCCGCAACTGACCAATAACAATCCGCCTCCGACTCGCGAGGACCTGGCTGCTCTTATTCAGGATCCTTCGTCTACGCTGTTGCTTGCTCGCAGCGATAGCGGACAGATCATCGGCACCCTAACGCTAACCGCTTACCGTGTGCCCACTGGCGTCCGTTCCATCATCGAAGATGTTATCGTGGATATTTCCGCTCGCGGGCAGGGAGTCGGCGAAGCCCTGATGCAGCGTGCTATTGATTTGGCAAGGCAGAAAGGTGCGCGGAATATCTCGCTCACCTCAAATCCGATGCGGGTAGCGGCGAACAAGTTGTATCTGAAAATGGGCTTTGAAAAACGAGAGACCAACGCCTATCAGATAAAGTTGTAACCCAAAGCAATAAAAACTGCGCACCCTCGGGTGCGCAGTTTTTATTGCTTGACTAAGTGAGGTCAACTACGGCTTGCCGTGTCCATTTCCACCCCCGTTACCGCCGCCATTTCCGTTACCTTTACCGTTACCGCCAGCGTTGCCATTTCCATTACCACCGCCATTGGTATTACCGTTGCCGCGGCCGTTGGTTGTCTCCTGGCTTTCGGTTGTAAGCGTGTCTTCCTCGGTACCAGGGTCAGCCTTGCCAGACATGATGCTTCCGAGATTCTCGCCCTTCTTCAGGCTCTTGACCACGTCGCCCCAGTTATCTGGGGTGGAACCGTCGGCAAGGATGATGTTGGTGTAGTCACCGCTTTGCTTGGCTTCAATCAGAGCGGTGAAGTTAGCCGCGGGATCGCCTTCGAGTTGGTTGCTGAACCAGAGCGCCTGGGCAATGACACCAAAACCAACGCCACCACCATCAACGCCACCTTCATGAGCTTCCATGATGATATCGTAATCCACGCCAACCAATTCGCCGAAGAATTCACCCAATTTGGAACCAACAGGATGTTCAGCTTCTTCCTCGCCTTCACCTTCAGTGGGGAGGATATCTTCAGGGTTGACAGTAATTGGATCGATAACTTCGTTTATAGTGACTTCACCAGTTGTAGCATCCACGGTGATCAGCCCAAGCGCTTCAGCGGTTGCTTCACTGACATTTACAACCTGAGTCGTTCCGAACTCATCTGTAAGCGTAACGACGTAGATCGTCTCGCCCGTGGTTGCATCGGTTTGGGGCACTACACTTTCAACGGTACCGGTAATTGGTGTCGCTTCTTGAGCGAACACCGTCCCTGTGGTCAGGGTCAAGAGAGCTGCCACAAAGATAATGATGGTAAGCAATTTTTTCATATTTTTTTACTCCTTTTCCGTTTGGCTTACGTCATCATTCTATGACATTTTCCTGATGCGGGCGTTAACACCTCTGAAAGTCAAACTAGGACTGGAGTACTACCTTAGATTTACTAAGAATTTTTCACTGGCTTTGCTCATATCGCCATACTCCCCGCGGTATTGTTCCGGCATCAATGCGGCGATCTTGTACATCATCTCGTCCACGATCTCCTGCCGCATTTCTCCAGTGACTTTGCCATCTGCTCTGACGTAGAAAGCTTCCCCAATGCGGATGTGAAAATCGGTGCGTTTGAAACGTTTGAGGTTTTTAAGAAAATCTTCGCCGCCCCAATGGACAATTGGAAGCACAGGCGCGCCTGATTTCAAGGCGAGGATGGCAGCCCCCGGCAGCCCGCGCCGCAGGATTCCTGTTTTGTTGCGTGTCCCTTCCGGCGCAACGCCGAAAATATAATTTTCTTCCAACATACGCAGCGCAGACTTAAGCGCAGCCATATCCGCTTCGCCGCGATGGACGGGGATGATCTTCCATGCACTAAAGACCCAGCGTAGGAATAAGTTTTCGAATGCCTCTGCCTTGCCCCAACCGGTTATTCTGCGCGGTTGCAGCAGGGTGGCGAAAACAGGCACTTCAACCTGACCAGTGTGATTGGTAATGATGATCAGCGGTCCCTCTGCCGGGACCTTATCCATATCGTCGGGCGCGTCGATTCTCAAGGTGAGCCAAAAGTAAATACGGAGAGCAAATGTAATGAACCAAAGGGGAAAATTTTTCATGAGGTTTAAGCGTGGATGATCTCAAGCTCCTGGGGGAGCAATTCAAGGGTCAGATATTTACCATTGAGGCAGATGAACTCGCCGTCGGCGTGAGCCGGGAAGGTCATATCCAGCGATTTGATCGAAACTGTTTTCGCGCGCTTCATTTGGATCTCGGGCAGAGTCTTTTGCGTGCCCTTGATGAAGTGGGGGATCATTCGAAGAATGCGCCCCTTCGAAGCGGTCTCAGCGATGCATAAGTCGAACAAGCCGTCATCGGGATGAGACTCAGGCGCCATTTGAAAACCGCCGCCCATACGCCTGCCATTCATAACCGAGATCATTAGCGAGCGCTGGCTGATGGTTTCCTTGTCGTCCAGGATGATTTCAACTTGTGCGGGGTTGTAATAAAGGAAGACGGTCTTGATCACACCGATCAGATACGCCAGCAAGCCGCGCGTCCAGCGCACTTTGATGGCTTCATTGCCAACTGCCGCATCGAAGCCAACGCCGATCCCGTTGCCGAAATATCTCCCTTCGGGATAGTCTCCGCCCTTGACCAGACCCAGGTCGATTCTCTTGCGCTTGTCCGCTTTCAAGGAGTTCAAACCGTCCTTCAAGTTTGTGGGAATGCCCGTGCCGCCTGAGAAGTCGTTGCCTGTGCCGATGCTTAATACCGTGAATGCCGCGCCGTTATACCCCGCCTTTTTTGCGCGCATGATGCCGTTGATGGCTTCGTTTACTGTGCCATCGCCGCTGGCGCAAACGATCACGTCATAGCCGTCTCGCGCCGCGCCTTCGGCGAGTTCCGCCGCATGCCATACGCCGGTTGTACATATCAGAGTGAAATCGAAACCATGCTCCTTTAAAAACGATTCGATTTGCGGAATGGCCTTCTCCCCAAGTCCGTGCCCCGAGGTCGGATTGACGATCACAAAATATTTCATGCCGGCTCCCAATACCAAAAGTGGAGCGAGTTTATCACATGGGCGGTTTATATTTCAAGTAATCTTCGGGCGTGTCGATGTCTTGCAAAATGGTGGAGGTGTCCAAATTCACGTACTCGATCTCGTCTGCATGCGCATTCAAAAACCCGCGCATCGACCCTTCCCGCATCGCAAGGATTTCGTCCCATAACGCGCGCGCCACCAGCCACGGATGCCCTCTTCGCATCTGATGACTCGGCACAACCAGATTCGACCTGCTTGTTTGGAATGCTCCGCATACGCTCCGCACGCTTCCTTCCTCGATTTGGGGCTGGTCGCCGAGACAAATAAGCGTCGCCTCTGCTGACGGCTTCTGTGCTTGCAAGCCAAGTTGAATGGAAGTCAGCATTTCGTCCTTGTTGTTGAGCGTGATTTGTAAATTGTAATTTGTAATTTGTGCTGCAATTTCGGAGTTTGTTACCAGAACAATATCTTCAACTCCCGAAGCTTGCAGCGTTCGAATGACTTTTTCGATCACAGTTGTATCCCCCCAAGGCATCAACAGCTTTTGCCGACCCATGCGCGTGGATTTTCCTGCGGCGAGAATAATCGCGGAGATCATCTTTTGCTTATCACTTTCTATTTTCCACCCTCGTTTTGGGCAGGGTCGAAGGGCTCCAGGCTTTTCAGCCTTTCGTAATCCTCCGGCTTATCTACATCGAAGATCAGGATATCGTCATGCCAGGGTAGGAAGGAGACTTTATGTTTGTCGAAGATACCGCGCCCGCCAATGTCACCTGTTAATTGCATCAGGTCTGGGAAGGCGACCCGGTCAAATAGCACGGGGTTTGCCCGGCGTTCCTCCAATACCAGCGGAGCAAGGATGGACTGCCGTTCACTCGCATGTGATTCGACCAACGCACGGATGACCTCAACCGGAATTTGCGGTTGGTCGGCAAGTAAAAATATGGCTGAGCCTGTATTTGAAGGCAATGCGGCAATTCCTTTTTTGACGGAGGTGCTTTGTCCCTGCTCGTACTCAGGGTTGTAGACGAGGCTCACAGGCAGGTCTTGTAGGTGAGATTCAACGTCCGCGTGGCGAAAGCCGGTGACGACCACAACAGGCTCAAGTCCGGCGTGAAGCGCGGTTTTTGTCACGTGTCGAATGAAAGGCTTTCCCTTCCAATCCAGTAATTGTTTGAGTTGCCCATAGCGGCTGGAAGTCCCAGCCGCGAGGATAATGCCCGCGGTGCGTTCCACAAGATGAAGATTTTCTTTTTGCAGCGAGCCAACGATGACGGAGGCATACTCGTTGAGCAATTCGCGCGCCATGTTGCCGCCGATGGATTGCAGTTCGGGCGTATCCGCTTGGTTGAGAAGGGCGACGCGTTTTGCATTTGGTGGAATATTTTTCAACGCGCCTTGGGGATGAGTGAGTATTTTTAGTATGGCTTGTGGCGTGATTTTTTCGTTAAGCCCAAGCCCGCTGATCTGCGAAAAAATTTCTGCGCGGTGAACATGTTCTTCGCCTAGCGACTTTCCGAGACCGCTTAGCCCGGAAACATGGATCACGATCTCTGCGAATTCAGGAATAGGTGGTTCATGTACAGCAGGCGCTTTGAGCGGCTTTTGACGCGACCCATCCGCTTCGATCAGAAGAGGGATTTGACGGGATTGCGAATTTGCGCGTAGCCAGTCAATGGCGTTATGAGATATGGGCTTGGTTCTATCACCGTCGATTTCACCTGTTACCAAAATGACGCCCTCTGTTGGTAGTTGAATTTCTTCTACATCACTGGTAATAACGTGATGGTCTGCAAGTGGAATTTGCCATGTGCCAAGATGACTTGTGGCGGTGACGATCACCCGCTTGTGACTTGCGAAACGTGATTTGAGTTCGAGAAACTGCCGTGCAAGTTGGAAGAGGGCGGTGGTTTTGCCGCCGGAGCCGGTGAAACAAATGATGGGACACTGCTGTGTCTGGTCGAGGCGGAGAGCGCGGAGAAGATTCATGGAATTTGTGTTTATTGTAATTGTATGATAAAACGCCCGAATCAACATCCCAAACGAGTGATGAAGGTCGTATAATGGAGACACCTATATGTTTCTTTCGTGCCAAGGGCGTGCTCATGGATAAACCCATTGCATTAATTATTGAGGATGACCGCGATATTGTTGCCTTGTTCCGGCATGTATTGGATGTTGCCGGTTACCAGACCGAGATCGTTCTGGACGGCAGAGATGCCATGGATCGGCTTGAAGTGATGCGTCCAAATATCGTCTTGCTGGACTTGCAATTGCCGAGGATGTCTGGGATCGAAATCCTGAAACGGATGCGCGACGATGAACGGCTCATGCGTGTGCCAGTGGTGGTCATTACGGCGTATGCGCCCTATGCCGACAGTCTGCCCGTCGAACCGGATTTACTTCTGCTCAAGCCGGTGGATATCAACCAGCTTAGCAGCCTGGTTCAGCGCTTGCAAGCCACCCAGGGTGCGCTCGATGAACCCACACACGATTTTGTGACAGGCTTGTACACCCTGCCATTTTTCAATGTCCGCATGACCTTTTCTTTGGAACGCATCAAGCAGAGTTCCTTCCGTCGTTTTGGCGTGCTCTTTGCAGATGTATCTCCGATGGAGGATCTGCGGGAACACCTGAATGAAACTGAAATGCGGAATTTCCTGCGAAAACTTGCCGACCAGTTTCGTATTACGCTTCGCCCTACAGACACGATGGCATGGTCGCCGGAGAAAACGCTTTTCCTGACCCTGATCGAAGATATTCCCACGCCTGAGGCGCCATTGAAGATTGCCGGGCGCTTGCGAGAGAGTATGAAACGCTTCCTCGAAACCAATGACCGCGGGTTGGGGCTTCGCGCAAATGTAGGCGTTTTGTTGTGTGACGCTGAATACGAAGACATTCAACACATTCTGGGCGATCTCGACTTGGCGCGGCAGCAATTGCGAGCAGGGCTTTATACCAACCCATCCATTTTCGACCGTGAGATGTTGGGTGAGCGCCGGTAAATTGAAAATTTGCCTTACGCGGAAGAGGTATTTGCATCAATCGTCCTGAGCGGAGCGACGAGTGCAAGCCGAGGAGTGCAGTCGAAGGACGATTGATGCAAGTTGAGTTATAAAAAGATGGTCAACCGAAAAGTTGACCATCTTTTTATTCATAAGGACCAAATGTATCTTTAGGTAGCCCGGGCGGGCGGATCCACGACAGCCAGCCGGTCTTTGCGGCGGGAGCGAGTGGGGCAGGTTTTTCATACATCACAAGTACGAGGCTCACGGCAAGCCCGAGCGCACCAAGCCATTGAGTGACTGCCAGGTTTTCCCCAAGGAGCAGGCTGCTGAAGAAAATGGCAATCAGCAGTTCGGCGAGCCCGAGCAGGGCGGTTTGCATGCCCCCGATCTTTTTCACGCCGAGGAACAATGCTACACGGGAGAAGATCGTCACAAAGGTCAGCCCGGCAACCGGCAGCCAGGGAGCGTTTGCGGTGGGCCAGGTGCGGTCGAAGATAAAATATGCAGGGGTAACCACTGCGCTCATGGAAAGTAAAGTGTACAGCGCCACCGTCGGCGCAGGCACTTCGTACAGCACGCGCTGGTTGATGGGCAGGTGCATGGCATACAGAACAGCGGCAGCGATCATCATGGTGACGCCGGTGTAATCAGGGTGATCGTCCGGGACGTTCGTTAATAGCAGTACAGCGATGGTGGCAAGCGTGATGCGGAAAATCGTCAGGCGGCTGGGCGGTTGATGGTCAAGGATCAACCACAAGGCGACAAAGAACGGGTACAGGGAGTAGAGCAACTGTCCGAGGCTGGCGTCCAGCCGTTCGAGGGCGAGATAATAAAAGAGGGAACCCAATCCATTGATGACGCCCGCAAGAACGCAGCCGATCAACCCCACTGGAAAGATATAGAGATACTGGCGGTAGAACAACAACATCACAATGAGCATGATGCCTGAGGCAAACCCGGTGCGTAGGGCAACAACGGCGAAGGGTGAGAATCCCTGCGTTATGGCGAGTTTTCCGAAAACGGGAGCCATTCCGAGAAAGAGCGCGGAACTGAACGCTGCAAGTATCCCGGCTGTATGTTTTTTTGCCAATCGCGCCAGCCTTTTTGATTCCAATAAATGCTTATTTCAAGAGAGACCTGACCTCGTCTAAGAATTCGTCGTTGAGAAAATCGCCTTTTTGTAACAGCGCCTGGATGTGCCCACTGAGGCGGTTCTTTTCATCTGGGGTGAGTTCTTTTGCGGTGGCAACGATCACGGGGATGGTCGCCGTTTCGGGGTTGGAGCGCAGGGCTTCGATGACCGAGAAGCCATCCATCTCCGGCATCATCAAGTCAAGCACGACCAAATCCGGCAGTTCGCGTTGAACGAGATCGAGTCCGGCGCGTCCATTTTCCGCTTCAAGAATGGTGAAGTTACCCTGTGATTGAAGAATACGACGGATCAAACGCCGCGCTTCGAGGGTATCTTCCACGATGGCAATCTTGGGGAAGCGTTCCGGCGCCACTTGCGTAAGCGCAGAGAGCAAGCCTTCCTCCTGCGGCGCTTGTGACAGGGAAGGGAACTTCACATCACGTGCCCAGTTCTCGCCGAGGATTCCCTGTTCGGCAGGCATGGTATGCCCCGTACAGTTGACCACAACCGTATCGCTCGGCTTGATGACCCCCGCACGGATCAATTTGAACAACCCGGCAAACGCAGCGCCGGCGGCTGGCTCGGCAGAAATGCCCTCCATCTTGGCGAGCACATGCATCGCGCGGAAGGCTTCTTCATCGGTCACACTTTCGAATACGCCGTTGGTTGAGTCAACATGGTTCTTCAAAAATTCATAAGCGCGTCCGGGGTCGCCTGTGGCAAGCGTTTCAATTCTCGTTTTAGGATTCGTAACCGGCTCGGCTTTTGTGAGTCCCTTTTTCCAACTGTACACCATCGGGGCGCAGCCATCGGCTTGGATGGGGGCGAAGGCGGGGATTTTCTCCACCCAGCCCATCTGCTTCATTTCGCGGAATCCTTTGTGGACGCCCAACGGTCCCATCCCGCCGCTAATGGCTTGCACATACCAGTCCGGGGTGCGCAGGGGAGCATTATCCCCAGGTCCAAGGAAATTGGTGAGCTGTTCGGCGATCTCAAATGCGATTGTTTTCATCGCTTCAATCGACGTGATCGTCCGCGCGCCCATATCCAGGTATAACTTGCGTTGGCGCGCAAATTCTGCCGCGACTTGTTTGCATTGGTCGTATGACCCCGTGATCTTGATGACCTGGCTGCCATACAATGCGATCTCACGCATCTTGACCGACGGGACGAGGCTGGTGACAAACGCCCAGAGTTTCATCCCCGCTCGGGATGCATACGCCGAATAGGAGATGGCAACATTCCCGGTGGAAGCAGCCACCATTTCGGTGATGCCCGCCTCTTTCAACGCCGCAATTGTCACCGATGCCTGGCGATCCTTGAAGGAGGAGGTCGGTCCCTGCCGTTCATCCTTGATGAAAATATTAGGGCAGCCCAACATCATCCCCAGATTGACTGCGCGGATCATGGGGGTGTACCCTTCTCCCAAAGACAGGCTGATGTTCGGGTTGCGAACTGGGAGCAGCTCGTGGTAACGCCAAAGGTCATGCTGGCGAGTCTTTAATTTCTCCGGCAGGGTTTTCCCGATCAGCTCATAGTCGTACTCCGCTTCGCGCCATTGGCTGCCGCACTTGGGGCAGGTCGTAGAGGTTGGAAAGTATGGCGCATTATGCCCGCAGTCCAGGCATTTGATGATGAATGACACTTATTTCTCCTGTGCAGTCTGTTTTACTTCTTTGACAAGCGATCGAGCGAGCGCTGGATCGAGGTCAATAATTCGTGTTCGTTGAAGGAACCCTTGGTAAGCAAACGTTGACCGAACTCCTTCAACCGGTTCTTCTGTTCCGCTGTAACGTCCATGCCGCTGATGACGATGGTGGGGATGTCACGCAATTTTCGGTCTGCTTGCATCTGTTCAAGGATTTGGAAGCCGTCCATTTCCGGCATAAACAAGTCAATGATGATGGCGTGCGGCGGCGTGCCCGATGA